>CALJRW010000062.1 GCA_937976335.1 uncultured bacterium | reverse complement strand
ACTTGTGAGCAATTTCTTACACTTAATTGCTTAAAAAACAAAAAACTAAATTCAAAAAAATTAATTTAAATCCGTTTTTCTCAGCAAAACCATCGCTCTATTCAAAAATTCACTTTTTTAGGCTGTTTTCAGACAGACCCTAGAGATGCCGCTAAGCATTGGCATGATAGTGTAAGGAGATTCTCAATTGGAGAACATGGCAATGTCGATCCTTCTAAGACAAAGAAACTATCCGATCTTTTTTTAAAACTCAATCCTAGTCCTCGTGACTTCTATAGAATGATGAAAGTAGAAACTACTTTTCATGAAAGACAACATTCAAGAGATAATATTATTGCTAGAAATATGTTTGGCCTTGACTGCTACATTGAAGAATCTCTAAATCCTTATACTTACTCTGGCTATGCTTGTCATCTCTGCAAACCTGAAAGTGTTTTTGCTAAACCTTATGGCGAACTTCCTGCATATGATAAAGCAATGTCCTTTCAGTATGATAAGCGTGTTATAGAAGCGAGTGCTTTGTTAAGTGGTCTTTCTATTGCTGTACAATACTTAGATTCAAATGGAGAACAAGATCTGGCGGAATTGTTAATTTGTTTGAATCTCTATATCTGGAGCTTAACTAACACAGGAGCTCCAGATATGTCTGAAGAAGCTAGTCTCTCTCTAGCTAGCCAAATTGAGGAAACCATAGCGAGAGGAGCGTCGCCAAGAGATGCTATACTTGAAGTTGAAAATAATAATTTTGTGCGTTCTTTTGCCTAGAAAATCAAACGCTAGGGGGGTTCCTTTAAAAAACCAATTGTTAATATATATTGACAAACTATAGCACTAAGTGATATAGTTTGTAAAAATGAGAATATATAAATTAAAAGCATTCGCTAAGTGGGCTAAAAAAGAAAGAATCTCTGATTTGTCTCTAAAACGTGCAATTAAAGAAATAGAAGAAGGGCTTATTGATGCTAATTTAGGTGGTGGAGTTTACAAAAAACGATTGCCAGTAAAAGGTAGGGGAAAAAGTGCGGAGCTAGAACTATTATTGGATTTAGAACTGACAAAAATGCCTTTTTTATATTTGGGTTTTTAAAAAGTGAAAAAGAAAGTCTTGATAAAAAAGAATTAAAGAGGTTAAAGCAATTTGCTGATACTTTATTTCAATTAACTGATTCTCAGTTAACTATATTAGTTAAAAAAGGGAGTCTTTTAGAGGTAAAATAAAATGGCTAATAAAAGATTAAGAAAAGAATTAATTGAAGGCATGGAAGCTCTCATGGAAATAGGAGCTGTTAGTGGTGTCACGATGCGTGAATTTAGAAAAGATTTAATTTCTCCACCTGTAAAATTATCTCCTAAAGCTATTACTAAATTAAGAGAATCGTTTGGGCTTAGCCAAGCCGTTTTCGCAGCTTTACTTAATGTGAGCGTTTCTACTGTTCAAAAGTGGGAACAAGGGCAAAAATCACCAAGTGCTCCCGCTTCAAAGTTATTGGAACTTGTTAAAAGGGAAGGGTTGTCTATCTTATTAGGCGAATGAGGTAAAATTGAATTCCAGATGTTTATTTTATACTCGTCAATTTTAAACTAACTGGAAACTAACTGGAAACTAACTGGTGCCAGCAACATGTCTTTTAGAAATAATCTCAAAAAAATCAAAAATTAAGAAACTTTTTAGAATTTTTGTCGATATACACAAACTATTAATTTAAAACTAAGAACCTGGATTTTAGAAAAGAAAGCTACTACAAAAAAATCAGAAGAACAGTTAATTAATGTTTTTTTAAAAAGTATGTGGTTGCTTTGTATAGCTTGATTATCTTTTTAGAGAATTATCTTCAATAAATCTATCTAGTGCCCGATTCAAGTTTCTAATAGGCAATGTATAACGTTCATTTATTAAGTCTGCCATAGTACGAGCTTCCTTAAGTTCTTCTTTGCTTGTTGTTTTTAAAAGTCCAATTAAATCTGCCTTATCTGTCATCGTTTTTTCAATACTTCGTTCTGGAGAAACAATAGCAAGTAATTTCATTGCTATTAAGTGGCTTTTTTTAGCTATAGGAATTGTAAGGCCAGGTAATATTTCTGTGCTAATTGCATTAGCTGTAATTTCATGCTCAACCTCTGTAGATTGAAATATTAAGTCTATGAAAAATCTTCCATGTTCTGAGCTAAGACCTAGAAATTTTGCAGAAGTAACATGCTCTAGATCGGGATGATTTGAAATTTCTAATATTGCATATCCTATCAAAGATAAATCGTTAAGAAAATTATTAACGTTGTCCTGGGTGTCAATAAGAATCATAATATCAATATCGCTGGTAAACCTTGGCTCGCTTGTATACTCGTTGCTAGCCAAAGCTCCTACTAACGCCCAAGGTTTGTTTAACTCATATAGATGATTTGCCAGATTTTCTAAACTTGATAATAAATCGTTCATGAATTACTGCTAAAAATTGTTTTAAAGAGATTTTTTATCTCTAATGCCAAAAGTATTTCTAGGTTTACTTATATACCAATCTATTAGAATTTTTTCTAACTCACTTTCGTTAGCTTTCGGATTCTCACGTCGCAGTTTATGTTTTTTCAGTTCCAATCCAAGCTGCATAATTTGAAGAGAAATTGCAATATTACTACTTTTGCTTTGAGCACTTTTCATAATTTATTATAACATAATGTTAGTTAAATAAGAAGAAAGAAAAATATGTAATAGGGGGGTGAATATACTGCTCGACATTTGGTTTTACTGTTTTTTTTCTTGAAATTTATGCATAACATTCAGTGTTATTTGTTCGAGCAGCATATGTGCTTATTACTGCAAAAAATCATTTGGTATAAATCTAAGTAACTTGCAAATTTCAGGTTAAGAGCAAGGGAAGAATGTTACTCGCACTAAATAGTAGGACAAAATAAACAAAAATGATGCTGGCGCTAGTTAGTGCTCTTTAAATTCCATACTCAGTTAGAAGTCAGTTAGAAAGTACACGTAGTGGTAGGATGTTTTTAACCCTCTTTTATGATTCAACTATTAATAATATAATTCTATTAAACTAAACCAACTTATGGATAAAGCTCTAAAGACACTCCTATTACCTATTTTTATAATATTCCTATGGTTCCTTCTCGATTCCCCAAAACTTTCTAATTTAGGCTCATCAACAAACGATTTATTACCTTTTTGGGCAGCTTCAAAATTATTTTTAGAAGGTGGGAATCCGTACGATTTTAATTCACTAAGAAATCTTATGCTAAACACAGTTCCGGACATAGCTGATATAATGCAAGTTTGGAATCCTCCTCAAATTTTTTCATTTATTGCTCCAATTGGCTTGTTTGAATTTAATGATATTACAAAAATATGGTTTATTTTTTGCTTATGTTTGTATGTATTTATATTTTTTAGTTTTGAGAAGTTTTTTCAAAACTTTTATAAAAGAAATTTATATTCAAAGTGGTTTGGTCGTATATTTGTAGTTACAATGTTTCCTCTTTTTCAATCTCTTGCCTTAGGACAATTGATAGTTATTCCTCTGTTTGGTTTATCTATGTATTTGTTAAAAACGTTTTCTAAACTAAAAGTTTTTTCAGATAATTATCGAGCAGGTTTTTTGCTTTCTCTTACGTTATTTAAGCCGCATCTTTTAACTCTTCTTTATTTATTTTTGTTGCTAAGATCTTTTAAGTTTTCTGAATATAGAACCTTAATTGGTTTGATTTTTGGTGCAGGAGTATTTGCAGCCTTTCCATTGTTAATTAATCCGGATATTTATAGTTATTACTTCTTAAGACAAGGCGTGCTACCACTTAATTGGATTAATCCCACAACTGGTGCTTGGTTAATGTTACTTATTTCTTCAAAGTTATGGTATTTACGTTTTTTGCCACTATTGATAATGATTGCTGTCTTAATTGGAAGCAAAAAGATTTATTATAAAAATATATTTTTGATAAATTTTCTTTTAATAGCTTTAAGCTTATGTGTGGCTCCTTATGCCTGGACATATGATTTTGTTTTGCTTATTCCATGTGCTTTGTTTTTAATTCATAGCTTAGGTAAAGATAAAAAATGTTTTTCTTGTATCTCACTAATTTTATTATCTGCAAATATTCTAATTTGCTTACTTCATTCTAAAATGTACCTTCATGTTTGGTATCCAATAATGTTTGCTCTTTTATTATTAAAAGAAATTAACTCGGAGCCTCAGACCCTAAGTTAAGGACAAGGCCAACTGAAGCTAGTAAAATATTTGCCGCAAAGGCAGCAAGAAGAGCGGGCCAAATTTCAGCTTTTCCAAAGGCAAGACTTAAGCTGTGTATTACATAATATAAAAAGCCTATTGATAGCGCACTCATAAAGCTGGTTGCCATGCTTCCCGTTCTCGCTGGTATTAGTGCAAAAGGAATTGTTATTAAAGTAATAACGAATACGATAAAAGGAAAAGCCAGCTTTGAAAAAAGATCAGGGTAATAACGTTTAACTGGAAGACCATTTAGTTTTTGAGCTTTTATAAACGATAAAAGCTCCATAAAAGTCATAGTTTCTGGTTCTGATTTAAAAGAGAAGAAATCTTTCGGGGCAAGTGTTATTTCAGGAGCTGGTAAGGCTTCAAAATTTTTTGTGCTTACTTCTTCGACCAGCTCAAACTTTCTTTCAGTAATATTTTTCATATTCCATCCTAGCTGACTATTTACCCAGGTTGTTTTTTCTGAGTCTGTTCTTTTATCTATTAAAAAATCTTTATTTAAATAGAATTTAGATAACTTGTGTACAGAGCTTGTTCTAGAATCAAAAAGAACTGCTGAGAAAAAATTATCACCTTCTCGCCACCAAAAGTTATCTTTATCAAAAGTGCCTTTTTCATCTCTTTTTTTAATGTCAATATTGTAAATCTCTTCTACGCGTCGATTACAAAAGGGCACTATTGATTCGTTTAATAAGATGCATACAAAGCTTAAAGCTAAGGCGGTATATAAAATAGGTTTTGTTAGCCAAAAAACAGTCAGTCCGTTTGAACGCATTGCTGTCATTTCTGAATTTTTAGATAACAGGCCTATTGTAAACATTGTACCCATTAGCATTGCAAAGG
>CALJRW010000061.1 GCA_937976335.1 uncultured bacterium | reverse complement strand
AGGTAAGTTCAAGCTAAAAAAAAATTTTTCACACAAAACTCTTTCTTTCTTCTATGTTAGCTTTTTTTAAAAAATTTTTTTTAAAAATCACTTGTAAAAGTTTTTCCGTATTAGCTAAAGTCATCAAGCTTTTTTAAGTTGAAACTTGCTTGTGTAATAAAATAGATTAATTTTTTTATATAGCATGCTTAAAAACTTTATGTATGCTAAAACTTTATGTATGCTAAGCAATTTGTAATTTTATATTAAGCAGTTTACTAAATTACAGAATTAACTAAATAGAGTTTACTAAATCACGAGGTTACTAAATTTAATGGATCTTTCAGGAAATTGGTCAGAAGAAAACAAAGACATATGGGATCTAACTAAAAAAATACTAAAACAAGATTTAGAATCACAAATTTTCTCTACATATATCGGTTGTTTAGAACTAGTTAATGTAGATATTGCCTGCAAGACTATTTCTATCAAAGCTCCGTCTAGCTTTGTTTGTAAACTCTTAACTTCTCAATATAAAAACAAATTATCAGATGCTTTCGAAAAAACTTTAGGTGCGCCTGTTGATTTAAATATCTTTGCAGAAGAAGCTTTAGGTGCAGTCGACGAAGCTAAAATTAAAAAACCTAGATATGTTGTAGTTAAAAGGCCTAATCAAACTAACTCTGTTAAATTAAAAACAAAGCCTGTATCTTTAAACCACAAATACACTTTTGATACTTTTGTCGTTGGCAACAATAGTCAATTCGGTCATGCTGCTGCTGTTCAAATAGCTGAAAACCCTGGAAAAAGTTATAATCCTCTTTTTTTATACGGTGGAGTAGGTTTAGGAAAGACTCACCTACTACATTCTATTGGAAATTATGCACTTGAGAAAAATCCTGGCATAAATGTTCACTATGTTTCTTCTGAAGTGTTTACTAATGAGCTAATTGATTCGCTCAGAACTTCAAAAATGAGTCAATTTAAAGAAAAATATAGAAAAATTGATTTGTTATTAATTGACGATATTCAATTTCTTGCTAGAAAGGAAAGAACTCAAGAAGAGTTTTTTCACACTTTTAATTCATTATATAGCTCTAAGCGTCAAATAGTTATTACTTCTGACACTATGCCTCTTGAAATTCCTGGAATTGCTGAAAGGCTTAAAACCAGGTTTGCATGGGGTTTAACTGCTGATCTGCAAGCTCCAGATTTTGAAACAAGAGTTGCAATATTAAAACGCAAAGCTTTTGAAGAAGAAATAAAAATAGATGATAAAATTATACACCTCATTGCTGATTGCATTTCTTCTAACGTTAGAGAGTTAGAAGGAGCTCTAACAAGAATTGTAGTTTTAAGTAAACTTAGGAAAACATGTATTTCTTTAGAACTTGCAAGAGATTCCCTAAGAGAAATACTAAGACCAAAACAATTAACTCCTACGGTAAGAGATGTTACTTGTGCTGTATCTGATCATTTTGGTGTAAGACCAACAGATTTATCTTCTAAGAGAAGGACTAGAAAAATTTCTTTTCCTAGACAAATCGCAATGTACTTGTGTAGAAAACACACTACTTGTTCATATTCTGATATCGGTGCTGATTTTGGTGGAAGAGATCATTCTAGTGTTATTCATGCAGCTAGGGTTGTCTCTAAAAAATTAAAAGAAGACGATAATGTTGCTAATATTTTAAATAAAATCGAGAGGGATTTACTTTCACAATAAAATAATAATTATTAACTTGTGTCAGTTTTTGCTTCTAGAATTTTAAATTGTTAATATCTAAGCTAAGGGTTTTAATTTATTAGTTTTTTCCCGGTAAAACTTGTGGATAACTAATGTAAAGTTTGTTTTTTTGATTGTTAGAATTCTTAGCTTTACACTTTTTACCGAGAGAAATATTACAAAAAAACTTTATTTTTTAGTAATTTAAATTAGAATTACCCTAATCTTTACAGTACTATTACTACTAAGATTATATTTAATATATTAATAGTAAAAAAGGCCAAACTTTATGAAGTTTTTAATTGATAAAAATAGTTTAACGAAATCTCTTTCTCTTGCTTTAAGTATTGTTCAAAGAAAAACAACAATGCCAATACTTTCAAATTTTTTGTTATCAGTAAAAGGTACAACGTTAAAAATTATTGCAACAAATTTAGAAATTAGTTGTATCACTAATATTCCAATTGAAACTTCAAAAGAAGGATCAATAACTGTTAACGCCAAAATGCTTTCAGAAATAGTTAGAGAGCTCCCTGAAGGTAATATTTCTTTCGACTTGATGTCTGATGACAGGTTAGAAATTCACGCTGGGAAAGCTAAATTTAAGCTTGTAGGAGTTAGTGCAGATGAGTTTCCAGGAGTTAGTGATTTTAAATTAGGATCGTCTTCTAAGGTGCCTGCAAAAGTCTTATCTGAAATGTTAGGAAAAAGTTTATATTCAGTATCAGACGATGAAACAAGATTTGTGCTGAATGGAGTGTGTTTTTTTTACGATTCTGGCAAGTTAAAAATGGTTGGAACAGATGGGCATAGATTATCATTAATAGAAAGAGAAATATCTACACTTAACTTACCTGAAACAGGAGAGATAGTTCCAAAAAGAGGTTTAATAGAGGCTAAGAAAATATTAGATGAAAATATTGATTCAGAAGTTTTAGTTGGCTTTGAAGAAGGAATGTTTATTTTAGATGCTGGAAGCACAAAGCTTTCGATTCGTTTGGTTGATGGTGAGTTTCCAGACTATACACAAGTTATACCGGAAGCTAAGGGATATGATATTAGTATTGCTAAAAGTCAATTAGAACAATCTATTAAAAGAGTTACATTGCTAGTTTCTGATAAATCAAAGAGAGTTACTATGGATTTTAGTAATGGAATGATTAAAATGTCAGGGTCTTCTCCAGAATTAGGAGAAGGGACTGATGAAATTGAAATAGATTACAAATCTGATCCACTTACTGTTGGATTTAATGGAAAGTATATTCTTGATGTTTTAAGTTCTATAAACGAAGATCAGAATGTTATAATAGAACTTCATGGATCTACTGGACCAGCTATATTTAAAATTGAAAGCGATTCAAATTATAAGAGTTTTCTTATGCCTATCAGATTAAATTAATGAATTGTAAAATAGAGCAACTGGAATTACAGATTGTATATTGAAAGCCTTAAACTATTTAACTTTAGAAACTTCAATTATTTAAATATTGATTTTTCTAAATCAGTAAACTTTATTGTTGGAAAAAACGGACAAGGAAAAACAAATCTTATAGAATCGCTTTATCTTTTAAGTACTTCTAAATCATTTAGAAAGGGAAAGAATAAAAATTTAATTAGGAACGAAGAAAAGGAAGGTTCAATTTTTGGAAAAATTATTTCTGATGTTAGTAACTTTGAGTTAGGGATAGTTTTTAGAGGAAATAAAAAAGAAGCTTATTATAATCAAAATAAAGTTAAAAATTATTTAGATTTTATAGGAAAGATAATATGCCTTTCCTTTACCCCGGATGATTTGCGATTAGTAAAAGGCGAACCTGCACTAAGAAGAGGGTTTTTGGATCATCTTTTAGTTTCTATTAACCCTAGTATTTTTAAGCATTTAGTTGAATATAATAGAGCCATAAAGAGTAAAAATATATTACTAAAAAACGATCTCGATCTAAAATACGAGTTAATAGAACCTTGGAATAGAATAATTGCTGAAAAAACAGTTTTAATTGAAAAAGAAAGAATTAAATTATTAAAAAATATCCAAATTGAGGCTAACAAACAACATGAAAAATTTTCTAAAACTGATGGTAATATTGAATTAACACTAAATGGAAGTTTTATAAATGAGGGAATTCTTGAAGTTGACTCAATTGATTCAATTTTAAGAGAGGGTTTTGAAAGAGAAAAAAGAAGAGGATATTCAGTTTTTGGTCTTCATAAGGATGATATAATTATAAACCTTGGAGAAAAAGAAGCGAAGTTTTTTTCATCTCAAGGACAAACTAGAAGCTTAGTTTTATCACTTAAGCTTGCGTCTATAAGTATTATTGAAAAGGAGAGATCTATTCGCCCTATTATTTTACTAGATGATGTAAATTCGGAACTTGATCAAACTAGAACTGATAATTTTTTTGAAATGCTAGATTTAGAAAAAGGTCAGGTTTTTGTTACAGGGACTGATATTGCATTAAGTAAGCTCTTAAAAGGCTCAAAAAGAGTGCTAAAAATCAGCGAAGGAACTCTTGAAAGTACAGATAGTTAGAGCATAAGAATTTCATCTAAAAGTTTGCTAAATTCTTCAAATTTGTATAAAAATAGAGTACTTACTTTAATTTTTAAAATGACCATAAGCGCAGAAAATATGACAGAAGTTGTAGGAACAGAATCAGCACCCGAACTCAAATATGGCTCCGAACAGATTAAAGTTTTAGAAGGACTTGATGCTGTTAGAAAACGTCCTGGGATGTATATAGGTGATACTTACGATAGAGGTTATCATCATTTAGTTTATGAAGTTCTTGATAATTCAGTAGATGAATCTTTAGCAGGACATTGTGACACAATTACAATTATATTAAACATTGATGGTTCGGTTACTATTGAAGATAACGGTAGAGGAATACCTACAGGCATGCATCCAACGGAAGGTATTAGTGGAGTCGAAGTAGTAATGACAAAACTTCACGCCGGAGGAAAATTTGAAAAAGATGCTTATAAAGTTTCTGGTGGTCTTCATGGGGTAGGAATTTCTGTTGTAAATGCACTTTCAGAATGGTTGAAGGTAGAAGTCAAACAAGGAAATAAAATTCACAGTATGGAATTTAAAAGAGGAGAGGCGGTTTCTCCTTTAAAAATTATAGGTGATGCAAAAGAAACAGGAACAAAAGTCACTTTTTATCCAGATCATGAGATTTTTACAGAATGTAAAGGTTTTAGTTATGACACTCTAGTTAACAGAATTAGAGAACTAGCTTTCTTAAATGCAGGGCTTAAAATTATTCTTACAGATGAACAAAACAACAAAACAGAAGAGTTTTTTTACGAGGGTGGAATTTCTAGTTTTGTAAAACACGTTAATCGTTCTAAAAAACCTCTTTTTCCTGAACCAGTTTTTATGAGTTCCGAAAGAGAAGGAATAACTCTCGACCTTGCAATTCAGTACAACCAAGAATACCAAGAGAATATTTTTACATATTGTAATAATATTAACACTCAAGAAGGAGGAACGCATTTAGCTGGTTTTAAGTCTGCTCTTACTAGAACTATTAATTCATATGCTTCAAAGAATAATTTTTTAAAAAACAAAGATGACAGTATTCAAGGAGATGATGCTAGGGAAGGAATGACAGCAGTTATTAGCGTAAAGATTCCTGAACCACAATTTGAAGGTCAAACTAAAACAAAACTTGGGAATTCAGAAGTTAAGGGTTTTGTTGAGCAAATTGTCGGTGAAAAGTTATCTACTTTTTTGGAAGAAAATCCTGCAATTGCAAAAATTATAGTTGGTAAATCGCTTGATGCAGCGCGCGCAAGAGCTGCCGCTAAAAAAGCAAGAGAGCTAGTTAGAAGAAAGGGAGCTCTAGACTCTGGTGCATTGCCTGGAAAGTTAGCTGATTGTCAAAACGAAAATCCAGAAGAAGGTGAAATTTACATAGTGGAGGGTGATTCTGCAGGAGGTTCTGCTAAGCAAGGAAGAGATAAAGTTTATCAAGCAATACTTCCACTAAAAGGGAAAATTCTAAATGTAGAAAAAGCACGTTTTGATAAAATGTTAGCTTTTCAAGAAATTAGAACTATGATTACTGCCTTAGGTGTAGGAATCGGCGCTGATTTTGATATTAGTAAGTTAAGATATCATAAAGTTGTTATAATGACTGATGCAGATGTTGATGGAAGTCATATCAGAACGCTACTACTTACATTTTTTTACAGACAAATGAATGAGTTAATTGCGAGAGGCCATCTCTATATTGCACAACCTCCCCTATACAAAGTAAAGCGAGGTAGGAGCGAACTTTACTTAAAAGAAGAGCAGGCCTTTGCTGATTACATAGTTTCAGGAGGAACTGCAGACATTACATGCGTTTCTAAGGATGAAGTTTTAACGCAATCTGGAACCCTAAAAAATCAAATTCTTAATTTAGAAAGAATTGAAGGCCTTTTAGAAGTATTTGCTGAAGAGAGGCAAGATATCAGAGTGATAAGACAAGTTTCAAAACTTGCAACAGATCACGTTGGCTTTGAAACATCTGAAGAAAAGGCTAAAGAGTTAGTTAAAGCTTTAAAAGAAAAGTTAGATGTAAAACTAGTTGGAATTCCAATTGAGTATAAGGTTGAAAAAGAAGGCGACGAAAATATAATTATTGTAGAAACTAGATTTAATGGAATTGGTAGAAAAACTAAAATTAACACAAGCCTTTTTGGAAGAGGTGCTTTTACAAGGCTAGTTAAAATAATGGACGAAGCCAAAAAAATGGGCCTTGCTCCATATATTTTTAGAGATGAAAGAGGAGATATTGTTGCCGAATGTAAAGACCTAGAAGATTTAGTTTCAAGCGTTGATGCAAAAGGAAGAAAAGGCTTATCAATAACAAGATTTAAAGGTCTTGGAGAAATGAATCCTGAACAACTTTGGGAAACCACCATGGATCCTAAAAATAGAACATTACTACAAGTTAGAGTTGAAGATGCTATTAAAGCAGATGAAATTTTTACTGTGCTTATGGGTGATGAAGTTGAGCCTAGAAGAAAATTTATTGAAGAAAATGCTTTGAATACTAGGAATTTGGATATTTGATTTTATTCTTTGTTATATCATTTTTCTAAGTAAGCATAATGATAATTGTAATATGAAAATACTATCACTTACATTATTTTTTTTAATCTTACTATCAAACACAGCACTAGCTCTTAAATGTCCAGACTGTCCTTCGGGTCAGGTAAGAACATTTGTTGGAAATAATTGTGGTGATTGTATTGAAATAGAGCAGGCATTAATTGATGCTAGAGAAGCTTGTGAGAAAAATATAAGCCAATACTTTAATTATATAGATCTTGAGACTAAATATGGAGATATAGACCAAGCAAATCAAGCTAAAATGTATTTAAAGAAAACTCTTTTAAATCAATGCATGAACAAGCAAACAAATAGTTGCTTAGAAATGGTACGTTATATAGATACTTATTATTCTCATGAAGGTTTATTAAACAGGTTAGAACAAAAAGAATTAAAATGGACTTATATTAAGTTAGGTTGTAAAAATTCCACCGACGAGAGCTCTGCATTGAAAAAGCTTTATTGTAGACAAGAAAAAAAGCTCTTTGATGAAATTACTTATGAGCCTCCTATATATCAAGAAAAGCTTGATACTAGAAAAACAAATATTCCTTTATTATTGACGACTTTTAGATCTACACCTTATTTTGATAAAGGTGAAATTAGAGGTATTCGAATTTTTTCGATAAAGTCCGAATCTCCTTTGACTAAACTACTTATAGAAGAGGGAGATATTTTGCTTAAGTTAAATAAAGAACAGGTAGTTGATGGTGCATCATTTATATCAACTTTTGCAAAAGTAATAGAAGATGAAAGTTCTTATTCGGTAGAAATAATTAGAAATGGTGAGTTAAAAAAACTTTCAGGAAAGTATCGTAAATGAATTGTTTGTTTTTTTATTGATTTTATTCAAAGGCATTTGAACTTTCTGTATATTAAGCTTGCTTTACTTTTTTAAGACAGAACTTTTTGCGTTTACTACAAATAAAATAAATCTTTTATGTTTATAGTTTACTATAAACTATAAACTATAAACCGAAAAGAGTAAGTAGTTGAATATATTGAACTAAATAAGTCAGTTCGTCCTACAGACCTAGCTGATTTTTTACAAATTTCACTACAAGCTCTTCATCGACATCTTAAGGTTTTAGTAGAAAAAGGAGAAATTTAATTACTAAAAGCATATAGGGGAAATTCCGGTAGCTCAAAAAAGCTTAAGTAAAATAAAAGATAGAATTACAAATGCAAGAGAGACTATTTTTGTTTCATCAGGGCCTAAAGAAACAAAAAATGTTTTAATAATAGATGATGCTTTAGGCTCCGGTGCAACTTTGAATGAAATAGCAGATAAAATACATAAAAAAATCATTGTTAAAAATGTTTATGGCTTAGCTATAGTTGGTAGTTTAAAGGGGTTTGATGTTATTAGTGATGTTTAATATGTTATACAAGCTGCATCAATAACTTAGAATTTAATATATGGAATCTTCAAGTAGAGATAAAAATATAAATATAAAAATAATTAAATTGGTATCTAATTTTTCAAGTTTAGGTATAAAAGAATCCGCATGGAAAAATTCTTTAAAAAAAGCCACTCCAGATAAAGCAGTTGGAATACGTCACGCTGAGATATCAGGAGATTCAAATTATAGATTACACGTTGCAGCAATTCCTAATCAAGTTACTTGTCACTATCATACTAAGGGAGATGAAGATTATTCGATACTTGCCGGTAAGGGAGTTCAATTTTTTGGAAAAGTAACAGATGGAGTTGTAAAGCCTGAAGACTGGAAAAAAGTAGAAGTGAAAACAGGTGACAGTTATGTAATTCCAGAAGGTTATGCCCATCAATTAAAAAATTCTGGATCTGAAGATCTAATAATCTTATTTGGCTGTCCTGATTCGCATTTGAATGATGATGAAGATAGGACTGTGATTGTGGATACATTTGGTTTATAGTTTATCACTATTTTGTAACAAAGGTGCAAACTAAGTAGCAAATGACATTATATATCCCCTAAGAATACCTGAATAAAATTATAAGCTTTATCTAGTTTAACATTATTTAATGTTTTCTTACTTTTAAATAATAATGTATAGTATTACTATTGCATGTCAGTTAATGGTTTAGCGTTTGAATAACATAACCGTTAGCAGTGGATAACTAGCAGAGAAGAATAGCATGATAAAATGGATTCAAGCATCACTAGTTCTATTTACTTTGGTTGTTTGCGTAAATGCTGAAGAGCGCCAAACTGTGCCTATTGGTATTATTGCCCCATTAACGGGTAACGCTACTCATATTGGAACAGAGATTACTCGAACTGTCGAGGTTATGCGTGAGATGCTTGCTGCTGATAATAAGTACACTTACAGTTTCTTGATGGAAGATGGTAAGGCTGCTACCGACAGCTCACCTACTACATCTTTCTCCTATCTCACCAATGTGAAGGGGGTAAGGTTTTTGATCTCTGCTACGAGTGGGGAAACGCTACAAATCGGACCCTTGGCTCAAAAAAAGGGCGTTCTCACAATAGCAGTAATTTCCAGTCACAAGGATGTAAAGAAGATTGGTGATTACGTCTTTCGCACTTTTATCGATGTTGAACGTGGGATGAAGGTTTTAGCAAAACAGGTCAGACAAGATGGGAATACACCGATTGCATTACTGACTGAAGATCACGCCTTTACTCAAGGCATCAAAGAACTTCTAACGGATTATTTGAAAGACGAGTTTATTTATATGGAAGATTACGAGGAAAGCTCGGTTGACCTAAAACCCGTACTTCTGAAAGCAAAATCTTACGGGGCGAAGGGTTTTTACTTTAACTGTTCTCACCCAAGGACCTGTGCAATTGTCGTGAATCAAGCGAGACAGCTTGGGATTCCTGGCACATTCTATTCTTATCTCCATATTGATAACCCCGAGTTTTTAGAAGCAACCGGGACTAACTCGAATGGAGTCAAATACCTTTCCCCTCCTGACATTCATGCTTCACCTAAACATTTTCAAGAATTCATTCAGCGCTATCGCAAAAAGTACTCAGAAGAGCTTAAGAATGAGTTTTTAGTGAGAACCACTTTCGACGCTCTGAATTGTATAATGGATGGGATTGAGGAGGTTGGACCTGATCCAATGAAGGTAAAGACTGTCCTTCAATCGTACGAGAAACCAGGAGCACTTGGGCTTGTTAAATTTGATCAAAATGGCGACATTGAGAACATTGATTATGTGATGAAAGAGATAGCTGGCGGGAAGCCCCGGGGTGTTTCTTAATATGCACTACTAACAAATGGCTTTGCCAACCTCACCCCTTGAAATTTTCTAGCTATTATGAAAGCTTATTTAAGTGGCTCGCTTGTGAGCCACATCATTACTATCTTGCTTTTTCGGCATACTGAAAGCCTTAAGAATCTAAAAATTTACCTTCTTTTGACTGTAATTACCGACAAATTTGACCCATATAGCTTAATTTGTTACATTTTCCTTCTAAATTTTAGGCATCATATTATGGCATCAGACGCAAAAGTAACCAAAGCTAAAAGAAAAAGAAGAGACGATAAGTTAGGTAGAAAGAGATCTAAGGATCTTTTAAAAACTAAAAAGAAAGCTAGTTTGCAAGAAAACTTAGTTATTCTTTAGTCACAATTATAATTGTTTAACTAACAATTCCAAGTGTATAATTCTGAAAATATAGAAGAATTTCTTCGTGCAAATTCAGTTGACTATTCTAAGGCAGAGCATCCTCCTGTTTTTACAGTTGCTGAAGCTAACAACGTAGAAATAAATCTTTCTGGTATAGATACTAAAAACTTATTTTTAAGAGATAAAAAAGGCACGAAACATTTTCTTATTGTTTTAGAGCATCAAACAAAAATTAATTTAAAAGAATTAGCTAAAGATTTAGAAGTTAGTAAACTTAGTTTTGCTTCGCCTGATAGGTTAAAAAAGTATCTTAATGTTGAACCAGGTTCTGTAAGTATTTTAGGAATCCTTAATGATAGGGAGAAAGAGGTTAAACTCTATGTAGAAAAACAAGTATATAATAGTGAGTTTATTTTGTGTCATCCTTTAGTAAATACTGCAACTTTGTCTGTTAAGACTGATTTACTTTTAAGTTTATTGGAGACTAAAGGGGTAGAAATTAAGGTTGCAGAATTCTAATTTACGAAAATTAGATATCTTCATAAAATTTTTATTCTTTTATTTTCCTAGTCTAAATTTATTTTTTACTTTTACTAGCCCATCCCTCAACATTTTTCTGTCTTCCCCTCGCAACTGACAAGGCATCGTTAGGAACGTCTTTAGTAATAACAGATCCCGCAGCTATATATGCGTTTTTGCCAATCGTAATGGGCGCAACAAGAGAAGAATTTGCACCTGTCGAAGCTGAATCTAAAATAGTAGTTTTGTGTTTATTAACTCCATCATAATTAGCAGTAATAGTTCCAGCACCAATATTCACGTCTTTCCCAATTTCAGCATCTCCAATATAGCTTAAGTGCGGGAGTTTTGAATCGTTACCAATTTTTACATTTTTGGTTTCAATAAAGTTACCAATTCTTACATTATTAGAAATTTCAGTTTTTGGTCTTAAGTTAACAAATGGGCCAATTGTGCAGTTTTTACCGATAAAGACATCTTCAGCTCGACATCCAATTCTAATAAAAGTTCCAGTTTCTATATTTGTATTTATAAAACAAGCATTTCCTTCTATTTGAACATCTGAGGATATAGTTGTTTTTTCAAGAAGTTTAACATTAGGGCCAATTATTGTTTTTTTGCCAATTCGAACCGAAGAATCAATATAGACAGAATCAGGATCTTCAAATATGACTCCCTCTAAGGCAAGTTCTTTGACTTTTCTCTTAGATAATTCCTTATTAACAGTTGCTAAATCTGATTCAGTATTTACACCTTGAAATTCTTTTTCATTTGTTAGAGTTAGAGTTTCAACAGTTTGCCCTTCATTAACTGCCCTTGCAACAATGTCAGTAAGATAAAATTCTTTTTGCTTATTGTTATTCTCTAAGCCTTCAACTGCAGGTTTTAAAAAGGCAGAATCCACCATGTACACAGCTGGGTTAGTTTCATCACATAATTTTTCTAGAGGAGAACAGTCTTTATGCTCTTTTATTTCTTTCAGCTTACCATCTTCTCTTAATATTCGACCATATGTGTTAGCTGAGGCTGCCTTTAGAGTTAAGAATGAAAGAGTTGCCTTTGACTTATCATGAAGCTCAGATAAGGCTTGAAGTGTCTCGGTTTCTAGCAATGGGGTATCAGCACAAAGAACTAAAATTTTTTCTGAAATATCATTAAATTCAGACAGGGCACATTTTACTGCATGTCCAGTGCCTAGTTGCTCATCCTGATTAGCAAATTTTACTGCTAAGCTTTGGTAATTACTCGTAATTTGAGAAATTACCTGTTCTTTCATATGACCAACAACAACTATTACATTCTCAGGTTCTAATGGCGTAATAGCATCTAAGATATGGAAAATTAAGGATTTTTCTCTAGTTTTTACCAAAGCTTTAGGGACATCTCTTCCTAATCTTTTTCCAAGACCGGCAGCTAAGATAATAACAGAAATTTTTTCAGGCATAGGATTTCTCGTGCTGTAAAATATAGCTCAATATTTATTACTAATCTGACGAATATCATATCTGAGAAGTAGAAAAAACAAAAATGAGTAAAAAGAACGAAGATAGCGGTAAAAGAAAGAAAAGCCTAAGAGATGTATTAACTGGAAAGAACGATCTTAAAGAAAGAGCACATGCAGTAGTAAATGTACAAAAAGAGCTTTCAAGACTTGAAGTCATGTTAGAAGAGTTAAAAGTAGAATACGAAAAATACTTTTTAGGTTTACTCGATAGAAAACCAAATAAATCTCACCAAGACGTCAAAATGCAAATTAGGAAAGTTCAAAGAGCACCATTTAAGAAAACTCAAGATACTCATAAACAAAGAGCCCTTGAAACAAGGTATCACACTTATAATAATTATTGGGAAAGAAGTTATAAAGCAAAAGAAAGCGGAACATATAAAAGAGATATTTTTAAGGCAGATTTGAGGGAACGAAGAAATTCTGAAGCGCTTAAAGCTGAAACTGTAAAAGGAAAAGCTTCAAGTCAAATGAAAGGCTTATTTGACAATTACAAAATGCTTCTCGAAAAACAAACTGGGAAAAAACAAAATATTGATTTTGAGGAATTCAAAAAAATTCTTTCGCAGAAAGCAAATAATTTCAAAGATAAAAATGGAAATACTGGGTTTACATTTAAATTAGCAAATAAAAATGGAAAAATCGTAATTCAAACATGTAAAAGAGCTCCTTCTCAAAAAGCTAAAAAGTCAATAGCAGGAACTTCTACTCAAAAACCTAAAAAAAGAAAAATTAACATTGCTGCGCCTAATTTAAAATAAGTATCTTATCTCTGTCTTGACGTTTTAGAAAGGCTTTCTTACTATTCCTTTATCAAAAGCCTGTTAGAAACTAAGGAAAATTATGAATAAAATTAAAGTTGAGAACCCGGTTGTAGAGTTAGATGGTGATGAAATGACTAGAATCATTTGGGAAATGATAAAAGATAAGCTGATTTTACCATACCTCGATATAGATCTTAAATACTACGATCTATCTGTTGAGAATAGAGACAAAACAGATGACAAAGTAACAACTGATTCTGCAAATGCAATTATTGAACACGGTGTCGGAATAAAGTGTGCAACTATTACTCCTGACGAAGGGCGAGTTAAAGAATTTAATCTTAAAAAAATGTGGAGATCTCCTAACGGAACTATAAGAAATATAATTGGTGGCACTGTTTTTAGAGAAGCAATAATTTGTAAAAACGTTCCGAGACTTGTTCCTAATTGGAAAAAACCTTTGGTAGTTGGAAGACACGCTTTTGGAGACCAATATAAAGCTACAGATTTTCTAGTTCCAGGTCCTGGTAAATTAACAATGACTTTTACACCAGAAGCTGGGGGAGAAAAAATTGAATATGAAGTTTTTGATTTTCCAAACTCTGGAATTGCTATGGGGATGTATAATTTAGATGAATCTATAAAAAGCTTTGCACGAAGCTGCTTTAATTACGCTTTTTTAAGAAAGTATCCTCTATACTTATCAACCAAAAATACTATCCTTAAAGCTTATGATGGACGCTTTAAGGATATTTTTGAAGAGATTTATAATAAAGAATTTAAAGCTAAGTTTGAAGAAATAGGAACTTGGTACGAGCATAGGCTAATTGATGACATGGTTGCCTTTGCTCTTAAGAATGAAGGTGGATATGTCTGGGCATGTAAAAATTATGATGGAGATGTTCAATCTGATACAGTTGCTCAAGGTTATGGATCTCTTGGATTAATGACTTCAGTTTTAATGACAGAAGACGGAAAAACTATTGAGGCAGAAGCTGCTCATGGAACTGTCACTAGACACTTTAGAAGACATCAGAAGGGAGAAGAAACCTCAACTAACCCAATTGCCTCAATCTTTGCTTGGACAAGAGGCTTGTACTACAGAGGAAAGTTTGATTCTAATGATAAGTTGATGAATTTTTGTAAAACTTTAGAGCAAGTTTGTATTGATACTGTAGAATCAGGAAAAATGACAAAAGATCTTGCAATTTGTATTCACGGAAAAACTGCAGAGCGTAGTACTTATTTAAATACTCAGGAATTTATGGATGAGTTGGGAAAGAGACTAAAAGAGAAAATACTTAACTAGAAACTCGATATGTCCTGAACTCTGCGTCAGTATGAAATGTACATAGTATTCTTAGTGACGCAGAGCTCTAGAGATGTAGAGTTTCTAGAATTTTATTTGAAAATTTTTAGTTTAACTAATAAGATATAAGCAATATGTCTTCAGCAGTTAAAGATCTAAAAAACAAAAAAATTAAGTGTAAACCGTTTCTAAAATGGGTAGGTGGAAAAACTCAACTAATACCAGAACTTTTTAAAAGATTACCGAAGAATTGGAACAATTATTTTGAGCCTTTTATTGGTGGTGGAGCTCTATACTTTAACTTACAACCTACAAATGCATACCTTTCTGATAATAATTCTGAACTTATTAATGCTTATAATATAGTGAAAAATAAGCCCAAAGAGTTAGTAAAAGATTTAAAAAAACACATTTACGAAAAAAATTATTTTTATTCCAT
>CALJRW010000060.1 GCA_937976335.1 uncultured bacterium | reverse complement strand
GTTATATACGAAAATAGGAATAAAGTTATTTTCAATAAAAGCAACTATTTTATCGTTAGATAAAACTTCTTTGCCAAATTCTTGGACTCCGTGACATCCAGGAACTTCTTGAAATAGCAGTAAAATTGGTTTGTTTTTTACTTTTGAGTCTTTATAAGCTTTATCAAGGCTTCTTCCCCAACTAACTAAACCCAACTCAACAGCTTGACTAACTTTTGGGTCCGCAGATATTGAAGGTAAAAATAAACATAAAATTATAATAGATAAGTAAATATTCTTCATTTTTCAATAATAATGCTAAATTAAAAATAGCACAAACAAGACAAATTTAAGAAAAAAAACTAACAATACTCAATCGCTCTTTCCCACATAAACTCAAAATTTTCTAAATAACCTTGAGCTATCGCATTATTATATATTTGAATTACAACAATTTCAGGCTTATACATTTCAATTGTAACAAGCTCTTCAGTTATTCGAGTATATGTAGGTGAAGTTAAAACATCTCCTAGAAAACGTAACTCTGACTTTTTCTCTTTAAGAAATTTTTCTGCAAAACCTTTTACAACTGTCTTTGGAGCTAAAAGCTTTTTTTTAATTTTCTTTTCTTCGCAATATTCAACATAATTTTGATATTCTTTCCCTAAACTATCATAAAAATTTTGATCACTTGCACCACCTACGATTCGCATAACACTGTCAGTATTTGCTGCAGAGTCAGCAACTTCTTTTAAATTATCCCAAAAACTTCTCTCGCCAAATAAAGTTTTTACTTCTAAACGATGATCTTTTGTTTTTTGAAGTTTTGAAAGTTCAGGGACAAGCTTTTCAGCAATTTGTTGTTTCTTTTCTAAGCTTTTAAATAAATCACGTGGTGAAGAAGCCTGGAAATGCTTTCTATTATTTTTGCGTTGAACTGTTACTAAACCAGACGACACCAGACTTTCTAGAGCATTATAAACAAGCTGCCTATGTAGTTCTGTTTTTTCAATGATAGGACCGGCAGTTGTTAACCCAAGGCCTAAGAGCTCAACATACACTTCTGCTTCATTAGCAGAGAGATCGAAATTTGATAGAGCTTCAATAATATTCATTTTTTATGTGCAATCTTTACAAGTTTCATTAATGTCAGGAAAGTTTGTAATGACCACCCCAAAGATAGGAGATATTTGCTGGCAATGGGGCAGTCAAACAGGTTTGTATTTACCAGGCACTGAAGCAGCTCAATCAGAAACACTCAGCGATCTAAACGCTATGCTTGGAACGACTGAGCGTGTAGATGAGCTTCCATGCCATTTTCAAATTAAAACTACAAGTAGCAACCTAGAAGAGGATCCTGCAATTGAAAATCTTGTTGTTGCTCGAGTCCCTCATGTCCCTCAAGATTTTATTTTTTCAATTCGAGGATTTAGTAAAAGACTACTAAGTATGCCAACCCCCTCTATTGTTACAGGCACATGCCTTTTTGATACTAACACTGCAAAAGCTGAGCTCGAAAATGGAGAAGTTATATGCCTTACTGACCCCAATGTGCCAGTCGAAGATTCTAGCGCTCCGATTAAACATCTACTATTAAGTGATACGCCATCTCTAAGTGAACTCGATACTGTAGTAAGGCTAGGTACCTTCGTTCGAGAAATAATTAAAACTGAGGACTCAAAAGCTAACCATACGCAAGTACATATTCCTTGCGAAGAATACATTTTGTACCTTGCTGAAGCTTATAACAAGCAACTCATCTCAGCTGAACTTATGCTTTCTTGGGCTACATCTGTTGTAAATCGACATACAAATGTTGTTAGTGCTTTTAAAAGTATTCTTCATTACGAAACGCCAGCACTTGAAGATCGTAATAGAATTTTCTTTCACCGCCCTATGCTTGATGCTTTCGATCATATTACTGAACAAGTTAAAGCCAACAAACCTATTGAGTTAGATGAAATTATTAAGATCTTAATCAATTATGGTGGGATATACTGGGAACATGTCCTAAACCAACCAACACTCAGACCAACAAGCTTTCAAAACCTCAACTATCTCTCTTATCAAGAGCCTGGATTATTAGCCGGCTCGCCAACATTCAATAGATCTGAAAATTCCTCTGCAGCTCTTGTATATAATCTCATGGAAGCTCCTTTACATAGAAAAATATGTGAAAGTGCAGAAAGTGGTAATATGGGTGAGACTAATGCGGTTTTTATTGGCATTCCTGATTGTCTTAACGTTTTTGGTTCCCTTGAGACTCCAGAGACGTCTTATCGTCTCCAATTAAATAGCCAATTCGAAATTTCCAGTCTTTTTAGACTCTATGAAAGGATGTACGGTTATCCTACAGATTTTCTTTCTAACGCTTTCCAATATAACTAAAGGAAGTTCAGATCTAGAATCAGAAAGTACTACTAGATAAGTTTAAAAAAAATTGCAATACAAACTACTTCATAGCCTCTTGATACCGAACCAACTGAGTCCTAAAAAAACGAATTAAATCAGGCTTGACTATTATCCCAGCATCAATTTTTTCAGCAATTTCTCCTAGATACGTTCCAGCTGCATTAAAGTCTTTTACACTAATTAACGAACAAGCTAAATAAATTTCAGCTTCTGCACTTTTAGGATCAGCTTGAAAGGCTTTACTTGCAGCATTCAAAGCAAGCTCATACTCTTTTTTAGTAGAGCATACTGCACATGTTCCAAGCCATGCGGGAGCATATTCAGGCACTATAAAATTAAGTCCTTTGAAAATAATTTCTGCTCTTTTGAAATGTCCACACTCTAAGAAATGTCGTCCTAATGAATACATGCTATCAACTTCAGTTTCAGAATAGCCACGCTTTATCAGATCAGATGGTTTACGTTTTCTTGTTTCTTCTGCTTCTACCATTAGAAATTTTCCGCTATCCATTCAAGGACTTCTTTAATCATTGGTCCTTCATCCTTTACCATCTCTTCCCCACCTTGTTTTTTTATACTCTGTACTTTTTGCAGTCTGGCAAAAAAAGAGGGTTTAAATCTAGCTAAATCTTCTATTGCCCCCTTCTTAGGAAGTAATGCTACAAGAGGGTTTAAAAAAAGTTCGTCAGGAGAATTGAAATTACCTTTACTCATAGCCTGAAGTTTATCAGGCATACGCAAGTAGTGTAAACCCTGGAATTATTCTGATCTTTTCTCACGATACTGAAAAAGAAAAACTAATTTTGAAAAAATAAAGGATAAGACAATAAGGACTATCAAAACTAATATAAGATATAGAGATATAGAACTAGGTAATTTTAACAAATTCTTGATAGCAAATCCTACCTCAAGCTTCAGAAAATGTATTAAAGAAAAAGAAAGAAAGTAAAAAAGAGCAAATGAAATTAGAAAAGCAAAAAAAGCTCTTGTAAAATAGTAAAATAAATTTGTAAACCAAGTTTTGATATCGAATTTTACAAAAGGATTAATTCTATCAAATTGAAAACTTGAAAAACTTAAATTAAACAAAAATTTTGTATAAATTAACAAACCAGCAAAAATAAAAAGTAGAGAAGATATGCTAGTTTTAATGATTGTAGATAAAAACATAGAACAATATTCAGAAGTAAAATTAAGAAAACCGTCTTCAGAAGGAAAAGTAATTTTTGAAAAAAGTTCTGTAATTTCAGATCTTGAAAGATATAAACCTAGCATCAATCCAAGCAAGGCTAAGCATGAAATAGAAAAATAGCTTATAGGAAATAAGCCTTCCTTTCTAAGTTCTTGTAATTTTTCTTTATCTGGAAATTCCATTATTTTGAAAGTAAAAAAGTAGGCCAAAAATTTTTAAAGCTATAACTTGCAATAAAATCAAAGCTAAAAGCCAAAAGTAAGATAATAAATAGTATTTTTAATTTTCTTGGCAATTCTTCTACTAAAGAATTATTTGTTGAATTTAACCAATTAAAAAGCAAGGAAAAAATTAAGAAGCTAATCATCATTAAAACTGCAATTAGAGAACTAACTTCTAAACATTTAAGTGAAATAACACTAATTTTTTCGACTATATTTAAATTAGAATTACTAAAAGTTAATAAACTCTCTAGGTAATTTAAAAACACTCGGGAATTAAGACTTAAATAAATTGAACTAACAATTGCAAATTTAGAAAAAATTGATGCACTTTTAAGTTTATCAAATGTAAATTGATCTAACCACAAAGCAGTAATAAAAGCAGAAATTGGAATCATACTTAGCAAACTAAGTAAAACAAGTTGTTCACCTAAATTAGCTCCTGGAACTAAAGAAGCAAGTAAAAAATAAGCAACAAATAAAAAGAGCAAAAAAATAGAAACGATAGGCAACAAAGTTAAGGAAAAAAGATAGACATAAAGCATACTTACTCTATTGTAAAGATAAACGCGCAAGTTTAATAACTAAGTTAGAGGCCAAAGGGCTTATAAGATAAAGAATCGCACCTAGTACCAAGACCTTTATTCCATAATTTATGACAGGTTCTCTTATAGACATACCTGCTTGTATAACTCCTGCTAAAAAACCTACAATCATTACACCAATTGTCATTGGCAGACCTATCAAAAAAAATATTCTCAAAGACTCCAATAATAATTGATGCTCAATATCTGAAAACACTAGAAGTATCCTCCAATTAATTTCTCAGTAAGTAGCATCCAACCATCAATAACTACAAAAACTAAAATTTTTAATGGCAATGAAACCAAAGTCGCATCAATATTTGTAATATTTAAAAGCATGAGAGAATTTATCACTAGTAGATCTATTACTAAGAAGGGAATTAAAATAAGAAATCCCACCCTAAAAGCTTCTTTTAATT
The DNA here is from genome assembly GCA_937976335.1 of uncultured bacterium. Classification (GTDB taxonomy): domain Bacteria; phylum Bdellovibrionota_C; class UBA2361; order UBA2361; family CALJRW01; genus CALJRW01. Next base: position 17,730 of record CALJRW010000060.1, on the reverse strand, counting down.
CACTTACTAGAAAAGATGAAAGTAAAAGATCGAACTTTTTCTCTTGAGCCATTGGTGTAGAAATCAAGCGTTTGCCCTCTGTTATTTCTATCAATCTTTTATGTACACCATCGTCTTTATTCTTATCTAGAAAATCAACAAAGGACTCCTGATTTAATGGAGTTCTAGAAGTTAGTGTTAAATCACCTTTTAAACTTATATTTGAAACCATTAGAGAAACCGCAAAAGCAAATAAGACTGTCACAATACCAAATCCAACACCCGTCAGATTAAGCCCTAAACGAAGTATCGATAAAACAGCCAAAATCTTGATGAATCCAGTACAAAGGAGAACGATTAATAAATTATCTGGAGAACTCAACATATTGAGATAATAATAGAAATTTTAGTGTTTAGGTAGATAGTTAATTTTTCACAAAAGATGTTTAGAAATAGAGTAAGATTAGCAATAGAGCAAGATATGAAAAAACTATTGTTCTACTGTACTATTTTCACATAGATAATTCACTTAGTCTGAATAACAAAATTGCCTTGATAAACTTTCAAAAAAGCTTCACCCACTTTTTCGCCATTAATAACTAAATTCACAGTATCAGACAATTGAATACCAGTCTCTATAATGGCGCCAGGTTGAGCAATTTCTAAAAGTTCACCACTTTCAATATTTACACTACCCATTGTAATGCAAAGTTTAGTAAATCCTTCTGGAATTTGAGTAACCTTTTGAGAACCAGTTTGAGCTTCCAATGCAAATTTTCCATCAACTTGCAACATTCTAACTCTTCCCCATGCTTGCCTATCTACTAAAAGAGTTGCCTGGTCATTAACTGACATCTCTAAATCAATAGATGCTCCAGATGTTAAGTAACTTGTTAAGTTAGCAGGATTGACAGCTAAATGCCCAATCTCAATTTCAGCAATACATGAATCCATTTGCACAGTTTGAGAGGATTTCAGTTGCTTCCTCCACAAAGAATCTAAAATATCACACATATTCTGACTTAAGAGAATCCAACAAGTAAAATGGCTAGAATTTAATGTTCCGAACAACTTTATTGCACCTACTATTTCACTAGCTTCAGGTGTATAATTACTATCAAAGACAGGAAAAGGTTTTTCAACTCCGCTCCAAGCTTGTCCAATCGAAGTAAAGAGCCTACGTGAAATATAATTCAGCAACACATCTTTTGAATCTCCAACAACAGAAGGAACTATAGTACTTGCAACAACTTCAGCCGATTCTTGATCAAACATAAGTCCAATAAAATCATCTCCAGTGCGAGAAAAAAATGTATTTCCAGAATGCCCTGGAGGACTAATCATTGGTTTAATTTCTAGAATCTCTAAATCTACTCCTAAGGAGTGCGCAAGCGGAAACCAATGCGAACTCAATCCAGGAAACCACTCTTGGGGCAAAGCCCGAAGAAAACCTTTAGAATACTTTATATTCAAAGGATCAACTGCACGGAGCTTAACGTAAGGATCCCATACTGTTACTTCCTCATTAGGATTTTTTAAATTTTCGCTACTTGTCATTTAAAGCCTCAATTTCTTCTCTAACAATTTGTAATCTTTCGCGTGCCATTTCTATTTCCGATTTTTTTTCAATTAGTTCTTTTTTTAAGTCACTTTGTTTTTTTTTTAACTCTTCTTTATGTGCTCCATATGAAGCTAAACTGCCAGCAAATAAAATACTTGCTTTAGGAGAAGCATTAATTTTTTGATCAACATCATCAAGCTCAGTCAAAATAGAATTTAGTTTGCTTTGTCTTTTTTTTAGTTCCTCTTTGACAAACATAAAATACTCCTTTGCTTCCTCTAATTCTTCTAAATTATTCTCGTCCTGACTCATTGCTCTTTAACGCTCTTAGTTTGCCTCAATAAAGTAGCTAACAAAGGCATTCTAAGCTCTGGTTGTAATTTAGCTAAAGCAGTAGCTACTACTTCCATTTCAGCACCTTTATCTTTATCATTCTTCAAATACGTTACAGCTTCAAATCCATCTAATAGAATAGCTGTACATACTAACTTTCTTTCAAACGAACTTAAATTATTAAATAAACTAAAATCCATACTAAGCACCTGGTAATTGTTTTCTGGAAGTCTCTATTGATCCAGAAGTTAGAAAAGCATTTGCGCTATTAACATTTGTATTTTTTCTTCTTCGCAAATAAGAAATTAAATACCCCAAAGAAAACCCAACTAACAATGTTGCAATAATGGCAATAATTAATGACAAAACTATTTGCTCTAAATCTCCTTCTGGCACCATCCAAACTAGTAAAGGCACCAAAGGCACTGCTAGAGTAACACCATCATCATTTTGCACTCCAATTTTTTCCAATAAAGGATTAGCAGTTTTAAGCGGTGCCATAACTATATTAATATTATCTTTGAGAACACCGGGTGCAATACCACTAATGATTTCAGATAATTTAGCAATATCAACGTTATCTTTTTCAGCAGTTTGTATAACAACTGAAACGCCCGATTCTGAATTTTCTTGTAGAAAATTAAGTCTTACAATTGATTTAGCAGAAACTACAGAAGGATGGTTTTCAAGAATTTCTTCAATTTCTCGCGCCATAGCATGGTCTAACCTAAGATATTCTATTTCTCTTGAATTAGGAATAATCCCTTTTTGAGAAACTAGATCTTCAAAGGTTTGTTCATTTGGAGTAGGCAATTTTTTTTCGTGAAGCAAACTAACTGCCTGATGATAGGAGCCTGCTTTTACACTAACTGAATACATAGCTCGACTCCCACTACCTTTTTCTGCATCTGCAACTATGCCATAAGAATTTAAAAGTGCAATTATCTCGTTTGCTTGCTGCTGATTAATATCACTTGCAATAAATTTTTCATTACAAGATATAAGAAAAATAGAAAACAGAAGAAACAAGAATAGTTTTTTTGCTACATATTTAACTTTTTTAGTAAAATAAAAATTCATTAATCCCTTTTTAAGAATACTACTAAAAACTCAACATTGCCTAATCTAATTTTAGAATGATGTTCTAAGTCAACAGAATCTTCAACTTCCTCAAAATCGTCATCTTCTGGATCTTTATAAAAGCTCCCATTATCACTCATTAAATCTTGCAAACTGATACCCTCATCGCTAGAAACTGTCAATATCGCATGTGGTGCTGAAATAGACTTTTCATTAATAACAATATCTTTATCTTTTATACTATTTTGAGTTACGAAATACTTCCCTTCTCTTAACTCAAAAGATTCTCCTTTTGCACTAACGAAACTAACTAACCAAGCACATAATTCAGTATCTACCTCAGGCATTGAAATTTCAATAACAGACGAAGAACTCTTAGGCTGTTCAGCATTTTTACTAGGTTTAATTTTCTTTTTAACCATAGGTTTAGCAGCTTTTTTAGCTAACGTTTTCTTTGTCTGCTTTTCAGATTTTCCTTTAAGATTTAGCTTACTTTCCTTTGAATTCTTTTTACCACCTGTTTCAACAGTAATTGAATCAAATTCATCCATCTCTTTGTTCTTAGAAGTCTCTTTTGCTTTAACAGGTTCATCTAAATCATCTAGATCGTCAAAATCATCCCAAAAATCATCTAAATCATCTTCAACTTTTTTTAACTTACTAGCTTCTTCTTTTTTGTCCTTTTTAGGCTCATCATCATCTAGAAAAAAATCATCAAAATCTTCATCAAAATCAGCTTCTTTTGAAGAATTGTTATCTTTCTCTTCAACTTCTTCAATATATGCGCTAAGCGGATCATCTAAAGGAATTTCATCTTGAGCCTTTTCTTCTTCGAATGAATCCTTATCTTCAGAAGTTAAAGCTGTTGTTTTTTGTCTAACTCTCTTAGCATTAGTTTTTTCCTCACTCGTTTTTTTAGCTTCAAAATCAAGACTAGCACCACACATTTTACAACGTGTTGAAACTGCAGGAACTAAACTCCCACATGCTGGACACCTTACAAAGGTCAATTCAGTGTTATCTTTTGTCATTTTTTATACCTCTTAAAACCTATTAAAAAACTAAAGCCTTAATACTTGCAAAAATTATAAGCATAATTGCCACACAACCAAATGCTGCAAAAATTAATATTAGCTTTAAGCTAAAACTTAAATCTGTAAAAACCTCAAATAAATTTTTTACTTTTGACTTTGAATTTTGTGTAAATTCATTTGTAAAAAGACTATTATTTTCGGCTAAACTAGACATATCCAGTTCGCCTTTTATTTCCCGACTGCTATCTCCATCATGAAATGCTAGTGGAGATCCTTCACTTCTTAAATACGTTTCTTCATCCTTTTCAGTAAAACAAACAGCTAAAGTTAAATCTCCTCCAAAATCAAAAACTGTAGGTTCATTATCCAAATTAAGGACTTCTTGATGTTTTAAAATTCCTTTATGATAGCCTGTTCCGTTAGTACTTAAATCTCTAACCGAAACACTACCATTCTTATTTAGAACTATTTCACAGTGCTTTCTAGAAACATGCGGCGCGCCTAACCAAATATCGCTACTGGGATCTCGACCAACTTCCACCAAACCATCCATCGGCAAAGCCAATCTTGCAGGCCTCGCAACATCAGAAGTTGATAGCAACAAAGGAAATTTCTTTACACTCGGAGCAGGTGAAACATCTGCGCTTAAGTTTAATACACTTCTTAAGCTTTCCATAGAATTAACCCCAATTATAGAAAAACTTCTACCTAAAACTAACGATACCCCTGGTTCAATTTCAGTTCTTCCTGAAATTTGTACTCCATCAAGAAAAGTTCCATTTGTTGAACCTAAATCTTCAATCCAAAACTTTCCAGACTCAAATCCAACTTTTGCATGCTTATTCGAAATCTCTCCTGCATCAATCCTAACAGAGCATACATTAGCTCTGCCAATTAGAACTGGTATTGAAGGACGAAAAGAAACTACAAAATTTTGCTCGCCCTTAACTACTATTGCAGGAAACTTAGGACTTTCTACCGTGAATGCTTGCCGTAAAATTCTAACTCCTGCCCTATCAGGCACTTCTGTATCTTTAAGTCTTAAATCATAATCTAGTGAAATGACACTTACAGAAACTGAGCCAAAATCTATAGTTGAGAATCCATCAAATTCATTTTCTAAAAATCCTTGCGATGCATTATTTTCGGCATTAAAAATTGGCTTTGATTTAAATTTGCTTCCATCTAACCTGCAAATCTCGAGATCGTAATCAACGCTCTTAAGCTCATCTATTTGTACATGTGCCGATTCACTTGCTCCAATTTTAAAAAGAGAGCGCTTCACCAGAATAGTCTCTGATTTACTCTTATCTCCATCTTTAAAATCTATTTGTAAAGCAAACATTGTAAGTTAATTTAAAACTATAAATTTTTGAGTCGCATACCCAAACTCTTTTGATTTAATGTATTTTTCTAATAACAAATTAAATATAGAACAGAAACTAATTGCTATAAACTATATGCTCAAGCTCAGATAGATTCGATCCATGTATAATTTAGAGTCATTTAGGAGTGTTAAGTTTCAGAAAAAGAAGCATATGAACTTAAATGCAAACGTTGTTTTATAAATACTTGAATCTAGAGCCCTATTTCTACATCCAAATAAATAGCTAATGAGCTTTAATCGTAAATCTCATATAGTAAAATACTTTTTTTTTGTATTTCACCTTTAAATTTAGGTGAAAAACTCAAAAATACGAGTAATATTAGATGCTTGTGAACCTTTGAGTTCTCAGTAAAAAAAGAGTAAAATGAGATAACAAAATTTTTACTTCGTATTGGTTAATAAATTTGTATTAACACACTGTAATTTTTAATTTTTTTTTGAAATCGATGATCAAGAATTCTAACTATTTAAATATTAAATTGCCTTTATTTACGTCAATAGCGGGAGCAGGAAAAGCCATGTTCCCTTATGGTAATTTTTACAAAGAATCTCTTAAATCTCTGTTTCATAGCTTGAGGAAAAAATCATGGAACGCCGGATGCTTATTAATGCTGTTCATTCAGAACAGATCAGAATTGCTATTGTTGAATCAAATAGAAACAAACAAGATAAATTTGACTTAGTAGAATTAGAAATAGAGTCAAACCTTGGCAAAAAGCTAAAGGGGAATATTTATAAAGGCGTTATTTCAAGAGTAGAACCTAGTTTACAGGCTGCTTTTGTAGATATTGGTACTCAAAGAAATGGTTTTCTCCAAATTAACGATATTCATCCTAGCTATTATGGTGATGCAAAAATTCTAACTAAATCAAAATCAAGAATACCTGTACAAAAAATTCTAAAGCCTGGACAAGAGATTGTTGTTCAAGTTGTCAAGGAAGAAAGGAATCTTAAAGGCGCTACCTTAACAACCTATCTTTCTTTACCCGGAAGATATGTTGTCCTTATGCCTGGTAGTGACAGAGGTGGAGTTTCTAGAAAGATAAACGATTCAGATCAGAGATCGAGATTAAGAAAACTTTCAAATGAACTTGCGATGCCTGCTGGAATGGGTCTGATCATTAGAACTGCTGGTTTAGATCGCTCACAAAGTGAATTATCCAGAGATTTAGTTAGCCAACTATCTTTATGGAATAAAATTCTTCATGATGCTCAAAGCGTTAAGGGTCCAGCTCCTTTATACCATGAATCAGATGTTGCTAAACGAGTAGTTCGAGATTATTTCACGCCTGATATTAGAGAAATTATAATTGATAACGAAAGCACACATGGACAAATAAAAGAATTTGTACAAGAAATCATGCCGAGATATCGCTCTAGAGTGAAACACTATTCAGAAGAACAGCCTTTATTTTCTAAGTACAAAGTAGATGAGCAAGTTAAAGCAACTTTCAAACCTGAAGTGAAGCTAGAATCTGGAGGCGAAATAGTCATAGAAATGCTAGAAGCCCTAGTAGCTATTGATGTTAACTCTGGAAAAGCAACAACGGGCGGTAACATTGAAGAAACAGCATATAGAACAAATCTTGAAGCTGCAGATGAAATTGCCAAGCAATTAAGATTGAGAGATTTAGGTGGATTAATAGTTATTGATTTTATCGATATGACCGATAGACGTCATAAGTCTGACTTAGAAAATCGAATGAAACAAGCAATTCAAAGCGATAAAGCAAGAATTGAAATGGCAAGTTTATCAAAATTTGGACTACTTGAAATGTCCAGACAAAGATTAAAAGCTTCTCTCTCTTCACAAAGTAGTCTTCGATGTCCTACCTGCAATGGAAACGGAAAAGTAAAAAGCTCTGAAATTGTAGCTTTAGAAACTCTTAGAAGGATTCAGGATGCAGTAATTATTGGGCAAGTTGAGCTTGTCAAAGCTCGCCTTTCTCCAGGCCCTGCTTTATTTTTGTTAAATAATAAAAAACACGAATTAGCTCAACTTGAAAAAGAATATGGTGTCAGTATTTACGTTCTTGCTGACGGCAGACAAAGACCTGATGAAGTCGAATTTGAAATGCAAGCTGCAAAAGTTGAAGAAAAGACGATGAGAACTCCAAAAAAAGGAGCTAAGAGTAAAAAAGATAGTAAAGGAACTTCTAAAAAAATAGATAAAAAGAAGGAAGCAGCTCGCGCTTAAGGCTATCTTAATTATATCTAAGTTTTATGTGAACCCCACGGTCATGTAAATACTTACTAAACCCTTTAAATAAACAAAATAAAGAAAAAACAAAAAAAACTAGAATAGTAAATTTTAAATTAACTATATTCAAATTTTCCACATATGGATGAGAGAAATATAAGATTGATAAAGAAATATCAAATAAATTTGAGATAAAAGTAAATAAAAAGTCTAGTTTCAAGTTAAATATTTCACTAAAGATTAAAATTGGTAGTGAGATTTGAAAAATCAATAAAGTAAAAAATGGCACCAAAGTAAAGCTTGAAATTACACCGATAATAGAGAAAAAATCAAAATAGAAAATAGAAATTATAGATGTTAACATCCAAACAATGAAATAAGCATTAAGCAATTTAAATCTTTTATTTTTAAAAGGCTCAGTAATAAAACATAAACCAAGGAGAGCCAAATAGCTAAATTGTGTTCCTATATTTAAAACACTAAAAGGTTCAAATAAGCTTATTATTAAAAGAGAGAAGAAAATATTTCTCATAAACCCCTGCCCTCTTTCACCGATACTTGCCAAATTATAAATTAAAAGAGATATACCAGCTCTAACTCCAGATGCATTAAAATCTGTTAAGCCTAAGTAGAAAAGAGTAATAAACAAACAAAAAATCTTTACTAAAATAGCTTTTAAACGAAATTTAACAGGCAGTAACTTAAACACAAAACTTAGAACAAAAAAACAAATTCCATAAACTAAAGCAACATGAAAGCCTGAAACTATTAGTAGATGATAAATGCCGTATTGTTTAAATAAATCTTTTGTATGTCTTGCAATAGAGTTAGAATCCCCAAGAAGCATTGAATGAAAAATTCCAGAAATTTCTCCTTTAAAATGTTTATTAATAGCAAAAGATATATGATTTTTAATTAAAGATATTTTTGTTTCTTTCAGATTTTTATTTTGAGAAATATAAAGTAGTTTGCAAAAACCATTTTTAGAACTAATTTTTGCATAGTAAGAATGGCTTTTTTTTATACTTAATATGTTAGAACTTTGACTCACGTTTGCCCTACATCGAAATTTTTTCCCTTCACTATTTTGAAAAAAAATTTGACCCTGTCCGTTTAGAGCAATTTTTGGTGTATCTAAAACTTTAAGTGTTTGAAATTGAGATATTATATTACTGTTAACAGGGGAGCTTAAAATAACTGCTAAGGCACCCAATCTAACACCTGAGATTAAGGCGAAACTAACATTTGAAAAAAATCTCTTAGGTAGTAGATACAAACTAAGAGAGAAAATATATAAAAAATGTTTATAAACAAATAAATGAAAAATAACTTGAGAAATACATAATCCTACAAGAACCGCTAAAACAGGAAATTCCTTTGTTACTACATACACGACCTGCTTAATTCTTATTTCACTAATTGCCTTTCTAAGCATTATAGAATAGTTTATCCAAAGATTTTATTACCAGAGCTTTTTCATATTTACTTCCTAGAAAGAAAGATTATGAAAAAAATCTACTATATTATTTATTTCGATGTTATTTATTTCGACATTATTTAATTCGACATTTTTATGATTAAGTTTCCTAATTTTATTCTTTTTACACTTATACTTTGCTTGTATACATTTTCTTGCTCCTCAAAAAAACCAATTGATATTGAATATGAATACAAACAAGCGTATTTAAGATCTAAGCTATTTGAAGAAAAATTTGGAGTAACTCAAAGTCCTTTTGAAACAGAGTATATTGACTACATTGTTGGAAGATTACTTAATCACGAAGAGATTTCTTCATTAAAAATTAATTATAAGATTAAACTTTTAAATACTGAAAGAAAAATTGCTCTTTCTCCTGGTTTAGGAATAGTTCTACTTTCTAAAGGACTTGTTAAAAATCTTCCTAATGAAGCCTCATTTGCTTTTATTGCTGCTCATGAAATGGCTCATGGTTTTTTAGGACATACTAGCTCTCTTGGTACAGAGCTTGCTAATAATGTTAAATTTAGAAAAAAAATTGAATTAGAAGCTGATGAATGGGCAGCTGGAGTTGTCGCACTAGCTGGTTACGATCCGAGAATTTCAGTAGAAACTTTAGCCCTTAGCCATTCAGGTAAAAAATCAGAAAACGATAAATTTTATCCTAACTTTCCTACTCGACTATCGTTAATTAATAAACAAATTATCGATTCTGGTTGGATGCCTCCAGGGACTATTAATAGACGGGCATTTAGATTGTTTCAGGATAGGTTGTGAGTACAACTAACATGGAAGTCGATAATTCCAAACTGGCTAGCAACTTCTTCCAAAAAAAATTTTTATCGAACTTTTCTGAACTCGTATTTAAAATCGTAAAATAGCTATAAAAGTGAAGTAAGATTATTGCAAAGCATGATTAGAGATACTACAAATCCTTAATCTTCTGCGCCAAGCCTTTAGGCATTCTGCCAGCCTGCGCTAATTCTTCAACACTTGAAAGCTTCATTCTATCAATGCTTCCGTAATATCTAAGTAACCTTGCTTTTCTTTCAGGACCTATTCCTGGAATAATATCAAGAATTGAGCTACCTACTCTTTTTCTTGAACTATTTCTGTGAAAAGTAATAGCAAATCTATGTGCTTCATCCCGCACTTTAGTAACTAACTTAAATATTGGCGAGTTGAGTATTAAATCTTTTGGTTCTGAATCTCCCTCAATAAATAAACGCTCAGGCTTATCTGAATTTCCTCTATCTTTAGCTAAAGCAATTATATCAAGACTGAGTCCTAACTCATCCCTTGCCTCACACGCCGCATTTAACTGCCCCTTTCCACCATCTATAATAATTAAATCTGGAAACTCAACATCAACCATAGCCTGCTTTAATCTTCTATGAACAACCTGATAAATAGATGCAAAATCATTTGCTTTGCCACTAAGTTTAATTTTATATTTTTTATAATTATTTTTTTCTGTTTTTCCATCAAAAAAACTCACAACTACTCCAACAATATTTGATTCTTGCATATTAGAAATATCAATACATTCAATTCTTCTTGGAATTTGATTCAACTTACATATTTTAGATAAAGTTGAAGCAGCCTCTTGGTAACGTTCTTCAGAGTTAAATTTAGTTAAAAAGTTTTCTTTAGCATTTAAAGTTGCAAGTCCTAAAAGGCGAGCTTTTATCCCTCTTTTTGGCACAGTAATAGTTATTTTTTTATTACTTTTTTCTTTAACTAAAGAAAGAAAAAAATCAATATTTTCTAATTCAAAAGGCAAAACTATTTCTTCAGGAATTTCATTATTTTTTGCATAAAATTGCTCAAGCGCTGATTCGACTAAAGTTGAATCTTCTACTTCTACTAAATTAAAATAAAATACAGTTGAATTTGAAATTCTTCCATTTCTAACATGTAATACTGAAAGCGTAGCCAGCTTTTCTTCACGATAGATAGCAAATACATCTCTATCTTCTAAACCACTAGAATGCATTTCTTGACCCTTTCTAAAGGTTTGTATCGTTTTTATTCTATCTCTATGAATTCCTGCTTCTTCAAATCTTAGATCGGCAGATGCTTGTTCCATTTTCAATTCAAGTTCTTTTAATAAATCTTCAGTTTTTCCAGAAAGAATTGACTTGGCTTCCTTAAGCCAAGAAGAGTATTCTTCTGGATTGATTTCAAGACAGCAAGGACCAGCACAACGTTTTATTTGATATTCAAGACAAGGTCTTTGTCTATTATAAAAAACTGTATCTGAACAAGTACGAAGAGGAACAGATTTATTTATTACATCAAGTAAGCTCCTTACTTCATGACCATAAGTGTAAGGTCCATAATAGCTTGCACCATCTTTCTTAGGTCTTCTAACAAGTTCTAATCTTGGCCATTCTGAATTTTCATCAATTCTTATACTTAAATAAGACTTATCATCTTTAAGTCTTATATTATAGCGAGGCTTGTACTTAGTGATTAAATCTCTTTCAAGAATAAAAGCTTGGCTTTCTGAATCTGTAACAATAGTTTCAATTGAATGAATCTTGTTTACTAAGAAAGCAATTTGTGGCCTTCCATCTCCACCAGCAAAATATGTTCGTACTCTATTTTTTAAATTTTTAGCTTTGCCAACATAAATTACTTCACCCTTATCATTCTTCATGATATATACACCAGGATGCGTAGAGTACTGCTTAATCTGTTCTTTTAATTTTTCAAACATTGCTTAACTTTTTTTTAAAAAAAATTACTATCTAGAAATGTGGAGTTTCTAGTTATAATTTCAATAATGCCTCTTGAACATCATTAATAGCATCTCTTAATTCAGCTGCTCTTTCAAATTTTCTTTCAGCGGCTGCCTCAAACATTTCTTTTTTCATTCTTTCAAGCAATCTACGCTGATCTTTTCTAGCTTCTGGAATTTGAATTGCAAGATCACCTAACTTGACTTGGCTAATTCCAGAGACTAAATCGCTAGATAAGCTTTCATGTATCTCATTAACCGCAGACTTAGGAACTATTCCATTTTCTTTATTGTATTGAGCTTGAATTTTTCTTCTTCTCTCTGTTTCTTTAATTGAGGCATCAATAGATTTAGTAATTCTATCAGCATAAAGAATCACTCTTCCTTCTAAATTTCTAGCAGCCCTTCCCATTGTCTGAATTAAAGATGTTGTTGAACGTAAAAAACCTTCTTTATCAGCATCTAGTATTGCAACAAGACTTACCTCTACAAGATCTAAACCTTCACGCAATAGGTTAATGCCTATTAAGACATCAAAATCTCCCTTTCTTAGACCTCTAAGGATTTCTACTCTTTCTATTGTTTTAATATCAGAGTGCAAATATCTTGCCTTAATACCAATTTCTCTTAAATACCCAGACAAATCTTCTGCCATTTTTTTAGTAAGTGTTGTTACTAAAATTCTTCCACTCTTTTCTATGTTTTTTTGTATTTCTTCTAAAAGATCATCTACTTGATTCGTAGCAGGTCGTACTATAACTTTTGGATCGAGTAATCCTGTTGGCCTGTTTACTTGCTCAATGATATTATTCTGACTTTCGCTTATTTCATAATCACTAGGAGTTGCAGAAACAAATATTGCCTGTCCTACTCTTTCCCAAAACTCTTCTACTTTTAAAGGCCTATTATCTCTAGCAGATGGCAATCTAAAACCGTAATCCACTAAGTTTTGCTTTCTAGATCTATCACCTAAATACATCCCTCTAAGCTGTGGTATTGTTACATGAGATTCATCAATTACTAATAAAAAATCATCTGGAAAATAATCAAGAAGCGTTGTTGGCGGCTCCCCCTCATTTCTACCAGACAAGTGTCTACTGTAATTCTCAACTCCTGGACAAAATCCAAGCTCTTTAAATAATTCGAGATCGTACAGCGTTCTTTGTTCTAATCTTTCAGCTTCTAATACTTTTCCTGAATTTCTAAGCTTTGGTAGCCAGTTTCTTAATTCTTCTTTTATGGATATAATTGCTTTCCCTACTCGTTCAGGCTTCGTTACGTAATGACTAACTGGGTAAATTGCTATTTTTTTTAAATCTCTAATAGTTTTCCCAGTTATTGAATCAATCTCTTTTAATTCTTCAACCTCATCACCAAACATTAAAACTCGTATTGCCCTTTCGTCTTCATCACTTGGAAAAATATCAATAGTTTCTCCTCTTACTCTAAAACAACCTCTTGCAAAACGAATATCATTTCTTTCATATTGCATGGTAACAAGCTTCTTTAAAAGTTCGGTTCTATCAATGAGGTCTCCTATCTCAAGATACAACATCATATCAAAATAATCTTCAGGAGCTCCAAGACCATAAATACAAGAAACACTGGCAACTACAATACAATCTCTCGATTCAAGAACAGAACGAGTTGCAGAGTGTCGCATTTTATCAATCTCGTCATTTATTGATGCATCTTTCTCTATATATGTATCAGAAGAAGAAATATATGCTTCAGGCTGATAGTAATCATAGTAACTAACAAAGTAACTCACTCTATTGTTTGGAAAAAATTCCTTAAACTCAGCATAAAGTTGAGCAGCCAAAGTTTTATTTGGTGCAATAATCAAAGTTGGACGGTTAAATTCAGCAATAACATTTGCAATTGTAAAAGTTTTTCCCGAACCAGTAATTCCTAAAAGCGTCTGTCGCTGTATATCTGCATTTATGTTTTCAATTAACTTTGAAATTGCATTAGGTTGATCTCCGGCAGGTTTAAATTTTGATATTAATTGAAAATTACCCGGATTAGGTTTCATATCTTAGGTTTCATGCACTTTCTCGCGCTTTTTGAATTCTTTCTTTAGCAAGCTCAAATGCAGTAATTTCTGTAAATTTTCCTCTCAATTTAGATTCTTCTAAAACTTGAAGAGTTGTGTCGTAAATATCTTCAACTTTTCTAGCAGTCCAGCTCTCATCATAACCACCATCTTTAAACTGAGCAGCACAATTAATTACACCTCCAGAATTAACAACAAAATCTGGGCAGTATAAAATATTTTTTTCCTCAATTTCTTTGTAAATTGAACTATCACTTAATTGATTATTTGCTGCTCCACAAATTATATCACACTTGAGCCTTTGAAGTGTTTGAGTATTTACAATTTGTCCTATTGCGCATGGGCAAAAAATGTCTACATCTGCATCATAAATTTCATCAAGTCCGACAACTTCTACTCCGTATTTTTCTTTGGCTTTATTGAGTGCATCTTGATGAGTGTCAGTGACAATTACTTTTGCACCTGCTTTTGTTAGATGTTCAATAAGATAAATACCAACATGCCCAACGCCTTGTAAAGAAACCGATCTTTTAGAAAGATCTTCATCTCCATAGCGAACCTTACAAGCCGCTCTAATAGAATTAAAAACTCCTATTGCAGTCCAAGGGGAAGGGTCTCCACTACCTCCTAGATCTAAAGGCAAACCACTCACAAAATCCGTATGCTCTTTGACATAAAGCATGTCTGAAGGATTTGTACCCATATCTTCAGCAGTTATATAACCACCATTTAAACTACTTACTGCTTTACCAAATTCTTTAAAAAGAGCTTCTCTACCTACCTCTAGATGTGGATCTGCAATTATACAAGCCTTACCACCTCCATTATCAAGCCCTGCAATTGAATTCTTGTAAGTCATACCTTCTGACAACCTAACAACATCTTCTAAAGCTGCTTCTTCAGATTCGTACATTCTTACTCGACATCCACCTAAAGATGGCCCGAGTGCAGTACTGTGAATAGCAATTATCGCTTTAAGGCCAACTTCTGGCTTATTTACAAATAGAATTTGCTCGTGACCATATTCATTACATTTTTCAAATACATTACTCATTTTTATTTACTTCTTATTAGGACTTAACTTTGAATTTTCAGAATACTCAGTTGTATCTTTGCTTCCATCTGCATTACCGTACTCGATCATTTGCTTTTTACAAGCAATTAATAGAACTAAAGATGTAGCAAAAAGTAATTTTAGATATTTCATATAATATAGTTAACACTTTAAAAAGGCTAAGAAAACTGAACAATAGACTACACTCTATTAGATGAAAGCGAAAGTTCTTGAAGGGCAATAATATCTTGTAGTTTCAGCTATTTAGTGAAAATCAGAAGCTTTTAAGTAAACATTCAGGTTGTTCAAGGTCGAGGCTTTTAAAAACTAGCAAAGTAAACACTTACTCAAATTTTACACCCTGAGCTAATGGTAACTCACTACTGTAATTAATAGTGTTAGTTTGCCTTCGCATATATTGTTTCCAAGAATCAGAACCAGACTCTCTACCTCCCCCGGTATCTTTCTCTCCACCAAAAGCACCGCCTATTTCAGCACCAGAAGTTCCAAGATTTACATTTGCAATTCCGCAATCGCTTCCTGAATATGATAAAAACTTTTCAGCGTTTTGTAAGTTATTAGTAAATACTGCAGAACTTAACCCTTGAGAAACAGAGTTGTTAACTTTTATTGCTTCGTCCATGTTACTTACTTCAAGAATATAAAGTATTGGAGCAAATGTTTCTTCTTTTACTATTTTCATATTGATATTAGCTTTTACTATTGTAGGTTTTACATATAGCTCGGAGGGCATGTTTTCCATAAGACCTCCACCATAAATAATTTCTCCTCCTTCATCTTTAATTTCTTTTATTGCTTTTTCGTAAGCTTTCACTGCTTGAGTATTAATAAGAGGGCCCATCAAAATTCCATCCTGAAGTGGATCTCCTATTTTAATATTTTCATATCCTTTAGATAGTTTTTTTATAAACTCAGCAGATACTTCTTTATCAATTATAATTCTTCTAGTACTTGTGCACCTTTGACCAGCCGTTCCAACTGCACCAAAAAGAGTAGAGCGAACAGCCATTTCTATATTAGCTTCCTTATCAACAATCACAGCATTATTACCACCAAGTTCAAGAAGACATTTTCCTAACCTGCCAGCAACAACTTGTCCAACTGCCCTTCCCATTCCACAAGATCCAGTTGCAGAAATTAGAGGAATCCTTCTATCTGCAGCCATTTTTTTGCCAATTGAAGCATCATTATCAAATACAAGAGAGAAAAGCGCTGGGAAACCTTCATCCTTAGCAATTTCCCTACAAATACTATTTATCGCAATTGCCGAAAGTGGTGTTTGTTCTGAAGGTTTCCATAATACAACATCCCCACACACTGCAGCTAACATTGAATTCCAAGCCCAAACAGCCATTGGAAAGTTAAAAGCTGTGATGACTCCAACAATCCCTAAAGGGTGCCACTGTTCGTACATTCTATGCTCTGGTCTTTCAGAATGCATAGTTTGACCATACAGTTGTCTTGAAAGACCAGCTGCAAAGTCCGCAATATCAATTGCTTCTTGAACTTCTCCAATTCCTTCAGAATAAATTTTTCCAACTTCTGTAGATATTAATTTACCAAGACTATCTCTACTATCTCGCATTGCATTAGCTATCTTCCGAATAATTTCTCCTCTCTTAGGAGCTGGAACTTTTCGCCATTCAATATATGTTTCTTCCAAATCGCTTATCACTTTTTCATATGAGTCTTCAGATGTTAGTTCAACAGAAGCAATTTTTGAGTTATCAATTGGAGAATAAGAATCAAGCACTTCAGCTTTAGAATCTGGATAAGAATCTTTTCCAAAAGCACCAAGGTTTCTATCTAAAATGTTTAATTTTGTTAATAAATCTTTCATAATTTAATGCATCTCTATGGGATTATAGTATCTAAAACTACCAAATCAGAACCTACATTGTTTAGATGAGAATTATGGAGAAGAGATACGGACTTTTAGACGCCTGAAATCATTAATAATTTATCGCTATTTGAAGCATCTCTAACAATTTTCAGCCTACGAAGGATATTTGCCACGATTTTTTCAAAGGTCGAAATAAATTAATGCCTGAAAAGCACAGACGTATAGTTATCCCAAAAAGTAATTTCCGAATAATTCTTTCTTGAAAACCTTCCCCCGTCGTTAAAGCTTTGGGGGACAAGTCGGTTTCCTTGTAAGTTATTGATTTTGGGATAACTATTTGTTGTCCCTTCGGGGATATAGAAAGTCAAAAAAGCTTTTTTTAGGAAATTACTTTTTGGATTTTCTATAGATTAGCTACTTCGAGCATTTTCAGGCATTAATTTATTTCGAGATTTGGAAAATTCATGGCTCAAAAAAGTCGTTTTGCAAGGGACTCGGGAGTGTCATTTGGAAGTACAGGTACTTTTTTTTGCCCTAAGATACTGCCTTTATCGTATTGCTCATTGACTAAATGAACTGTTGCGCCAGATTCTTCTTCTTTTGCTTCAAGAACTGCCCTATGCACATTTAGGCCGTACATTCCCTTTCCTCCAAACTTAGGAAGTAAGGCTGGATTCAGGTAGTAAATCTTATAAAGCGAAAGAGATTAGTTATTTAGAGTTTTGTATTGCAAGTTATTTGAAGTAAGTGCAGAAAACAAGCTAATTTTCTGGTAAATTTTGCAAATCATATTTATGTCTTTGAATGGAAGTGCAAGCATTTTGCATATAACAGAAACATCGCCACCCAGTAACAGAATCTCCCGCCATGCGATAACAGAAACTCTCGCCACCCCAAGAGGAGAGAAGAAATGTTAACTGTTATTGTGATCAAATTCAAGTAAATTAGCGGTAATTTTTCTC
>CALJRW010000059.1 GCA_937976335.1 uncultured bacterium | reverse complement strand
GGTTTTTCCGTTTTTTTGTCAAAGACTAAACGTCTTTGCCTAAATTTTGTGTTTTAGTATATGTGCTTATTACGGCAAAAAATGGCTTCGCCATTATTTTGCTCGCCCAACAAATCATTTGGTTTTCCCGCTTGAAAGCGGTAAAACCAAATGTCGTTGGGTATAGTCACCTAAAACTAAGCACAGGACTACCAAAAAGCTTTTCTACATCCTCACATAACATTTCTGAAGGATTCACATGAACTACTCTTTTTTCTGAATCTTTTAAAAGCATTTTAATATTTCCATCTGGATGATTAAAAATTGCTTCTACTGGACAATTTCCAGAATGTGTTTTAAAAATCTCTACTAATTTTGTTATCTTTTCTTCAAGCTTATCATCATGTGTAAGCTTTACTACTCCTTTAGTTGCTTTTCTATCTCTCAATTCAATTAAAGACTCAATTTTATCAACCATTAATACACAACGTTCCTCAGTAATGTCAGTTTTAGCGGTGATTAAAACCGGATCTTCTGAAGTTAATATTGCAGCATATTTAACATACGAATCAGGCCAAACTAAAGTTTCAACAGTTCCTTCAAAATCTTCTAAAGTAAAGTTTGCATAACGATCGCCCTTCCTTGTGTTTCTAAGTTTAAGAGCCGTAACAACCCCTCCAACCTTTACTGTTGTTTTACTTCCCTTACTCCTAATTTTAGAAGTGCTAACAGAACCAAGGAAGTTTAAAGCACCTTGAAACTTATCAAGCGGATGACCTGAAATATAAAAGCCTAAAGCATCTCTTTCATAACTTAATTTCTTATTTATTGGCCATTCTGGAGCATTAGAACTTCTCTTAGGCATAGTTTGGGCAATCGCTTCCGCATCAAATAGTGCTATCTGATTAACATCTACTTGTCTATTTGAGCTTTGAGAAAATTTAAGTGCATCTTCAACTCTATCAAACAGCTCTCTTCGACTAAATTTAGAAATAGACTCAAAAGAACCAGACTTCACAAGGTTTTCAAGAACTTTTTTATTCACAGCTCCAGCACTGACCCTCATTACAAAGTCTTCAAAACTTTTAAAAGCACCATTAGCATTTCTTTCTTCAACAATTATATCTACAGACTTATGACCAACTCCTTTAAGAGCTGTAAGACCAAAACGAATTTTTCCTTCAACAACTGCAAAACTTGCCAAACTCTCATTAATATCAGGTGGAAGAACTTTAATATTTTGCTTTTTACACTCAGTTAAATTTTTTAAAGTTTTATCACTATCACCCATCTCCTGCGACATCAAAGCTGCCATAAATTCCACTCTATGATGAGCTTTTAAATACGCAGTTTGAAAAGTAATTGTGGCGTAAGCTACTGAGTGGCTTCTATTAAATCCATATCTAGCAAATTTTTCCATTTGATCAAAAATTTCATTTCCAGTTTTTTGATCAATTCCTTTTTCTATTACACCAGACAAAAATCTTTCTCTCTGTTGAGCCATTTCTTCAGGCACTTTCTTACCCATTGCTCGACGAAGCAAATCTGCCTCTCCTAGACTATAGCCTGCAAGTTCTTGTGCAAGTTTTAAAATCTGTTCTTGATAAACAATAATTCCGTATGTATCTGATAAAATTTCTTTTAATTTATCATGTAAATACGAAACTTTCTCTCTACCATGCTTTCTTTCTATGTAATGATCCACCATTCCTGCATCAAGAGGACCTGGTCTATATAGAGCTCCAATTGCTACGATATCCTCAAAAGAGCTCGGTTTTAAACGCATAGTAACTTCACGGATTCCCGTTCCCTCAAGCTGAAAAATCCCAGTCACATTACCTGCACAAAGAAGCTCATACGTCTTGGAATCTGAATAATTTAAATTACTAACGTCAATATCTATTCCTTTAGATTCTTTAATAATATCAACAGCAGATTTAATAACGGTTAAAGTTTTAAGACCTAGAAAATCAAACTTAACTAATCCAATTTTTTCTACATATTTCATTGAAAACTGAGTGACGTACTTGCCATCTTTATCAATCATCATTGGAAGCATTTCATCTAATGGCTTATGGCCAATTACAACTCCCGCAGCGTGGGTCGAGAAATGTCGAGTAAGACCTTCTAATTTTAGTGCTAGCTCTATAAAGTCTTTTCCTTCTCCATCCGCATACTCCTTCAAACGCTTTTCCATCTTTAGAGACTCTTTTAGAGAAAAATCAAAACCTTGTCTTGGAGCAGGTACTAATTGAGCAATTTTATCAGTTTCTGCATAAGAAATGCCGAGCGCTCGACCAACATCCTTGATTGTTGCTTTTGCTTTTAAAGTTCCAAAAGTTGCGATTTGAGCAACGTTTTCTGCACCATATTTTTCAACAACATATTTAATAACCTTATCTCGACCGTGTATACAAAAATCAACATCTATATCAGGAAGCGAGACCCTTTCAGGATTTAGAAATCTCTCAAAAATACATTTGTGTTTTATCGAATCAATTTCAGTAATATTCATCGCCCATGCAATAATAGACCCTGCAGCACTTCCTCTTCCAGGACCTACCGGTATATCATTTTCTTTAGCCCAATTTATAAAATCAGCAACTACTAAAAAATAACCAGAAAATCCCATTTCAACTATAAGCTTAGCTTCTACTGCGAGACGCTCATTATATAAATTTCTATCTAGCTTCTCACCACTATGTTTTTCATAATTACGAATTCTTCGTTCAAGCCCTTCCTTTGCTTGTCGTAACATTACATCATCAAGAGACTCTTCTTTGGTCTCATACTTGGGCATGTAGTAAGTATCAAAATCAAATTCAATATTACATTTATCTGTGATTTCTAAAGTATTAGAAATCGCTTCACTTGCGTACTTATAATCACCAAACTCTTTAAGCATTTCTTCTTGCGTTTTAAGATGAAGATGCACATTGTCGTGTTTTAAACGAGTTGGGTCATGTATGTTTTTAGCAGTGGAAATACACATTAAAACTTCCTGTGCAAAGTGATGATCGTGAGTTGGATAATGACAGTCAGTTGTTGCTACAATTTTCACACCTAAATCTCGACCAATTTCTAAACATGCCTGATTAACTTTATTTTGCTCAGGAAGAGAATGTGGTTGAACCTCCAGGTAATAGTCATCTCCAAATACTCTACTGTAAAATTCTACAACTTGCTTACTTTCTTCTATCTTATCGCTATTAACGGAACGTGAAAGCTCACCAGACATGCAACCACTTAAGACTATAAGCCCTTTGCTATATTCCTCTAAAATCTCATGATCCACTCTTGGCTTAAAATAGAAACCCTCTTTATACGCAAGGGTTACAAGCTTGCACAAGTTTTTATAACCTTCTTGGTTTTTAGCAAGAACAGTAAGATGATTAGTTGCCGCACCACCTTGATTTACTGTTTTCCTTTCATGCCTTGAAACTGGATTAACATATAATTCACAACCAATGATTGGCTTAATCCCTGTTTTTTTAGCAGCTTGAAAAAATTCAATTGCTCCATGCATATTCCCATGATCAGTCATTGCAATAGCAGGTTGACCTAACTTATGAGCCTGCTTTAAAACATCTGGAATTTTGTTAACACCATCTAATAGGCTGTATTGTGTGTGTAAATGTAAGTGAACAAATTTGGACATAATGTATTATAGTAAGGTAGCAAATTGCTAGAAATATTCAAGTTTTATATTGGAAAGCTTATGTGGAAGATATCATGAGGCATGTCCCACATAGCTTTAGCGTAGGGGAACACGTCCTCCGTAGCTTTAGCGAAGGAGGAAAGGTTTAAAAGAAAGAATTATTTAGGGTAATACATAGTTAAGGCAAGCGCTATTCTCTTTTAGAATTTTTTAACCCATCACATAAAGGTGTAAGCATTTAGTTCTTCGTTACGAACGTCAAAAACCTCTTAAAGCTTGAATACAACTGCTAAAACCAATAAGATAGGCAAATATGCAAACTAAAAAATTTCAAAGAAAAATAGAAAACTTTGAGTGTGAAAATTGTGAAGAATTAGTCAAAGGGAATGGGTATACAAACCACTGTCCTAAATGTTTATACAGCAAACATGTCGATATAAATCCAGGCGACAGAGCTGAAAGCTGCAAAAAACTAATGATCCCATCGAAAACTGAAATAATTCATGGAAAACTAATAATTACACACACTTGCCTCTGCGGAGAGATCAAGCGAGTAAAATCAAGAGAAGAAGATAACAAAAGAATCCTAAACTCACTTCTAAATGCCTAAATTTACTGCTGTTTTTTTTGAATCCTTATACGCCAAGAGCTCATCTTAGTAGGAGTCAGGATCTTTATAAGTGAGGTTTTATGAATAATAAGTATCTAATTTATTTTCTACTAGCAATTTTAGCTCTCTGTTCTTCATTCCCAACAAATGTATTTGCTATTCGACCGGTATGTAAAGCAAACATAGAATTTTTAGATGGCAATATGCCTGCTATAGAAAATGCGAAGCTTTGCTGGCACTTTAAAAAATTTAATGGTTCATTATATACAAATTGCACTAATGATGATCTAAGCACATTAAACAGGGATATTACTGTACCGTGCAAAGAACTAGCATTTTCAATTAAAAAAGATAACGAAATAATAGCTATCACTACTCAGTATAGCGGCATTGTTCTACAAAACAATGATAATATTTCAGTCGAGCTCTCTGAAAAAGCGGAACTACCTCCTCTACCACAAGCAGGAGAAAGAGAGCTTTCAGAACTAATCCCTTCTACATATTTATCAAATGGAACAGTCATAACTGGTCTATCAAGTAAAGAGGCTATACTTGCTTTTGATTTTGATAAAAAAACACATTATCAGCATTGGCGACACTATTTATACAATGATGCAGTACTGAAAATAAACATAACAGGCTTTAAATTAAAATACTCTGATTTCTTAGTACTTGAAGATTATCTAAGCAGCCCATCTCAAACGGAAGATATGGGTGCATTTTCTGTATACAATAATAGTGACGCTTGGGATCCAAGAAACGCATGGGGACAAGCTGGATTTGTAATGAACATCCCTGAAAACGCATCACTCCACTCTCTCTGTGGAATCATGGGAGCAAATAATTATTATTTTGCTGGCGAAGATAATATTAAAATGGATGATATCTTAGATGAATTTAGAGCAGGTATTTTTAGAAAAGAGGATTACATACCCTTTCAAGATCCAAACACTTTTACACCGCCTTTAGTTGCGCATTACCCAATGAGTGATTTCAATACACTCTACGAAACTACTAGCGTTAACCCTAGAATCAATGTCCCAACTAATGTACATTGGGGAAGCACTGGGGACACAGGAAATAGTGGACAAAATACAGCGTTTCAAGATTTATTTCATATCTGCTTGTCATCCAATCACCAATATGACGAAAATGGCTTGGATTTTCAATTTGATGACGGAGCTGGAAATATTACAAATAACTTTCCAGCTGGCGAATATGTTTTTCTAGTCAAGACAGCAAACAACCCTGCAGAAGAAGGCATGCTATTTCTTAACACAACTAGCATGACTGGGATTCAAAGTTATTATTGTTTAGGAACAGGAACTGGTACTACAGGAGAATGCTTTGAATTCCCTAATATCAACAATGCCACTTTTGCTCTTAAGTTAACTTTTGAAGTAATGAAAACCATTGGAAATTTTAACGCCCCTATGCTTATAAAGAATTCTCTAAAAGCTATTAGAAGTTTTTAAGGCCTTGTTGAAAAATAGAGTTCGTTGAGAGAAAAAATTTTGAGTCAAGTTAGTAAAAAATGAACATAAAAAACGCAGGCGTATCAATATTATGCGTTGAGTATTTTTCAAAAGGCTAGCAATATCTTTTTTGTTTAGTTCTGTGTTTCTGCGCTTCTGTTGTTAGACAAAGAAAACTATTTTTTTCATAAAAAAACCTAGAAACTCCACATCCCTATACTTCTGTGTCACTAAGAAATATAGTTATCCCAAAGTCGAAAACCTTCCCCCGTCGCTAAAGCTTTGAGGGACATGCTGATTTCCCTAAGCTATTGATTGGGATAACTATATTACTTCTGAAAGTGACTATATATTTTGCCCTAGCTAAATACGCATAAGTCTTTTATTCTACGTAGTGAACTTTTAATTTTGTTCTGTGAGTTTCAAGAAGAAAAAAACAAATCTAATATTACGCCTTGTAGCATTTTGCCTACTTTTACTTATCCTAATCATAGGCAAACTTTACTTCTCACACCAAAATAAAAGCAATAGTAGCGTTCAAAAAACATCAAACAAAGAAGATCAATGGACAAGTTTGAGTTATGATAGCTACTCGGCTAATGTCCAAGTTAATAACGATCGAACTTTAACAATTAAAGAATCTCATGTTTTAACTTCTTTAGAAGGATTCAAATTTTTCTCAAGACGTTTTAACTCAAAACAAAAAAACTTTTATGGAAAGCAACTTAACTTAAAACTTTCTGTTATCTCTACTAAAATAAACAACAAAAAAGTACCTTGGAAAAAAGTTATGGAAGTTGGAGGACTTGACGGTTACTTAATTGACTACCCAGCAGAAAATATATGGACTGGGAATTCTATTATTGAATTTGAGTATATCGTAAAAGGGGCATTCATAAGTGATAATATTTTTTCTATTGAACTACTAGCTTCCGCTTCTTCTATTATGCCCAACAACTTTACTGTTAAAGTTACACCACCTCATAACAAAAAAATTGCAACAATTAAATCAAAGCTTGAATATGACGATATTACTTCAACAGAGGAACTACTAACTTCAAAAAATAAAAGCTCAGGTGTTATTCAGTCTGAAAGCCCTATTCCTAGTAGAGCCAAAGGTTTTATTTTAGTTGAAATGTCTTAAGATTAAAATTTAAATTTGTAGCTTTTATGCATCTCTCTATAGGATTGTTGAAAATCAACAAGTTCTGAAAATCATCATTCAAGCTTTAAGACTCACGGAGGTGGCACACAACCTGATTTTCCACTACATTGAGCACCTCCTATCTCACAAGCTCCGCTATCACTATTGAAATGATAAATATTTCCAGTTCTGCCTCCAGAATGATGCGTTCCTAAAGTATTTAAATCGCTAGCAGGACCTTCACATAACTCAATAGCAGTTTCTTGTCCCATAAAATGCACGGCAGGCACTGCGACCATTGCTACAAGAGCAAAGAGCAATGCAACTTCAACCATCCCAGCACCAGTTTCACTTTGAAAATTTCTTACCTTTGTCTTTCTCATACGAATTTAAATCATCGGTAAGTAAGTATAATTACTTTAGGCTTCTATGATATTTAGAAAAAGTTAATATTTACATAGCTTTAGCTATATAATTTTTTATAAAGAATTTTAATCTATCTCTCTACACTCTTCCAACTAAACCAGCTAAACCCCTAAATCCAGGCTTTGCCATCATAACCTTTGAGTTTCTACTACCTACTTGAGCAAGTGCTTTGGCGTTTGAAAAATTAAATAAATGAAATTCTATTTCAGGCCAAGTCTCTTTGAAGTACTTTTCGCTATCAGAAAAATAAGCTAAATCAAACGCACGAAAACCATAATCTTCAACTAAAGACTTAAGAGCGTCTCTTCTATAAGGAGTCTTATCCATTCTACTAGGAATCATTACACCACCAAATTCCTCTACTAAACTAATAACTTCCTTAAAATCTTTTCTAAAAACAAAACTAGAACTACCTTCAACAGATTTAGGAATAGCTAAGTGCTTAAAAAGCAATTCAGATATATACTCAGTAGTTGCTTCTTCTTTAAAAAAACAAGCAACAACTACGTCTTCACAATTTGGTATTACACATCTAAGCATTACACCTGGCAAAACTTCCACCTTACTACCTTCGGCAGCACTCTTAAGCTCATCTACAAAACGAGCACTAAAAAAATCTGTAACAGAGATAACATCCAGACCTTTAATTTTAGCCAACCTAACAAGGGCTGGAGCTGTATCAATTCCTTCTATATGCATATAACCCAAAGATGTCGGACTCTGGATTCTTAAATCTAAGCAATAACTTTTTCTACGAACGCGACTTTTCTTTATTTTTTTATTTAAACTATCTGACATAAAAACACCTTTAATTAAGCATATGACCAAAGACATTTGGTTTTTCCGTTTATAAGCTGAAAAACTAAATATCGTCGGACATATAAATCCTAAAACAAGAGGATCCCCTATAATTTAAGATGCTGTTTTATTGATAAAAGTTTCAGAAAAGACACTTTTATGTTAGATTTAACATGTTGACATACCCAACAAATCATTTAGTTTTACCGCTTTTAAGCGGTAAAACTAAATGATTTGTTGGGTATATTA
>CALJRW010000058.1 GCA_937976335.1 uncultured bacterium | reverse complement strand
TTCGTGTAACTTCGTGTCCTAAAATAACTAAAATATCTTCTCACGAATTCTCCAAAAATTCTTCTGCTTTCTAGCCACAATAAATAAAGGCATTCGAAATTTATCTTTATTTGCAAGAGCTTGATCGACATTCGTAATTTTAAGTGCAGTGCCAGGAAGTCTATTATGCATTCTTACAAAATTATAGGAAAAAGCCTTTGCTTCATTTAGGTCGTTTATATAAAAAATTTCACTTAAGTATTGAGCATCCAAGTCGTAATACTTAATCTCCAATCTTTCTTTTTTATTTTTATCTAACTTTTTTTCGAACATCATAGTATCTGGCTTTAGAACATGAGCATCTTTCATTTTTGCAGCTTCTTTTAACTTTGTTCTTGTATCTTTTAATATGCTTGAGCAAGCAAGGCAGCTTATAGAGGTTATGTCATTTTCAGTTCCACAACTTTCGCAGGTTTGAAAGCGATATCTAAAGCCGCAGGGTACAATATCTAATGTTCCGGTATCTTGAATTGCTCCTTTACATTTTTTACCAAAATGTTCTACTAATTTTCCAGCTGAGTCTTTAAGCCCCCAAAAATCATTAACGTGATCGCACATTGGACAATCTACTTCAACTTTTTCACTATTTGCGTTTGGTTTTTTATCTCCAATTTCAGGGCTAAAGAGGTCGTAAGAAACCCCTGTGTAGTCTAAAACTAAACAATCTTTTTTTCCAGGACTTAAGCGCAGGCCACGTCCTACAATTTGTTGATACAAACTTACTGATTCAGTTGGTCTTAATATTGCGACAACATCAACATGCGGAGCATCAAATCCAGTTGTTAAAACTGAAACATTTACTAGATATTTTAATTCTTGATTTTTAAATTTATTAATTATTTTATCTCGTTCTACGCTTGGTGTATCTCCAATTACAATGTCTGATTTAGCTTTTGGTAAATAACTTAAGACTTCTTCGGCATGACGAACAGTTGAAGTGAAAATTAAAACTCCTTTTCGATTTTTACTTAGATCTAAAATATTTTTAACTATAACAGGAGTTATTCTTTTTTGATCTTTTAGGATAGCTTCAATCTCAGCTATTTTATAGCTTTTGCCTTCTTTAAGTTCTAAACTTGAAAAGTCATATGATGCTACTGGTGCATCTATTTGGACAGGTGGTGTAAGATAGCCTTTATCTATCATATGCTTCATGCTTAGATCGTAAATACATCTTTTAAAAAATTTCATCTGTCTTGAGTTTAAGTAGCCTTTGTAATTAAACTCATAAATCCATCCGCTATCTAGTCGATAAGGTGTTGCAGTTAATCCTAAAATGCAGATATTTGGATGCGAAGTTTTTAGTTTATTAATTACTTGTGCATACTGAGAATCTTCATCAGGAGATTCAATTTCTTTAAAAGAAACCCTATGGCACTCATCAACTATAAGAATTGAGAAATCGTCAAAAAAGCTAGCCGGCGCTCTAGCAACAGATTGAATGCTTCCAAAAATGACCTTTGAATCCTTATCTTTTTGATTTAAGCCTGCTGAATATATTCCTGGGTTTAATCCATAGCTTTTAAATTTTTCGCTATTTTGTTCAACCAACTCTTTTACGTGGGTTAGTACAAGGACTCGGCCTTTTGCAAGGCTTGCAAGTTCAGCTATGACTAAGCTTTTTCCGGCACCTGTAGGAAGAACTAAGACGGCAGGTTCTCTTAGTTTTCTAAAATGAGCTAGTACTGCTTCGACAGATTCTTTTTGATAAGGGCGTAGGGTGTATTTCATTGTGTTTGTTTTAACATTTTTGTTTTAACTTTACATCTTTGTGGCTTAAGCAAAAATTGTTAATCGTATACTCGCTTCAGCTTAATCAAAAAAACTTCTAGCGATAATTACTCTCTGAATTTGATTTGTTCCTTCAACAATTTGGAGCATTTTTGCATCACGCATTAATTTCTCAACTTGATAATCTTTAATATAACCTGCTCCACCTAGTAATTGAACAGCATCGGTTGTAATGCTCATTGTTGAATCTGTCGCAAAACATTTAGCAATTGAAGCAGCTTTTCTAGCTTCTTTTTTGTTAGTGCTATTATCAAGCATAAAAGCAGCCTGATAAGCTAAGGCTTTTGATGCTTGATATTTCATCTCCATATCAGCAAGCATAAACTGTAGGCCTTGAAAGTTAATTAGTTCTTTCCCAAATTGTTTTCTTTCGTTTAGATGTTGGGCTGCAAGTTTTATTGCCGACCTTCCAACCCCAACAGCAGCAGAAGCAATTGAGACCCTTCCTGAAGAAAGAGAGGAAAGCGCAATTTTATATCCATCATTAATTTTTCCAACTAGTGCTTCTTTGGGGACCTCTACATTTTTTAGCGATAATGAAGCAATAGGAGATAGTTCGGCACCCATCTTACTATCAGGAGGGCTAATGATAAGTCCAGGAGAATTGCTATCAACGATAAAAGCAGCAATCTCTTCTTTTATTTTAGCGAAGAGTAAATAGGTATCTGCCCAGCCTGCACTGGTTATATAGCACTTCTCTCCATTAAGAATAAAATTATTGCCATCTTTTTTGGCTTGGGTTTTAAGTGAAGAGGCATCGGAACCTGCATTTGGTTCAGTTAGGGCAAATGCAGCAAGTTTTGAACCTGAGGCAAAGTGGGGGAGATAGGCTTTCTTTTGATCCTCCGATGCGTATTTAGATACTAATCCGGATACCATATTATGTACTGAAAGAAAGATAGTTGCTCCAAGGTCAACTGAAGCGATTTCTTCAAGCACTGCTGAGTGACACAAGTTGCTAGAGTCGGTTCCGCCATAAGCTTCAGGGATTTTTAATTTAGTAAGGCCTAAATTTGCAAATTTCTTAAATAGTTCCCTTGGTACTGTTCCAAAGTGTGTTTTGTTTTGAAACGTTGGGATTTCTTTTTCAGCAAATCTTCTAGTAGATTCACGTATGGATTTAATTTCTTCAGATTCAAATGTCATTGTTGTGTTATGGTAGATTTAATTAGAAAATTTTTCAAAAAAGGTTAAATAATCAAACGTTGTTATAAAAAATACGGCAAATCTTATTCTTTCTATTTTAGCATAACAGTATGAATTTCTTGTTAATTTCTAAACATAATCCTAATAAATAGCCCTTATAGGTATAGTTCCCTAATTTTTCTATCTTTACGAATTGATATGTTCAATGTGATCATCGACTACAAGGTTTAAAGTGGAAGCTTTAAACCTGCTCTCGCTGTCAGGTTTTGATAGAGGTTGAGCATATAAGATTGTTATTAACTAAGGAGATCAAGATATGCGTAAATTAACTATTGTTATCGCTATTTTATTGTTAATCCCTGGATTAGTTCAGGCAAAAACTCTTGAGGATTTGCTTGCTGAAAAAGGAGTTATCAGTGCTAGCGAAGCTAAGGCAATGGGTCATGACGGTTCTAAGGTTTATTGGAACAAAGGAACTAGACTTGACTTTGCTGATACTGGCTTCACTGCAAATATAGGTACACAGCTTCAGTCTCGGTATGAATATACTGATAATGATGAAGGTGCTGAGAATGTTTCAAACTTTAGTATGAGAAGAGCTCGTATTTGGGTTGAAGGAACTGCGCTGAATTCTGAATTCACGTACCGTATAGAAACTGGTTTTGCTGGTGGAGTAGGTGCTGACTTAAAAGATGCTTACTTAGCGTGGCATCCGTGTGATGACAGCTATCTAAAAATGGGTCAATTTAAGACTTTGATTGGTCGTCAGAACTTAACTCATTCTGCTCAACTACAGTTTCCAGATAGAGCTGTTGCAACTAGTACTTTCACACATGGAAGAAATGCAACGGATCCTGCTTGGGAAGCTGGTCGTGACATTGGTCTAGAAGGTGGAGTTGCTTTAATGGATGGTAGATTAAACCTAACTGGTCAGTTTATGAACGGTGAAGGAAGAAATGCAACAAGTAGCAACAATGATAATGCTTTCTATGCAGGTGCTAGATTTGACATTATGGGTGATGCTAATTCACTGAGCGAGTCTGATATCGAATACCATGATGACATGGGATGGGATGTTGGTGCTGCTTATGGTTTTGTTACTGATGCTGGTGGAGTTGCTGGTACAGATAGTGCAACTGTAAGTGTTGATACAACTTTCAAGTACAGAGGACTTAGCTTTGCTGGGGAAATCTTTACTAATGAAGAAGACGTTGCTGGTGGCGGAACTGTAGATGGTTCTGGTTGGTATGCTCAAGTTGGTTACTTCTTACAACCTAAGAAGTTTGAAATTGCTGGACGTTTTAGTGCTGTTGATTGTGATAATGGTGCTTTTACAGGTGGTGCTTGTAGTACAGGAGCTAGTGATGTCAACGAAGCAGGTGTTTCACTTAACTATTACTGGTGGCAACATCATTTAAAAGGTCAACTTGCATATATGTTCACTGAGTACGAAGGTGTTCCTAATGGTGCAGGTGATGCAGATACTGATGCTAACAGATTTATCTTTCAGCTTAGTAGCTGGTTCTAATCTTTTAGTTTCGTATTTTTGAAAGGCTGTTCTTGTGTGTTCCACCACAAGAACAGCCTTTTTCCTCTCTCGCTTTTTCCGAATCTCGAAATAAATAAGTATCTGAAAATGCTCGGAGTAGTTAATCTACACCTGCGCTTTTCAGATACTTATATATTTTGACCTTCGAAAAAATCGAGAGAGGCCTGTCCCACATAGCTTTAGCGACGGGGGAAGGTTTTCGATTACAAAATTATAGAGAAATTATTTTTTGGAATAACTATAGGAAGAAATTGCCTTGATTTGCAGTAACTATATGTTTTTGCTTATTAAAAAAACATATTTTGCGCTTTTTTTGATTAACTATTAGCATCGTTTGCAGATTTTAGTATTTCTAAAATTATTTGTTAAAATTGGAGAAAAAAACATGTACAAAAAATTAAATTACTTGATTCTTATCGCTTTATTTGTAACTGCATTATCTATGCTTAGCTCTTGCAGCTCTGTCGATACTGATCCTACAGCAGTTCTTAAAAACACAACTAGCACTAAATGTGGTGAAGGAAAGTGTGGAGAGGGGAAATGTGGTGAAGGTAAATGTGGTGAAGGAAAGTGCGGGAAAGAGAAAGTAGAAGAAAAGTGTGGTGAAGGAAAATGTGGCGAAGGGAAGTGCGGCGCATAGTTAGTTTCTCATAAACTAAATAGAGGCTCGAAGATTTAGAAATGTTAATAAGCTCTAAATTTTTGAGCCTTTTTTGTTTTTTTGCCTGTCGCTAGTGAATATTTTGTTAATTTACTGTTATTTGAATTCAGAGAATTGTCTGAAGTCATAAAAAATTATAATGATGCAAAATTTAAAATCTGAAATAGTTCAAAGTTTTATTGAAGGAAAAATAGATAGAAGATCTTTTCTTTCCGCATCTTTTAAGCTTTTTGCTATTACTAGTATTTCTTCTGCTTTGGGATGTTTTTATACGCTCTCACAGCACAAATTAGTTTTATCTCAAGAAAAAGAAAATTCTTTATATCACATTCTAAATTTTCTTTTTCCAAAAGAAAAACACTCACCTGGGATTGATGAAATAAACACTATACCATATTTTCATCTAATTTTAATCGATCAACATGTTTCAGACTTCGACAAAAAAATTATTTTAAACGGAATAACTTGGTTAGAAGAAGAGTGTCTATTGGAGTACCAAAAAACTTTTTTTAATTTAAGTTTGAAAGAAAAAGAAAAAATTATTAATAAAGTTTCTAAAGTCGTTTGGGGAGAGAATTGGATAGCAAAAATTTTAAATTTTACATTTGAATCTTTACTCGGCGATCCAGCATATGGAATTAATGTTAACGAAATAGGGTGGAAATGGTTAAATCATAAGCCAGGCTATCCCAGAGCAAAAGGAGCTCATAAATGAATAGCTTAGGTGAGGAGTATGATGTTTGCATAGTAGGTTCCGGAGCTGGTGCAGGCCCAGTTGCATACGAATTGTCTAAGGCAGGTAAATCTGTTCTTATCTTAGAAAAAGGTAAATGGTATTCGGAGAAAGATTTTTCAAAAGATGAAATTAAAACCTGTAGACGAGATATTTATACTCCCAAGCTTAATGAAGAATTTCATCTTAGTGAAAGGTATTCAGAAGAAAGTCAAAAATGGGAATCAAAATCTTCAAAAAAATTTGGTCCTTCTTTTTGGAATGGGAACTGTGTTGGTGGCTCAACTAACTTTATGGCAGCTTACTTTTATAGATTAAAGCCAAAAGATTTTAGGCTTAAATCTGAATTTGGAGAAGTTAAGGGTGCTAACGTGGTTGATTGGCCAATTTCTTATGAGGAGCTTGAGCCGTATTATGCAAAAGTGGAAAGTCTAGTGGGTGTTTCGGGGCGCGTCAAAAAACATCCAAACTTAGAACCTCGCTCTACCTCAGATTTTCCTTTCCCGCCATTGGCTGAAAGTATTGTTTCAGAATTAATAGACAAAGCTGCTTTTGATTTAGGTTTTAATAGTCTTCCAGTTTCAAGAGGTATTATTAGTAAGTCTTTAAATAAAAGAAGCCCATGCTATTATTCTAACTACTGTGGAAGTTATGGTTGCTCAAGTGGGGCTAAAGGAAGTTCAAGGGCAGCGCTTCTAAATTCTGCTGTCGAAACAGGGAATTGTAGGATATTAACAGAATCGCAAGTTTACAAGCTAAACTCAGATAAGAAGAAAGTAACAAGTATTAGTTATTATGATAAATTTGGTAATTCAAAAAAAGCCAGAGCAAAGCAATATGTTGTAGCGTGTCAGGCAATAGAAACTTCCAGGCTTCTACTGAATTCTTCAAACTCTTTTCATCCAAATGGTATAGGGAACTCATCTGGGCAGCTTGGTAAAAACTTACTTTTTTCTGCAGGCGGCTCAGGAGGAGGAGAGCTTAACGTTAAAGATTTTTCGAATGAAATTGCTAAAAAAATTATGCAGCCTGGTCTTTTTATAAATAGAGGTTTTCAGGATTGGTACTACATTAATGATAAATCCTTTGGTGCTAAGGCAAAAGGTGGAACTATAGATTTTCTCTTTGAACATGCCAATCCAATTAGAAGAGCTAGTTCTGCAAAATGGGAAGGTTCAAGATTGTTGTGGGGTAAGGAATTAAAAAGAAAACTTGAAGATGATTTTATAAACAAAAGGCATATAAGATTTGAAATTTTTAATGATTGGCTTCCTACTGATAATTGTTACGTTAGTTTAGGGGAAAAGAAAGATAAGTGGGGAAGTAAGGTTGCAAAAGTTAGACTTGGTTATCATAAGCATGATTTAAAAGTAGCTAGTTATTTAGAAAAGCAGACACTAAAAATTATGGAAAAGTTAAAGCTTCACAATGTTTATTCAAGCATTAGTCCTAACCCACCTACAAATTTAATAGCTGGGGGATGTCGATTTGGAGATAATCCTAAAACAAGTTATTTAGATAGAGATTGCAAGGCTCATTTTATTGATAATTTATATGTTACAGATGGTAGTTTTATGCCGACTGGAGGGAGTGTGCCTTATACTTGGACTATTTATGCTAATTCGTTTCGGGTGGCGGAGGTTATTAAGGGGGGTGTTTGATATTTATTTTTAGACACGAAGTTATACGAAGAAGACACGAAGAACATATAATTAGACTTTCCACCCCCAACTTGCTAAAACTGATAACGTGCCTCTAAAACCAACCAAAGAAGTAAAAAAAACATTAAAAATCTGTCACTTAGCTGATATTCATCTTGGCTTTAGACGTTTTAATAAACTTGCGCCTGAAGGCAGGAACCAAAGAGAGTTGGATATTAATTTAGCCTTTGAAGAAGCTGTTGAGCGGGCGATACAAATAAAACCAGACATTACTTTAATTGCAGGAGATCTTTTTCATACTGTTAGGCCCTCAAATTCAGTTCTTACATTTTGTTATCGACAAATAAAAAAATTAGCAAGAGGCACCGCTGCGCCAATTGTTATTACTGCAGGAAATCATGAAACACCAAAGAGGCTTGATACTGGTTCTGCCTTAGAGCTTCTAACTGAAATTGAAGGAGTTTATGTAGCAACAAGAAAGCCTAAGAGATTTGAATTTAAAGAATTAAATTTAGCAGTAACTGCAGTCCCTCAAAAATCAGTTGAATATACAAATATAAAAACTCAAGATGATTATACTTATAATATTTTATTAATGCACGGACAAACAACAGGAACAAAAAATTATTATGGACCTGCAGAAATCGATCTTCAAAAAATCAATACACATGAATGGGATTTTATAGCGCTAGGACATGTGCATGAGATGGAAGAACTTAATTATAATACATTTTATGCAGGAGCAATTGAATATACGTCAAATAATATTTGGCAAGAAAGTGAAGATAAAGGATTTTTGGAAGTCGATCTGCCACAAAAAAAAGTTAAATTTCATAAGCTTTCTAGCCCAAGGGAAGTTATTGATTTAGACATAATAGAAGGAGCCGCATTAACAGCTCATGAATTAAACTTAAAAATCGAAAATGCTCTTGAAGGAATTCCTGGTGGCATTGAAGGAAAGTTAGTTAGACTTCGTGTGTATGATGTTGCAAGAAATGTTTATAAAGTTCTAGATCACGGAATGATCAGAAAATATAGAGTTCGAGCAGGCTGTTTAATTGTGGATATTAAGTTTGCCTCAAGTAGTTCCTATGTAGTCCAATCTGATGATAGTAAAGCAATGAGTTTGCTTGAACAGTTAAGTAGCTTTGTAGAGTCTGAAGATTTAGTTGATAGTGAAAAAACAAAAAATACATTAAGTAAATATTTTAAAGCAGCCCAATGAGAGTTCATAGTCTTCAATTAAAAAATTTTAGACAGTTTGTGGATTCAAGCCTTGAGTTTCCTCTTGGGATTGTTGGAATTGTTGGGCCTAATGGATCTGGAAAAACAAGCGTTCTTGAAGCTATTTCTTTTGCTCTTTTTGGAGCTCGCGCAATTCGAGGTAAGTTAAGCGATTTAACTAGAAGAGCTGCAACAAAAAATGAAAAGCTTGAAGTTCAATTAATTTTTGAACATGTCGGTCGAGTGTTTAGGGTTTGCAGGTTTTTAGAAAAAGCTGAACTTTTTCAAGCTGGTGAAAGTGAGCCAATAGTTGAGGGCACAAGCGCTGTTACATATAGAATTGAAGAAATTCTTGGAATGACGTTTGAAGAATTTTCTAACACTTATTTTACTTCTCAAAAAGCATTAGAATTTCTAAGTGGAAAGAAAGGCTCAGTAGAAAGAGAGAAATTTGTTCTTAATATGCTTGGCTTAGAAAAAGTAGATAGAGCTTTGGAGCTTTTAAGAAACGATAAAAAAGATTTAAAATATAAACTTCAAGCCTTAAAAAATATTCCTAATGCAGATG
>CALJRW010000057.1 GCA_937976335.1 uncultured bacterium | reverse complement strand
AGAAAAAATATGAAAAATTTTAGAACTTTTATTTTAGCTAAAGAATTTTATTCAGAATGTCAGAAACTTAAGTTACCTGGATATCTAAAAAATCAGTTAGATAGATCATCATCAAGCATTGCACTTAACCTAGCTGAAGGATACGGGAGAGAAACTCCTAAAGATAAGAAGAGATTTTATATAATAGCATTAGGTAGCTTAAGAGAATCACAAGCAATATTAGAAATAGTAAATGCAAAATTCGAAATTTTTGACTTGGGAGATAAATTAGGGGCTTATTTACATAATTTAGTAAAATATTATTCTAGCTAAGCTAAAGATATTTTAGCTGCCATCTATTTTCAAAAATCAGATTACAGCTTTATAAAACAATAAAAATCCTAGTCAAGGAAAATACAAACATAATCAAAAATTAGACCCAACACTAAAATGCAATCTATAACTTGACTCCTCTT
This sequence comes from uncultured bacterium, assembly GCA_937976335.1. Lineage (GTDB taxonomy): Bacteria > Bdellovibrionota_C > UBA2361 > UBA2361 > CALJRW01 > CALJRW01. The sequence goes on along the minus strand of CALJRW010000057.1, from coordinate 63,454 downwards.
CTTCTCTATTAAGTGGAAAGCCAATATCAATTCCAACTGGTCCAATAGGCGATAAATATCTTAGCCCTAAGCCAGTTCCATATCTTAAATCATTATCAGAAATTCCAATATCTCTTAAAAAGACCGAACCAATATCTAAAAATGCATGTGTTGAAATAGCATCAGTTAACAAATATCTTAATTCAAAATTATTGTAGACTAAGAAATCTCCCCCTATCACATTACCGTTTTCACCTTTAGGACCTAAAGAGTTTTCTTGAAATCCCCTAATAGAATTTCTACCACCTACAAAATATCTTTGAGAAATCGGAATATCAGCACCTCCTCCAAAGCCTTTTGCACTTGCAGCTCTAATGTTATTTGCAAAACTGAATTTAGATTCTCCGATTGATTTAATTAAACTAAGCTTTGCTCCTAATGCATAAAAATTTGTATCAGATAAAATCTCCTCACTAGAAAATTTAAAATTAAAGTTTAAGAAAACACCATTACGAGGATTAACTGAATTATCTCTATAATCAAAATTTAAAGCTCCTAACAAAAAGCTTAAATAATGCCTACCTGAATCAAAACCACTTAAAATTGAGTCTTCTTGAACACTAGCTAAATCTTCTTCTAAAATTGTATGACCAAAGTTAAAAGAAATATTGTTTCCAAAAGTTCTATAAAACATAGTATCAAAAGAAGCTCTATCTAAATCAAAAGGAAGAGTATCAATATCTAGTTTTTGAAATCTTAAGTTATTGATATATCTAAAATCAGAATTTAAAAAATTTGGATTAAAAAATCTAAGATTAGCTACGCCTCTAGTAATTTCTTGTGTGCCAGGTTGATAGTATCCATCTAACCTTAAACCTAGAGTCTTACCATCCTGAAATAAACCTCGATCACTTGCTTCTCCAAATAAATGTAAACCAAATTCTGTATTATATCCTCCACCTAATTCTAAAGTTTGTAGTGGTTTTTCTAATATACTAATTTTTATGTCTTCAACTGTATTCTCAGAATCGTTCTCAATAAATTTAACATTAACTCTTTCAAACAGTCCTGTTTTTAAAAGATTTAAACGGCCTTCATTAATTTTAACTTGATTAAGGGCATCTCCATTTTTAAAACCCAACTTTTCGTAAACTAATTCTTCTTTAATTCCATCATTTCCTGATAAATAAATCTTACCAATTTTAAATAACTTACCCGCTTCAATACTTAGGGTTAACTCATTAGTGTTAATATCTAAATTCGAAGAAATACCAGCTTCTCTATATCCAGATGAAATTACCGTATCAACTATTTTACTAATATATTTATTGGCAACAGAAATAGAGTATGGCGCTTTAGGGGGATCAGGCAAAACTATGCCTTCAGGAGTATTTAATATTTTTAAAACATTTGCGCTAAGCCTTTCTCCTTCTATAATTTTGTACTGAATGCTAACTTTATTTTCTTCATCTGAATCAACTATTTCATATTCCACTTCACTATTAGGAAAACCCGTATCAATCAAAATCAGTTTTAATATCTTAATATTTAATTTTAACTCTTCATCTTTAGCAAACTTTGGTTCAAAAATATTTGATACTTTATCAGGAAATTTTTCTGAAGTAAGTTCTTTTAATTTAATTAGCGAAACTTGACTCAAACCATCAAAATTTACTTTATCAATTGTAATTTTTGCTTCTTCATTGATCTTCACTAAAAAAACCTTTCTGCCATTTATTTTATCAAAACTCTCTTCATAACTAATTGTTGCATAAAGGTATCCATACTCTCTGTATAGCCTTTCCATATTTTTTACTAAAATTTTAACAGTATTCTTACCAAAGTGGTGTTTGCGCTCAAATAAATTGATTGTTTCTAAAAATTCTTTAGGCGAAAAAGCTTCATTGCCTTGAAATATAAAAGTAACAGGCTCTCTGGCATCTACTTCAAAAATGACATCTATTCCATTTGTTTTTGAGACTTTTTCTATTCTATATGCTACTCGTGCAGAAATGTATCCTTCTGATCTAAGCGAATTGATAACTTCCTTAAATTTCTTTTCTATCGTTTTCTTTTTTGCATATGTATTTTTAGAAACTTTTAATATTTTTGTAAAATCAATTTCTTTTGGAAGTGACTTACTCTCTATCTTAAAAGAATTTATATAACTTCTTGGACCCTCATTTACAATTATTTCTAACTCTCTACAAAAATCTTTTCCACTATGACAAGTGGCCATAATATCAGTTTGAAAAAATCCTTTTTGAGAATAAATAGCCTTTAAAGATTCTTCTATTGCTACTATATCTTTAACTCTTATCCTACTACGATTCGTTAAACGTAATTTTTCTAAAACTTCTTTTTTACTAAAATACTTTTGTCCATAAGTATAAAATTTAACAAACTTATTTTTCTTAGAAAGAATAGTAAAAATTGCATCTGCACCAAAAGCAGTATTAGCTTGAGTTGTTTCTGAATCAATAAGACCAGCTAATCTCATATGAGAAAAGACATCTAGTATTACTCTTAACTTAGAACCCGTCACATCGTCTGTTAAAAAATTTTGTCCCTCTAGTTTGATTGCATTAGTAAGTCTTTTTGATCCTACAAAAGCAGGTTCAACAAGCCCAGTTCTAGAGTTTAATCTTGGTTCAATTGAAACGCTGTCTATAGTTGTAAGATTATAAAGTAGCCAAGTGAGATCGTTTTCAGGTTCATCAAATAACTTAAAAATTGACTTTACCTCTCCCCTTTCAATTTGATTAGCCAAGGTTGAGTTTTGAGTTTGAAGTCCTGTAGCAATTAAATTTAAAAGTTCATTTTGTGATTGCCCTGAATCAGACGTAAGGACAAATTGTGGCGAGTCTAACGGCCCTTTAGCTTCAAGTAATATATAAACTATATCACCTGCCCTTGAAAATACTGATAGTTCTCCAAGTAGTTCAATATAAGGAATAATTTCTCCAGATTTAAAAAATAACTTCCCACTAGTTATATCAAATCTTCTATCTTTTAAACCAAACCAACCTGATAAAATATTCAAACTACCTTTCAGAACTGGTTTAGAAAAACTTCCTAATAATTTTAAGTCTGCTGATAACTCAGCTGAAATGATATTTGAAACAATGAAAATATTTCTCGATCCTTTAAGCTGTAAATCTAATTCAACATCAGGCAATTCGCTAATATCTTGTTTAATTAGTGGACCGGATGTAAAGCTATTACTAATGGCTTTTAAAATACTATCAATGCTAAGAGTACGTTCAAACTCTGCAGATTTACATAGTATATTTCCGGAAATTGCTATAGGACTAGCAATACCCTCTCTAACTTCTAAATTTCCACTAAAAGTTGCAAATGTTGTCGGATCAAGTTCATAATAAAAATCTTCAAACTTGGCATTAAGTCTTGATTCTTTTATATCAAAAGGAAAAACACGTCCTGTTAATTCAACTCGACCATCATTTACTAAGCCAGAGATAGAATCTATTTCAATTGAACGAGCGTCTAGAGAAACATTACCATTAATTTTACGACCACTAAACCCTGCAGATTCGATATTAAAATTTCCATCAGATAGAGACAAGTCACCAGTAATTTTTGGATCTAAAATAGGGCCAACTAACTTTGCATTTACTTTAGTTTTTCCACCAAAATCATCTAAATCTGAAAAAAAGCTCGCAAAGGCTCCTAATTGGATATCACCTGTAAGGTTTAAATCATATGCATTTAAAAAATCTACACTACCGAGCAAATTAAGCTCACTTGCTATGCCCGAAAAACCTAAATCTTTTACATCTAAAACTCCATTTTTGACATTTAGAAGAGCGCTTGAAATATTTTTAACCTTATATTTATCACATCCAAAACTCAACTGTTGAACCTCTAAACTTCCGTTCGCTTTTCTAAAATCTTCTAATTTAAAATCAAGATCTATTTTAGAATCTATTTCTACACACTTAAGTGAAGGTTTGTATTCTTTAGGTTGGAATTTTCTCAGCTGAATTTTTAAATTACTTAGTCTTTTTTCACTTAATGATAAATATAATTTTGCATCTATCGAGTTTGAATTGTTATAAATATTAGCATTAAGATTTCCATCTTTAATACCTACTTCGCTTCTAAGAGATGATTCGTCTGAGAAATATCTTGAAAAAATTTCTAAATTTGCAGAACCTTTTAATAAATTTAAATTTAATGGACCAGCAAGATTTCCTTTTCCAGTCAGTTTAAACGGGGGCTCTGCTGAATTATTATTAGTAACAACATAGTTTTCTAAAATAAATTCACCGTTTTTTAAATTTATAAAATCTTCAAAACTTAATTCACCTGAAAAATTTAGCTTTCCATTTAAATCATCTTCAGTTCCAAGCGAAAAAAGTATTTTATTATCCTTAATAGTAGATTTAGTTTTTAAACTTGATAATTTATAATCTTTTATATTAGCTGAATTAGAGATTCCATTGATTTCAATTTCTGGTTTATCAAGAGTCCCGTTGAGTTTTAAATGAAAGTCAGCATTATCTAAAGTAATATCTCCAATCCGCATTGTACTAGCTTCAAATTTAAAAACACCTCCTATTTTATCATCCTCAATGTAAAATGATGGATTTGTTAATAGAGTTTGCTCGTTTCCTTTTGCTTCTAATTTCTCTACGTTTAAACTTGTCTTTTCTCCAATTTCAGCAAAAAACTCACCTTCTGCTGTGTCTAAAAGAAAGTATGGATTTTTTGAAGGATACGAAAAACATGGTTCACCTACGATTTCTTGTATTTCACCTGAAAAATTTGGCTTATCTAAATTTCCTGAAACTTTACCAATGACTTTAAAGTTTGAATTAAACTTATCAGTATTAAAAAAATCAGCAAAATCAAAGTCTAACATTCCACCTGCATTTAGAGTGTTATTTTGTCGTATATTTAAACTGCCATCAGCAATAAATTCACTCAAACCTCTCTTAATTTTTAATTTATCAAAAATAATTCCAGGATCTTTCAAAAGCATTGATGAACTTACTTGACCAATTTGAAATATATTTTGAGAAGTTTTAGAAAGAAGACTAAGCTCTTTTATTGAAGGAGTTAATATAAAATGATTATCTTCATTTCTGTACATGATAATATTTAAATCATTTGCAATAACTTTATTTAATTTAAGTTCTTCAACAAATTTTGTTTTAGAAATAGTCAATTTTTCAAGTTTTGTTTTAAAAAATGGAGGCTTTGCTTTTTTAGGCCTAGGCTTTATTAATTGATCAATAAATTTATATGTAAGACTATTTACCCCTACTCCTTCTGAAAATCCGTCAATTAAATCTAACCTTTTAATTAAGATTTTTTTCTGAAAAAGCCCAGAAAGTCTAATTTGAATATCAACTCTTTTAAATTCAAGTTTTGCTTCACCGGCTTCTAAAAAACGTGCATTTTTAAAATATCCATTTAAGCCAACTAAGTTTATGTACGTCTTATCAACTTTAAATTCACAATCAGAACATGCTTGCTTTATTTCTTCATCAAGAATTTCAGTTAGCTCTCCTGACACGTATGTGCTAATAAATCGCAAAGAAATCCATAACGCGAGTGCAACGGTAAATAAGCCAAAAATTAAAACTTTTCTTAAAAAATTCATCTATTCTACTAATCTAACTTAGGAAACACATTTGAACTAGGGAAGGGATTAAGCTAAACAAAGTTAAAATATCTAAATATCTTAAATACTTAAGTAAACACCACCCATTTTTCACTTAAAAACAAGTGGTTTTACTAAGAAAGAGCTTAAAATCTATTCCTGCATTTTATCTCTATATGCTAGTCTTTTATGACAATTTACTAAAACGATGAAAACTAAGTTTAAATCGTTTAATAAAAAATAACATTATCCAAATTTAATAGGAGAAAAAATCATGGCAAAAAAGAAAGTTAAAGGCTTAAGAAAAGCAATGACCAAATCACAAATGTTTTCTGAGATTGCAGAGGCAACAGAATTAACTAGAAAACAAGTAGCAAGTGTTTTTGAAGAATTAGATGGTATTGTACATAGACATATCGTGAAAGGTTCTGTTGGTCAATTTAAAATACCTGGACTTCTTAAAATTAAAACTGTAAAAAAAGCTGCAAGAAAAGCTAAAAAGAATGTTCCTAATCCTTTCAGACCAGGTGAACTAATGGATATTAAGGCTAAGCCTGCTTCTATCAAAGTTAAGGTTTTACCACTTAAAAAATTAAAAGAAATGGTTTAGTAAATCATTTCTTTAGTTATATTTGTATTCCAATAATATGAATTAACTACATTAGGGCTGAAGCATAAAGCTTCAGCCCTAAATTTTATCTTCTCTACTCTTCTATACCATTTTTCACTTACCCTCTTTGTTATTCTTTTAGGCTATAAAATTTCTGTGACTTAACGTCATTAAGCTAAGGTGATTATAGAATTACTACAAACTATTACATTTATTTTAACTATAGCTATCACAAAAAGTAATTGCTAAATAATCTTTTCTTGAAAACCTTACCCATAGCTGAAGCTATAGAGACATGCCGCTTTCGCTCTGAATCATAGAAGGTTTTAAAAGCTCATTTTTGGAAATTTTTTTTGGGATAACTATACATTAACTTTTTAAGCAAAGAATCATAACATTTTCATATACTTAAATATTTAAAATTAAGAAAAAACTAATTGATAGGTTTATGAATAGATTTAAGCCTAAATATCATCTAATAAACGTGGAAAATAAAATTAATCTACAAACTGCAATTTACAAACTTTTAAAAGAAATACTCTTAAAAGCTTTAAATAATCAAGCTGATGCTGTCTCTTTTAAATCTAAGGAAGAGGGTAATTTAACTTCTCTCCAAATTTATAGGAAAAATAAACTTGTAAATGAGGCGAATATTGAAAGTAAATTTATTGACTCTATTTTTCAATTTTTAGCTTATCGCTATTGTGAAGGGCCTAATAAAAAGAGTGAAGATTCAAATTTTCCTAAATTAGAAGAATATAAATGCTCCATTAGAGTAGAAGATAAAATAGCGGTATTTATAGTGAATCAAAGAAAAAATGAAATTAAAAATTTGACTACGATCACTTGTGATGAAGCCAAAAAACAGTTCGGTCTAATTGATAAAAATAAAGAGAATTTCTCAAATATACTTTCTAAAGAAACCGGACTTATAATTGTTTCGTCTATGATTCCAGAAAATTTGTCGGCAATGACTGCAACAATGTTATCTTTATCTAAGGCAATGTTCATAGGCCCATTATTATCTGCAGATACAATTAAAACTTTTAAAGAATACGGTAAAAATAAACTTTTAATCGCAAATGTAGTTTCAAAAAACTCTTACTCTGCAATCAATCAAGCTCTAGAATATGGATATAAATTTAACCAAGTAGAGCTTCTTGGTGTGACTTGTAGTGAGTTTGTTCCTCTGGCCTGCGTAAATTGTAAGGAAGATGCTTTTGTACATTCTTCAACATTAGCAAATATTCCAGAAAGTCTTAGACTCTCTGTTGCTAAAAAGTATTTTAGAAATTCGGGATGTGGAGATTGTAAAGATAAAGGATACAAAGGTTATACTGGAATTCACAGCATTTTAAATATTTCTAAAGAGATGTCTCACCTTCTAAAAGAAGAAGAAGAGCTTGATTTAGTAGAATTTGAACAAGCTCTACAAGCAGAAGATTTTACTCCTCTTTTTTTTGACGCATTGTGTAAATATTTTAGACGAAAAGTAAAATTAGAAAAAATAGTTCAGTTTCAAAGTAACTTATCAAACTGCATTAAAAATAATATTCAAAAAAACTGTAATAATTTAATAGAGCAAGTTATAGAAGAACAAAAAAGTAACAAAAAAATAAAATCTGACAAAAATACTCTTTTAGTAATTGATGACGATACTGATTTAAAGACCATATTACAAATTACATTTGAAGCTGAAAATTTTAAAGTAATTTTAACTGAAGCAGATAGTAACACAGTTAACTTAATAGAATCTGAAAATCCAGATGTAATTATCTGCGATCTGCTAATGCCAGATATTGATGGTGCAGAGTTAATAAAAAAAATTAGAAATAACAAAAAAATTTGCGAAATTCCAGTTTTAATTTTAACAGGCTTAGATTTAGAACTTGCTGAAAAAAAACTTAAAGTTTATAAAGCAGATGCAGTTCTTGATAAAACAACTAAAAGAGCTAACATAGTTACAGTTGTTAAAAGCTTGATTAGCAAATCATCTTGATCTAATCTTTCTCGTATGAAAGATTCAATTACAAGTATTGCAAATTTTCAAACTAAAACTTCACCTCGTGCATATGCAAATTCAGTTGTCAGATTTCATCATAGCTTTTCCTTTGAAGATCGAGTTCGAGCTGCTGAAAAAGCAGGATGGAACGTATTTCAATTCCCCTCTGCAATGTTAACAGGAGGAGATCTATTATCTGACTCCGGCACTACTAGCTTAACTCTTGAACAGCTATCTGCAATGCTGCTAGGAGATGAAGCGTATGGAAGTAATTGGGGATATTTTAAATTACTTGAAAGGTTTGAAGAGACTTTCGGTATAAGTCAAAATGAATGGGAAGTATATCTCTTTCATCAAGGACGTTCTGCTGAATTTGCACTTTTTAATGAAATTAGCGATAAAAATTCTATCATACCTAGTAATGGACATTTTGACACGACGCACGCAAATATAGTCGGAGCTCAAATGGAAGCAAGAAATCTTTATTCAAATCCAGAAGATGTCGATCCAAATTTCAAAGGAAATATTAACATTCAAGCTTTAGAAGAGCTACTTTCTAATTCAGATCTAAATGTTCCTATTGTTTATACCACTATCACGAATAATACAGGAGGCGGACAACCTGTTTCTTTAGAAAACATTCGTAAAGCTAGTGCTCTTTGTAAAAAGTATAAAAAGCCTTTTTTTCTTGATGCTTGTCGATTTGCTGAAAACGCTTGGTTTATTAAAAATAGAGAGCCAAATGAAAAAGATAGATCTGTTCAAGAAATTATTCATGAAACTTTTTCCTATTGTGACGGATTTACAATCTCACTAAAAAAAGATGGACTTTCAAACATGGGAGGAGCTTTATTACTTAAAAAGGAATCTTCTTTTACAGAAAAATATCCTAAAGCCCTTAATTCTATCCGTGACCATCAAATTTTAGTAGAAGGACATCCTACTTATGGAGGACTTACTGGTCGTGATATAATGGTAATCGCTGAAGGACTGAAAACTGTTGTAACAGAAGAATATCTAGGTAGTAGAATATCATTAGTGCAGCAGTTTGGTGAAAGTTTAACCTCTAAAGGTATTCCTACACTTGAACCCTTTGGTGGACATGCCGTTTATATTGATATTGATAAATTTTTTGCTGACACTAAGCTAAAAAGAGAAGATTTTGGAGGTATTGCCTTATCTGCTCTTCTTTTATTAAAAGGAATACGACTTGCAGAACTAGGTGCTTTTGCTTTTGGAGTTTTTGATCCTAAAACAAAGAAAGAAACTTTTCCTAAGCATAATTTTTTAAGAGCTGCAATCCCTAGAAATAAGTATGAAATAAGCGATATGAACTATGTTGCAGAGTGTGTTGGAAAACTATATGAAGATCGCCATAAAATCCCTAAAGCGATACCAGTGTATGGAAGAGAGCTTAGTCTTAGACATTTTAAAGCGAGATTTGAATTAGAGTATAGTGCTTAATGTTCTGTAACATCCTTGTTTTTCTTACTGATTCAGTGATGTGGAGTTTCTAGAGTTATCTGAGTTCTTCAATAATAAATTCCGAGCCTTAAATAATTTTTTTTTCACACAAAAGAACCAAGAATTACTTAACCCTAATTCTGTGTTTCTGCGCTTCTGTGGTTATACTGCTCGACATTAGGTTTTACCGTTTTTTTGTCAAAGACTAAACGTCTTTGCCTAAAGTTTGTGTTTTAGTATATGCGGTTTTATTGGTTCGAATAGAGATAATACAAGCCAGTTTGTCATAAATTATGTTAATGCGTTTTAACCAGCAATCGCAAGACTACTCTTTTGAGAATCATGAGGTTTTTCTACAGTATGTTTCCAAGCATGGTAAGAACTTCTTACAAGTGGCCCAGATTCAATAAATTTAAATCCTTTTTCCTTACCAACAGTCTCATATTCCTTAAATTCTTCTGGAGTAATAAAATCTCTAACAGGAAGTTGCTTAGCAGTTGGTCTTAAATACTGACCAATTGTCATAATATCAACTCCCACTGCCCTAAGATCATCCATCAGCGCAAAAACTTCTTCTTTCTTTTCACCAAGACCAACCATAATTCCAGATTTAGTCATCATATTTGGGTTAGTTTCCTTAGCCCATCTTAGTATACTTAAAGATCTTATATATCCGGCTCCAGGCCTAACTTTTTTGTATAACCTTGGAACTGTTTCTACATTATGATTTAGCACTTCAATTCCAGCAGAAACTATTGTCTTAAGATCTTTTTCGTTTCCTCTCAAATCAGGAATTAGAAGCTCTACTTTGCAATCTGGTGCATGCGCTCTGATTGCTCTAACGGTTTGAGCAAAATGTGACGCTCCATTATCATGTACATCATCTCTATCGACAGAAGTAACAACTGCATGTTTTAAACTAAGTCTACTAACAGCCAAGCCCACTCTGTGCGGTTCAAGCGGATCGAGCGGTTCAAGATTTTCAACTGTTCCGTCTTTAACTGAACAAAAATGACATCTTCTAGTACAATTTTCACCCATGATCATAAAAGTTGCAGTATGATGACTCCAACATTCCCCAATATTTGGACAATGCGCTTCTTCACAAACAGTGACTAGGTTCAAATGTTTGACAGTGCTTTTGGTTTGTAAATACTCAGGCGAACCTGGGGCTTTAACTTTAAGCCACGGCGGCTTAACTATGTTTTTTCCATTCTTTGGAAGATTTTTATAATTCATAATTATGTATTGGCATTAAGCAATTAATAATTTCCACCAAGATGATATCACAACATCTTGCAAATTCCTAGCCTCACCTCAGCTCGCAAACTTACTCCAAAGAGGTTTTCTTTTAAAATTAAAGCATCATTAAAGCAGGACTTTCCATTGCAGATTTAAATGCGCTCAAGAAAGTTCCAGCAACTAAACCATCAATAATTCTGTGATCTACAGAAAGAGTGACTTTCATCTTAGGCCTAACAACAATATTACCCTGCTCAACAACTGCTTGTTCAGTAGTAGAGCTAATAGCTAAAACAGCACCCTGACCAGGATTAACAATTGCAGTAAAACTTTCGACATCAAACATGCCCATATTCGAAATACTGAATGTTCCTCCAGTTAGATCGTCAGGTCTTGGCTTCTTCTCTCTTGCCCTATCAATTAAACCTCTTGCCTCTTGAGCGATATCAAGAATGTGCTTAGTATCAACCTCCTTAACAACGGGGATTAAGAGACCATCAGAGACTGAAGTTATAACCCCAACATTAAACGAACCAGGATTAAATAATTGACCTTCTTTGTACGCACAATTAACCATTGGAGCTTGAGTAAGGGCATATCCGGCAGCTTTGATAATCATATGATTAATAGAAATGGATGAATAATTTGGATTAACCTTAAATGACGCTCTAAGTTTAATTGCCTCTGTCATATCTATTGAAACAGTTGTGAAGAAATGAGGGGTATCTGTAGCAATTTCCATTCGATTTGCTATTGTTTCTCGCATTTTACTTAAAGTCGACAAGCCAATTGGTATTTCAATAGCAACTGGCATTGGTTTTGGCATTTGCGGTACAAGCTTAGAAGTAGCTAGAGGAGTAGCTGAAGCGACAATGCTAGCTACTGGCGCAGGAGATTGATTAATAACAGCTTGCCCAGAACTTGCATCAGAAAAAGTTTCAATATCTTTTTTAATAATTCTTCCTGCAGGTCCAGAACCTTGAATTAAAGACAAATCAACATTTAAATCTTTAGCTAGTTTTTTTGCAATTGGCGAAGCTTTTACTCTTCCATTAGGAGTTGACACGGGAGACGCTACATTTAAAACAGGAGATGAAGTTTCAACAGGTACTGATTCTATTTTAGTTTCGACTAACTCTTTGACTTCCTCTGAATTTGCATTAGAACTCTTAGTCTCAGCACTGATATTCACCTCTTCTCCAGCTTCCCCAATAACTGCAATAATTTCACCAACCAATGCACTTTCATCTGCTGGAATGACTATTTTTAAAAGTGTGCCTTCATCAAATGACTCAATTTCTAAATTAGCCTTATCTGTTTCTACTTCAGCAAGAACATCACCTCTTATAATTGAATCCCCTTCTTTCTTATGCCAAGTTAAGATTTTACCTTTATCCATGGTGTCAGATAATTGAGGCATTTTTATTTCTTTAGACATCTTTACGTAATCCCTTGTATTGATTGATTTTTTTACATAATTTTGAGTAATTATAGCGTTTTTAAGGGGAAAATCAACTGCGCGCTAAGCATTTGCCTTTTAAGCCATAGAGACGGAGAGTAATGAAAGTAAAGCGCTCAGTCTATTTCTACATTTAAATTTTTTAAGTAAAAGAAAAATCCAAAACAAACTAAATAATTCAAAATCAAATAATAAAAACTCCATCCATGATGTAAAACTATAATCACCCCAACAAAATGTAAAAATCGAAAATTTAGAAAAAATAAAACAAACAAGATAAGAATTACGCTTTTAAGCTCAAACTTTTTAGATTTTTTTTCAAAATTATCTTGAGCATTTTGATTTTTTAAAGTTTGAATCAAACTAGCTATCCCACTTACACAAATAATAAGTGGCATAAAAATTCCAAAACCTAAATTAGATAAAAAAGCGATACTAACTATTATAAATCCTAATAATGCAAAAAGACTTATTACTATCCAAATAATTAAGTTTTTCTTATTTTTTAAATTTAGTTCAGATAAATTATTGAAAAAAGACTTAATAAAATCAAAATCAACAAAAGTTAAGCCAATACCCGTTAAAGCTATTAATAAATATAAAGTCTCTATAAAAAGTAATATTTCTTGATTGACAAATTTTGAAACTATTTCTTTAGTCAATAAAAAATCCAATGGCAGACTAACAAATAAAACTGTCCAAATACTATTAAAACTAAATATAATTTTCTCTTTATACCTTTCTAGTTCATCTTTCATTTCTTCGAACATTGTACTATAAGTTATCTAAAGTGAATACTGACAATTACCTAAGCATTTCTGAACTAAGCGATCTTTTAAACGAAACCTTAATAGAAGAATTTGGAACAATTTATTTTCAAGGTGAACTAACCGAAGTAAAAAATGCATCAAGCGGCCACTATTATTTTTCAATTAAAGATGCAGAAAGTGTTTTAAATTGTGCTATGTGGAGAACCTACGTAGGCAAATTGAATTTTCAACCTAAAGATGGAATTCAAGTTCTTTGCCAAGGGTATCCTAATATTTATAAAAAATCAGGACGTTTTTCTATTGTTGTAAAAACAATGATAGTTGCTGGCGAAGGAGCACTAAAAAAGAAATTTATTGAACTTCAAAATAAATTAAAAAAAGAAGGTTTGTTTGATGAGTCCAGAAAACGTCCCTTACCCATCCTTCCTAAATCGCTTGGTTTAATTACTTCGGCAAAGGGTGCCGCTCTACAAGACATGTTAGTAATACTAAACGAAAGATTACCAACTGTTGAGAAAAGATTAATAGATGTCAGAGTCCAAGGTAGTGAAGCAATCTCTGAAATAAAAAATGCAATTAAAAAGTTTAATGATTTAAATAATGTTGATTTAATTATTCTTGCTCGTGGAGGAGGATCTTTAGAAGATCTCTGGGCATTTAATGAAGAAGATGTAGTAAGAGCAATCTTTGCATCTAAAATTCCTATTATATGCGGAGTTGGACATGAAACAGATATTAGCTTAAGCGATCTAGCTGCCGATAAAAGAGCCGCCACACCCACTGCTGCCGCTAAAATTGCAGTGCCTGATAAAAATGAACTTTTACAAACGCTCGATTATTATGAAGAAAAACTAAATGATATTCTTGATTTATTTAAAAATTTAACTGAAAAATTAGATAACTTGCTTCATAAGTTAAATATTCAGAGCGATAATTTAATTCAGAGCTTTAACTTAAAGTTAAAAACTTTATCCTCCAATTTAAAACTTATTAAACCAGATAAACTTTTTGAAAATCTACAAGAAAAAATGAATTTTTTAAGTAAAAGAAATTTTGAAGCTATGTCAAAAAAGATTAAATTTGATACTTCAAAGATTGATCAAATCGAACATCGAGCATTCGCTTCTAATCCTAAACAGATTCTAAAGCGAGGCTTTGCTATAGTTAAAAGAAAAGATAAGTTAGTAGGCTCAATTAAGAATATTAGTAAGGATGATATATTAACTACTGAACTCAAAGATGGAGTTTTTAGTTCTACTGTGATAGATAAGTAAAATGAAAATTAACTTAGAAAATTTCTTAAAAAAGGATGTAAAAAAAAGTGAACTAGAAAAAATCTCATTTGAAGATGGCCTATGTCTTATGGAAGAACTTGTTGGAAAAGTTGAAAGTGGAAAATTAGGTCTAGATGACTCTCTTACTGCTTATGAGAAAGGAGCTCATTTATTAAAGCACTTAAGAGGACTTTTAGAAGGGGCCGAGAAAAAATTAGAGATTCTTAATAAGAAATAGGAGTATCTGCTTTGATAGCATATTTCATACTGGAATTGAGTACTTATAGAAAGTCCAAAAAGTAAGCTCAAGTAAATAAAAAGCTAAATTCAAACAGACTTGAAAGCAAAAATGCAATAAGCTACCATGTACCCCTAAGTGGCCCGATAGCCAAGTTGGCTAAGGCAATGGTTTGCAAAACCATCATTCACGGGTTCGAGTCCCGTTCGGGCCTTACTTTATCTTTTAAAACTTTGGTTCTAAAGATAAAGTAAGCAATAAGCAAAAACTTGTAAGCAGAAATTACCGTCTATATATATGACACCTGAATATCAAGCGTATAAAATTATTAAAGATAACATTTACCTATCCGTTGCAACTTCAAGTACAAATAACAAACCTTGGAATACTCCTGTATACGCTGCCTATGACGAAAATTTAAACTTTTATTGGTATTCTACAATAAACTCTGTTCATTCTAATAATATCAAAGAGAATAAAAATGTTTTTATTGTAATTTATAATTCCACCACTCCGGAGGGCTCGGGAGTAGGTCTATATATAGAAGCAAATGCTTATGAAATTTCTGATTTAACAAATGCAAAAAAAGGAAGATTTTACATTCAAAATAGAAAGAACTGTATACCCGATGACGGTTCTCATTTTATTAAAGAAAGTCCATTAAGAGTCTATAAAGCCGAAATTTTAAATCTTTGGTTAAACGATGCAAAAAAAGATGAAAACGGCAACTATCATGATTTTAGAATAAAAGTTTCAAAAGAGAAGATTGTTAAGCTTTTACTTTAAATGCCCCCTATTCCAAATATATGCTTATAACATAAAGTCTTGTCCAATAGGACAGAGCTTTTTTGTTATAACTATCAGCCAAAGGTATAACAACTACCTAATTGCGTTAACTATAAAGCACCTCAATCTTCCCTCTATTGTTCTGAATTCAATTTTATGATTAAAATTAAACCTATAGTTAATAAATTTTAAGAGAAATATAAATGACATACATAGTAGCTAAACCTTGCTTAGGAACTAAAGATAGATCATGTGTTGAAGTCTGTCCGGTTGATTGTTTTTACGACATTAGAAAAAAAGATTTAAATGATAAATACGGAGTTACTGCTGGCGATGATAGTGAGGATGGCGACGAAAAAGTAGGAATGCTAATGATCCATCCAGATCAATGCATTAACTGCGGAGCTTGCGAAACTGAATGCCCTGTTGAAGCAATATATGAAGATTCTGGTGTTCCAGCAGAATACAACGAATTTATAGCTCTGAACGAAACAACAACTTTAGATATGACAGACGAAGAACTTGAATCTTGTAACTGCACTGAAAAAATATAGTAGATCTTTTAGATTTCTACTCTCACTACTACTTGCTTTAAGCATTAACTCTAGTGCTGAAAACTTTTCTAGCTTAATAAAAAAGTTACCAAACAAAGATAGTATTGGAATTAAAATACTTGACATTAACACTCAAGAAAGCATTTTTGAATATAATGCTGGAAACCTTTTAAAACCTGCTAGTGTAATGAAAGCTGTAACTGCAGCTAGCGCTTTTGATACACTTGGACCTGACTTTAAGTTTGTAACTAATATTTACTCAAATGAATCTGGTAGTAATTTAGATAAACTTTATGTTTATGGATCGGGTGATCCGAGCTTTACAATTGAAGATGCTTGGTTAATTGCAAGAAAACTAAAACGTAGAGGCGTTAAAAAAATTAATGAATTAGTAATTGATAATTCATATTTCATTGACCCATTAAAAAAACAAGGACAAAGATCCTATTTAAATGGAACTTCTGCTCTAACATTTAATTTTAATTCTATATCTTTTGAAATTTGTCCAAACGGTTCTGGAAATACAGCAATAGTTAATATAGACCCCGTAGAGCAACCAGTTGAATTAGTAGGAAAAATTTCAACTAGTAGCAAACGCAGCGCTAGATATTCGGTAGATGAACTTCCTACAAATCCTAATAAACCATACTTACTAAGATATAAACTGGGAGGAAGCATTTACCATAAATACGAATGCACCCCAGCTTACAGAAGCGTTAACCGTCCTGAAGTTTATTTTGCTATAGTTTTTAGAGGATTATTAAAAGAAGTTGGGATAGAAGTTGGAAATAGCCTAAATATAGGAACTCTTCCTATCAATTCTAAAAAATTATTCTCACACTCATCAAAAGCCTTAAGTCATATTATTGACGATATGAATCACTATAGTAATAATTTAATGGCAGAACAGATAGCAACTCGCATTGGAGATGGAGATAGAGCTAGAGGATTAGGGCAAATTAGAAACTATTTATCAAAAATTGGCATTCAAGATAACAATTACTCCATTGCTGATGCCTCTGGTCTTAGCCATGAGAACAAACTGTCAGCTAATCTGATTTCTCAGGTACTACTCTCAGTTTCAGCAAAACCTGAGTATTATTCAGATTTTGAAAAATCTTTCGCAGTTTCAGGTAAAAATGGAACTTTAGAAAAAAGGCTAGTTGGCCCAAAATCTATGACAATTAGGGCAAAAACAGGAACAATTAGTAAAGTTACTAGTTTAGCTGGATATGCCTATGGAAGAGCTGGAAATAAATACATCTTTGTCATTTTGCAAAATAATGTAAATAATACTGGTAGGGCACACACTTTTGAAAAAAACCTACTAAATTATTTATATGAAAATTATTAATAAGATATTTTTGCTTCTTTGCTTCCTCTTTTCTACATCTTCACTTTTGCAATCTGAAGACTTTTCAACACCTCCTGAACTACGAGGAAGAGTTGATTTTTGGATAGATATATTTACGCGCTATAATACAAACCAGTTTTTAGTTCATCATAAAGATTTTCCGCAAATCGTTTTTGGAGTTATGGACTTAAGTGGGGAAGTTGTTGGCAAATCTAAAAGAGAGATCGAAAAACTGGTTAAAAGAAGAAAAGAAGATAATGCAAAACAAGTCTACAGTGCCTTAAAAATTTTAGCTCGAGGAGAAGAGCCTATTAGCCAGTTCGAATTACATGTTCAAGAAGTTATGTCCTATCTTCCTGCTGGAACTGAAAAATATAAACATGCAATAAAAGAAAAAATGGTTAGAGCTCAACAAGGAATCAAAGAAAAATTTGAAAATTCATTAAAACGCTCGCAAAGGTACTTACATATAATTGAAGATATTTTTGTTAACCAACATGGATTACCAATTGAGATAACAAGACTTCCCTTTATTGAATCTTCTTTTGACTATACAGCTTATAGTTCTGTTGGAGCTGCTGGTATTTGGCAATTTATGCCAAGAACTGGACGTTCTTTTGGATTAAGAATTTCAAAATATTACGATGAAAGAAGAGATGTTACCTTAGCTACTAAAGCTGCTGCTAAGTACCTAAAAAATGCTTATGCCGCACTTGGATCTTGGCCTTTAGCTATGACTTCCTACAATCATGGAGTTGGCGGAGTTAGAAGTAAAGTCAAGAAAATGGGCACTAATAACCTTGCTACTATTATTGAACATCCTACAAAGCGAGTTTTTGGATTCGCCTCCAATAACTTTTATCCTGAATTTTTAGCAGCACTTGAAGTTTACAATGATTATAGAAGTTATTTTCCATATTTAGAATTAGATGAACCAAGACACTTTGAAACTACCAGACTTTCTCATTCTATGTCAGTTTCACACATTGTAAATCAACTTGGAACATCGAAGGAAAACCTTAAAGACTACAACTATGCTTTATCTAAAAATGTATGGTCTGGAAGATACAAAATCCCAGGTGGCTATAATTTAAATGTCCCCTCTGAATTTAGCCAAAATATGGCAAGTTTAAAAACAGCTGAACCGAGAGGCCCTACAGCTAGTTCAGTATATTCTGCTAACTACTCTCATAAAGTAAGAAAAGGTGAGAATTTAAATAAGATTGCTAAAAAATTTGGCATGTCTGTTAATGAACTAAAGAAAATTAATGGATTAAAAAGCAGTCGCATTTATGTAGGACAAGTTCTAGAAGTAGAAGAAGGCTCATATGTTCAATCAACACCTAAACTGAGTAGTTCAAAAAAAATAACTACTTCTATTTATAAAGTGAGAAAAGGCGACACAATTTCAGGTATAGCTACTAAATATAGAATATCCACTTCAAGATTGCGCTCTTTAAATGGTATTAGAGGTAATATGATAAGAGTGGGTCAAAAACTTAGAGTAACTGGAACTCCTACATCAAAAACTAGCAAAAAAACTAAAACCTATAAAGTTAGAAAAGGCGATTCCTTATGGGGAATAAGCAAAAAATTTGGAATTAGCGTAAGCAATCTTAGAAGTAAAAATGGAATTCACGGAAATAAACTAATTGTTGGGCAGTTTTTGAAAGTTAGTTAGCAACTCCAAAAACTCTAAATCTCTGCGTCACTAAGAAATAAAATATTTTTTTAGTGACGCAGAGATTTAGAGATTTTGGAGTTTTTACTCTATATTTTTCCAATAAGCGTAAGCCATAGCAATAACCAAAGCTGAAGATGCTGCAATAAAAAAAGGTCTGTAGACTGGAGTAATACCACTATAACTATTTACTAAGTTAGGAATAACAGAAGAACTAGTTAAAACAATTGTAACAAAACCAACAGATTTTTTCCCAAATTTTGCTAATTCTTCATTATAATTTTTAAAAATTTTACTAAATCTGCGCTGCACTTTACTTATCATGCCTTGAGAACTTTCTAACATATCAGACCAATTACTCTTCCAAACATTTAAGCCTGTTTTTGAATTTTCTAATTTTAAAAAATAATCTATTTTATGAGGAACTACGCTCAATCCTTCATATATTGTCTCTAACTGATCGCTCATATCGGAAATTTCAACGCTCTTTTCTTTTACTTTTTTACAACCTGCTTTTCCAGGCTCTTTGATTTTAAATAAAAGACGACCTGCTTTTTCATGTAATTCTTTAACAAATAAATGATTGTTTGATAAAATACTAGAAGATAATCTATAAAACACCGGAGCAATTCCAATTTTTGGATGACTTACACCTTCTACGTACTGATCTTTTAACTTCTCAATCAAGTCACTATCTTCTTTATGTAAAGTTATTATGTAATCTTCACCAATGATAAAATAAATAGACTTTAACGCTATTCCAGATGCTGATGTATCACTATTTGTAAGTATATGTTGCCCAATTAATAAATGTTTTTCTTCTTCATCGTATCGAACAGTAGTATTCCAGTTAAAGGTACTACACTTTTTTACAAATTCAGTATCTAGCCCATATATTTGCTTTAACTTTTCATAAGTTTCAGGAGATGGATTAGTAACGTCAATCCATCTTACTGTTTCGTCATTTGTTTTTTCATTTTGCAGTGCATGATTTCTTTGTAGTATTTTTCCTTGCTTTAAATCCAATACATCTATTGTTTCAGGTCCTAAATTAGAAGTAATATGATATTTGTAAAAACCAACAATCTCATCTAAATGCCTCGCTTCATTTGCTTCTACACTGCCCCCTAATCTCTCAACTTCTTTTAACATTAAACCTAATTTTTCAGGTTTAACAATCCATTCAAACTGATTATTACCATCAGGGTTGCTTATTTTTACACCATCTTTTTTTTCATTTAAATTAAAAAAGTAATCTAAAAGTGCAGCTTGTATATCTTCAGTTACATCTAAAATTGAAACTGTAATTATTTTTACGCCTCGAGCATTAGATAGTGTAAAAATAAAAGGATCAAGATTTTCTTGCTCTCCTTCTAAAGGTTGAGAAAAGGATACTTCAATATTTGCAAAATTTTGAAATATACGATTTTCAACTTTAAAAACATCTACGTCCTCTAAACTTTCTTCACTAAGAATAGGTAGAGCTAATTCGTTAAAAGATACATCTATTACTTGATCTGCATAGTTTAGTTGAGTGATTTCAGTATTAACTGGAAAATTTGCTATTTCTGTTGTCTGTGACATCTATTAGTACTACATAAAATGCCAACCTTCTCTTTAATTTTAACAAAACTATCATACAATAGTATTACTATCATATCAAGCTATTTCTCACTATTCTTTTCTAATAATCTTAGTGCCTTATTAGCAATTTTCATTCTTGTACAAGTAAGTAATTAATTTTAACTTAATCAAGTGAAGAATCAAAATCTAAAGTTAAACTACTATTTAGTTATACTTGTTTTTATAGCTACGCTAGCATTGTATCTACCCCTAACTAGTAATACCCCACAAATTACTGATAGCGGAGAGCTAGTTACAACAGCAATACTAAAAGCTCCAATTCATCCTCCTGGATATCCTATTTTTTCTCTAACAAGCCAAACTCTAGTTAAAATTTTTCCTAAAAATCCTTTTAAAACTCTTTCTCTCTTTTCAGCTATAATGCAATCTTTAGCTGGTTCGTTAATATTTGTAAGCTCTTTTCTACTTTCAAAAAATTATATTATCGCTGCTGCACTTTCTTTTTCATGGATTACCTTTGGACCGAGTGTTTATACTGCGACAGACGCTGAAGTATTTGGATTACATCATTTTTTTTGTTCATTACTAGCTTTTTTAGGGATAAGTTTTTTATTAGATAATTCAAATAAAACTAAAAATTTAGTATTCATATCATTACTATCAGGAGTTTTTGCTTGTCATCATCAAACAATAATTTTTTGGGCACCTCTTATCTTAGCTTGCATTATAAAGCATGGAGAAAAAAATGGATTTTTCAAATCTTTTGCAATATCAGTTTCTTCTGCAATTATAGGCTTAACTCCTTATTTTCTTTTATTATTTTATTTTGATCCTAAAAATACTGTAGCTTTTAGCGCACCTGATAATTTAAGGGACTTTCTTGCACATGTTCTGAGAAGTGGATATGGAACTTTTTCTCTAGGCTCTAGCGGAGCAGTAGAAAAAATTTCTTATTTCCCGCATTTTCTTAAATATTCACTTACTGTTATTCCCTTGATTATTCTAGCTCCACTTTTAGCATTATTTAGCAAAAAAAAATCATTTCTTAAATGGGGCTTAATTAGCACATGTTTACTATACTTATTTTTTGCATCTAAATTAAATGGCTTTCCTTTTGAAGAAAAATTTCTAGAAATCACACATAGATTTTGGCCTACTATTATTTTACCATTCACTCTTCTTTTGAGTTTTGCTGTAGGAGAAATAATTCCAAAAACTAAGACTTTTTTTTACATTATACTTTTTTTAATTTTATTCCCTTCTCTATTAACTCTAAATAAAAATATTAATATGGGCGACGCGAATAATGATAAAATAGTTCAAATAGAGATAAATCAAATAGCTAAAGAAATTCCAATGAACGCATTAATTCTTACAAGCCAAGATAGAATTGGTATGGGAATGCAGTATTTACAACTCGTAAAAAAAGAACGAAGAGATTTAATTT
This sequence comes from uncultured bacterium, assembly GCA_937976335.1. GTDB lineage: Bacteria > Bdellovibrionota_C > UBA2361 > UBA2361 > CALJRW01 > CALJRW01. Next base: position 41,381 of record CALJRW010000057.1, on the reverse strand, counting down.
CTATAATTCCAGGACTCATTCCTGCAAAGCCTTATCAAAGCTCTATAAAAAAACAAGTTAAAGAACTTAGAATGATAGAACCTTGGAATTTAACTTCTATCATTAATTGGGCTCTAAAAAATAATAGAAGAGTTTTTGCTTATCATGATACGCTATTACCAAAAGAGCTTAATATGATTTACATGCCTTTCGGTCTAATGTGGGAAGTAGTTAATAAAGATAGAGAAGTTAAACATTTTGAATTAGCAAGTCGTCTTTTTAGTTTTTGCTCTGAATGGGATGAAGAGTTGAACTCAGGAAATAGTGAAAGAAAGTATACACAAGCAATAAAAAATATATATTTTCTCTATCCAATAGAAAAATATATAGGTTTCTTTCAAGATGATATATTAAACTCACAACTGAAAACTATTTTTAAATTATTTAAAAAAAATCAAATTTTTGCTGCTAAAAAAGAATGTTCTAGAACTTTAGAAATGATACGAAATAGTGTAAATTGAACTACATGCTTAAAAAAGCATTACATTGAAAGAAAACTCTGCTAACAATTAAAAATTATACTCTCTTCTATAAGTTTCATTTCCTGCTAAATCATATCTAATTATAATTCTTCTTCTTAGAACTCCAGCAATGTACATATAATCATCCCTCTCTCTTTCAACATTTGCATGTATTCTATCAAATTTAATTTCTAACATTCTTTCTAAATTCCAAGAACCATCAAACTCTTTTCTTATAGTTTTACTTTTTCTATCATCATTAGCTCTAACATATTGATCTTGAATAACAAGATTCTTAGTAGGAACTCCATTAATAAAATCTTTTCTTACATACTTAACTCTTTGACTATTTTCAAATTCAGAAGTTTCAGATAATAGTTCTTTGCCATTAACATCAAAGTTTGTGTTATTATTTAAGACAACGTTAGTAAATAAATCCCAAACTATTTTTTGCGATCTTTCTTTTGTTTCATCATTTCTGTGATGGATAAACTCTACAGAAAGTGGATTGTCATTCTTATCGTATTCATTAATTCTAATCGTTTTTATTGCACCATTATGATAAATATGATCTTTAGTTCTAGTTTTTTCTAAATTACTACTTTCATTAAAGAAATTTATTAGCCACCAAGTAGGTTGGTTAGTTTGAGGATTATAATTATATGTTCTATTTAAGAGCAAAGAATAAGGTTCTTCTCTATACTCAGAAATTACATTTTTTGTTCTTTGTCCACTATCATTATAAAAAATATCTGTTTTTAATCTTAAATTTTGACTATTTAAAAAATAAATTTTATCAACATGCTTATAATGTCTACTAGCTTCATTTCTATAATAATCTATATGCTCACTAACTAACTTTAAACTATTAATATCATATACTTGTTTTTTTGTGCTCTCTAAATTTCCATTTGGATAATAAGTATTGATACGATTGTTTACTATTAAATTAACTTTTTTAATTGAGCTTGTTCCATTATTTCTAAAAAGTTTAAACTTTAACTCTTGTAAGCCATTTTCTAAATCATTGGTATTGAGTTCATGAGAAAAATAGCCATTAATTCCGTAAGCTATTTGTCTTGATGTAGAAGCATATTCAAGTAACAAATTATTTGCAGTTTGTGGATTTAGAATATTTCCTAAAATTGTAATTATACCATTTACTTCATCTTTCTCTCTATGACTACGGATGTTAATATCTAAATTATTTTCAATAAAAACATTAACTGAAGCGCTTTTTATGATTTCATCTTGAACTATAAGATCTGCCCTTAACTCGTAACTTCCATTGCTATATAAATTAGTATCTAGTGTATGCTTATAAGGATAGTCAAATACCGTAGCGATACTATTTCCATTTAAATACAAATTAATTCTCTCTGTATTCGTAGGCGCTTCTAATTTTATTTGTATACTATCAGATAATAATTCATTATTTATTGGCTCTAGAAAGTTTATCTCATCATTTAACACAGCATTTTCTGCATTTATTATTCCAGCATCTGGAAGTTGACTTGAAGCTGGAAGATTTCTTCTAGAAGAAATAATTTTGTTTTTCACTTCATCTACAGACAAGTCTGGATATTTTGCAATCATTAAAGCTGCAAGACCTGCAACATGTGGAGCAGCCATTGAGGTACCTGAAGATCTAATATATGCTCGTTCACCAAATCTTGATAGTGGGCCTCTTATATTATAAAGCTCACTACATTCTAAAGATTGAATTAAAACACCTGGAGCAAGTACTTTTACTATTTCTCCATAGTTTGAAAAATCTGCTAATTCCCCATTAGCGTCAACCGCACCGACAGCTATTGAGTTCGGACTAGATGATGGAAAATAATCAGCTGCATCTTCTGAGCTATTTCCAGCAGCAGCAATTGAAACGACTCCTTGTGATTTTGCATATGCTAAAGCATCTTCAATCATAGGTGAAACTCCAGGACCTCCCCAAGAGTTATTAATTATATCTGCTCCATTATCTGCTGCATATCTAATTGCCAGTGCAAGGCCTTCAATTTCTCCTGTATTATGAAGTCCTTTCAAATTCATAATTTTTGCATTTGGCGCAACTCCAGCAATACCAATAGTGTTATTAGCAACTGCAGCAATGGTTCCAGCCACATGCGTTCCATGATAATCTAAATCCATTGCATTAGAATTATCATCTAAAAAATTATATCCATAATAATCATCAACATAACCGTTACCATCGTCATCTATGTTATTATCTGGTATTTCAGCAGTATTAATATGGATATTTGCTTGAATATCAGGATGGGTATGGTCCACTCCTGTATCAATTACGGCAACAATTACATCTTCTCCAGTCGTATATCTCCATGCTTTATTCGCTTTGATCATTTCTAATCCATACATATCAATTTGAGTTTCAGGCGATATATTATTTTTGTCCCAAAGATTATCTAAATTGCTATCAATGAATTTATCATTTGGTAAAGTATATGGATAATCAGCAAGAGTAACTTCTACATTTTCACTAACTGCTTCAACTCTTAAATCATTTTGAAGTGCCTGCTTAGTTAAGTTAACATTACTACTTAATACTAACAATTTATACCATTTACTTATTATAGGTTTAGGTAAGTTTTCTTTTCTTGCTTTTCTTTGAATTTTCCTTTCTAACTTTTCTAATTTTTTAATTTGCCTTTTAATAAAATTCTTTTTTTGCTTTTTACTTCTTCTTTTAAGATCTTCTAAAAGATTAATTCTTTCAGATAAAGATAAAATTTCTTCAAAAACTTTATTTGCTGAAATAATGTTTGAATTGCTTGACGATAATTCATGTATAGTTATTAGTTGCTCATGAAAATCATTAGATTTAAATTTAACTAGAAGTTCCGTAGTTTCTTCTGCATACGTAAATGTGCTTAGTAAGAAAACAAGAAATAATATATATCGCATAGACACCTTTAAAACTGAATTGAGCAAGTTACAAAATAATCAGATTAAGTCAGGTATTTGCTTCTTACATATTTGTCTTATGTCACGTATAATTTACAGTTTTCTTGGAGTTTTTTTATATAGTAGTACATGCTGATCTCTCAGCTTAACGTAAATAGGCCAATAATGGCTCTTCGCTCTTCTCAAGCTTTTTTTTATCTACAACTATTGTTGGAACATACTTAGAAAATTTACCAGCCTTAGTAGTCATACCTAAATATTTTTTAGTTTCTATAAGCGCCGTTCTTCCCATAAGGTATGGTAATTGAGCAACAGTTGCTTGCATTTTACCAGTCTTTATAGATTTTATAGCAGCTAACTCTCCATCAACTCCAATTACTTTAGTTTTAAATTTCCTTCAATATATGCCTACTGCGTAACTAAACTATCTCTCCCTCCCACAATAAAGATAAAAATTTACTAATAGGCAAAATCTCTATCCCATCTATATTTTTTTCTCTCTCAATATTTGACACTAAAATATATCTTTCAAGTAAATTTTCTTCTTTTAATGCTTTAAGACCTTTAATAAGTTTGGGTGAGAATACAGATTGGCTTTTTAATTCAACAGCTACTTTCTCAGCAATTATAAAATCAACTTCATAACCCGACTTTGATCTCCAATAATGCAAACCTTCTTTATCGCTATATTCAAGATAAGCTTTTATTTCATTATGCATAAATGTTTCTAAAGCTTCACCATATGCTTCAGTCTTAGGACTTAAGTCTTTTCTTGATTGAATACTTCTAACAACCCCTGAGTCAAAAAAATACACTTTAGATGTAGAAATAGGTTTTCTCTTTATAGTTTCTTTCCAAGCTGGTAGAAAGGATATTATTAAAGTGTCTTTTAAAATTTCATAATACTCAACAACTGTTGAAGTTGGAACTTGAGCATCATTTCCTATATTTGTATAGTTAAGCATTTGAGCATTACCAAGTGCTGCAATTTCTAAAAAACGGCTAAACGCTGGAATATTTCTAACTAAAGCTTCTGAAACTATCTCTTCTTTTAAATAGCTTCCTACATAACTCTTCAAATCCTTGCGTGGTTCATCAGAAAAATAAATAGATGGCAACAAGCCAATATTTAATGCTTTATGTAAATTAAAGTTATTTAAAAGTTCATGCGAAGTAAAAGGAAAAAGAAATTTTGAACGAGCGCGCCCACCTAGTAAATTTACGCCACCACGTCTTAGTTTGCGTGCACTTGATCCAGTCAATAAAAAGTTAATACCTTTTTCTTCAATTAGGTATTGAACCTCATCAAGAAGCTGAGGAAGTTTTTGAATTTCATCAATAACTACAATCTTATCTTTTGCCGTAACTTCATGTCTTATTATTGAAGGATTTCTACTTAACTCTAGAAGTACGTCGCTCAAGAGTAAATTATAAGTTCTACAATCAGAAAGTTCTTTTCGTATAATTGTACTTTTGCCAGTTTGACGAGGGCCTAATAGAAAATAAGACTTTTTCTTTAATTCTTCCTTTAAATTTAATACCCTGGGTATGTATTTCATAAGCTGCTTTTTTTACAATATAGCTGTAAATTATCATAACAATTTACAGCTATATTGTAAATTATTATTATTTTATATAACAATTTTAAGTATTTAATTATAATATAGGGTTTTAAATGAACAACTCTAGAAAATCTAAAATTTCTAGCCTTAACTCTATGAAAGGCCTGGTGCTGCGAAAGGCCTGGTGCCAGCAACATTCATTCCAGAAATAATCTCAAAAAAAATCAAAACTTAAGAAAATTTTCAGAATTTTTGTCGATATATGCAATTTCTTAATTTGAAGCTAAGAACAAGGGAGAAATGTTGCCGGCACCAGACAGTCCAAAGCGAATATTTACGATTATTTGCTTGATTCAGTATGTTAACTCACATCATTAATAGTAATTCGTTACAATACAAGCACTATACTTAAAACTTCCCTGTGTAAACTTCGATTTTTTTAATAATAATGATTATAGTGTATAATGAGAGTAGCAAGGGGGTGTCCGGTTTCGACGGGATTCTCGCGATTATTGTAAGCACGTCCAGGACTCCGTTGGCCTGGTAAAAAAACGGAAAACATCATAAGTGCAAACTTTGATAACGCCCAAGAGGGCAACTTCGCTTTAGCGGCGTAAGCTTATAAAGTGATGCTAGTAAGTAGCGTGCCTGTGGCTGCTTATTAGTATAATACTAACAGGATTGCATAAAGAGACTGTCTCTACTCTTTATGTGAAAAACTTGAGACTGGCAAATTAGTATTTGTACCGTGTTGCTAATTTGTAAGAAACTAAATGGATACTAAACGTGTAGAAAGCTTTGGTTTAAGTTTTTCGGACGGGGGTTCGAATCCCCCCACCTCCACACTTCGCCCTAGCCTTTGGCTAGGTGCTTCGTGTGGCAGGCCCTGTTCTAAGTCTGATCTTTCTTTGTTGATTGTGTTAGGAGTGTGTCCCTCGTAGCACTCAGCTTCAGCTGAGGCGAAGTGGGGCATTTCTCAAAACCGTAAAAACTCACTTTCTAAACAAATACAACTGGGACGCGTCCCACGTAGCACTCAACCTTAGCTGAGGCGAAGTGGGAAGTTAGAATCTTTTTAATGAAAATGCCCAACCAGAACCAGTTTTAAGATATTTTTCAAATTCTACTGCTTTTTTTTCATCTATAAAAGCTATATAAGTTTCAATCCTCCATGGACGGTATTTTGAAGTATGAATAGATCTACCTTCATTATGATACTTAAGACGTTTTTTTAAATCACTTGTAATACCTGTATATCTCTGAGCAAATACCTTCTCGCTCCTCAAAATATAAACATATCTCATATACAATTAATCGAAAAACTTTTAAAAAAGTTTCTAAAAAACTTAATTTTGACGATGAATAAGTATGCTCAAATATATACTGAAGTGAATTGAAAATTACCCTAAGTCTCCCAGAAGGAAAACAATATAGAAATACTTTCTAATCCCCACCCCTCTCACTAACTTGCCTTTGTAAAATTCTTACCAAACGCGGCAAACCGGCATATTGAAAACTATCGTTTTTTAATTGATTATATCCCCTAGGAAGTTGAGAATCCTCAAGCTCTGAAACTTGAGCTGGAGCTGCTTCTTTTTTATGCCTAAGACTGCCTTTTTCATTCCTAAACTTACTAAATATGGAAACTTTTAGATTCTCAGCACCAGGTAATAAGTTCCCACCATCATGACTAACTTCAGTTCCCATAATCCATTCCTCCGTAACAAATAACAAGCAGATAAAAGTTTACTTATTGTAAACGAGAATCTTACTAAGTTGTACAAAAACCCTAATTTTAGAATAAAGATTCTAAGTGAGAACTCAGGTAATAATAGGTTAAAAGTATCTTATGTGATAAATAAGCATCTCTACTAGCTAATAATTATTTTTCAAATAGCGTTCTGCTTCACGTTTTTTTTCTTGATTTATCTTTGTTTTTTTCTTGTCAGGCGCATTTTTACCTTTTGCTATAGCAATTTCAATTTTTGCTTTTCTTGCTTTTAAGTAAATTTTTAAAGGCACTATTGTTGTACCTTTTTTTTCTACAGACCCTCTTATTTTAGAAATCTGAGTTTTATGTAATAGCAACTTTCTAGCGCGAGTTGGATTATATTCAAATCCAGCACTATGGCTGTACTCGTTAATATGAGCTCCAATTAGAAAAATTTCATCATTTTCAATTTTCACATAAGCTTCGTTAATTGTAACTCCACCTTCCCTTATAGACTTAATTTCATTACCTCTTAATACCATACCAGCCTCAAAGGTATCTAGAATATGATAGTTAAATTTGGCTTTTCTGTTAGTTGTAACTGTTTTTATGGGTTCTTTGCTCATTTCTTGAATAAGTAACTAATACGGTTTAAGCTTAGTATAGCTTCTTAAGGGAAAATATGAAACTAAACGCTTTTTTAATTTATTTTGCAGTATTAATGATAAGTCTCTCTAACTCCTATGCTGCACCACCTGAACTTGAAGTTTATGAGGATGAGTATATTTTTCAAAAGCAAAATACTCAAACTACTCTGCAACGCGGAGAAGTTAGTCCCGAAACCAAACTTGACCAAAAGTTTCATATTATTTCTGGAGTAAATGAAAAATTTAAACTAGCTGTACCAAGGAAGCAAGGCTCAGCCTTTACTGCAACTGCTACTAAAAGAATAGTTAAATACAATCCTTCTAAAGATAAATGTAAAACTGATCCAATTTCTGGATATAATTGCGAACCTAATTACAGAATAAAACTAGCACTTAATCCTGATGATACATTTTTTGATAACAATATGCTTTGGGGACTTAATGCAAATTTAGGAGTAGATGCACACTTAGCATGGAATTACAGAACAGGTAGTCAGGTAATTGTTGCTGTAATTGATACTGGAACTAACTTTGATCATACAGATCTTAGCGGTAATCTTTGGATTAATCGTCGAGAAACATTAAATAATATTGATGATGATAATAATGGATATGTTGATGATATTCACGGTGTAAACTTTATAAATTCAACATTTCCTCATTATCCTAGAGATGATAACGGACACGGAACACACGTTGCCGGAACTATTTGTGCTGAGGGAGATAATGGAACTGGAGTTGTAGGTATTAACTGGGATTGCAGGATAATGACTCTTAAATTTTTAGATGCACAGGGTTCAGGCAGTTTGTTAAATGCAGTAAAAGCAGTTGATTACCTTGTTATGCTAAAACAACAATTTGGTGAACCTATTGTTGTTGCTAATGCTTCATGGGGAAGTATTGGTTATAGTCAAATGCTAAAAGATGCAATTGCAAGAGCTACTCCATTAGGAATAACCTTTGTTGCTGCAGCAGGAAATTTTGCAATTAATAACGATATTACCCCATACTACCCTGCATCTTATAACTTAGATAACGTACTTTCAGTTGCTGCAATTGATTTTGATGGAAACTTAGCTAATTTTTCTAACTACGGTGCAAACTCAGTTGATATTGCAGCTCCTGGTGTTGATATATATTCAACCTACATTCCTGGCAATGCTTACATTGCACTATCTGGAACTTCCATGGCTGCCCCTCATGTTACAGGCTCAATTGCTCTACTTTATTCTTATTCTCCTATTCCTTGGCAAAGTTTAATCAACAGAACTCTGCAACAAGCTAGACCTTGGGGACCTGTTAATGGAAAGGTTAGGAGTAATGGAATTCTAAATACATACTTTATGTTTAGACCTGACATTAATCCAACTCCTCCTAAAAAATGTAGAAGAACTAAATGGAAAAAATGTGATAAGAAATGTATACGTAACAATCCTAAAGGAAGCGAAAGAAGTAAATGTCGTAAGAAATGTCGTAAGAAATTTAACTGTCCTAAAAAATGGCATAGTTTGATTTCAGATTTATTTTAAAATTTTTTGGAGGTTAATAAAATGTCAGTTTCAATGTACACAGCAAAGATGATTGCAAAGTCTGAGTTTAACGAGAGAGGCATTACTTTTTCTAATTCTAGGTTACCTATTCTTAGATGTACAAACGATGCATTTGTCTTTGGAGATGGCAGAGGTAGAAACGGAAATGATAATTTACAAGTTAAAATTAGCCTCTCTGGGAAAAGAAAATTATTGGTAGTACCCTCTGCAGGAAATTGGGATAATTTTACTAAATAGCAATTATACTCTCAAAAATTGGTTTAGCTAGTTACGCAGCTTTAATTTTCAGCTTTTCTTCTTTTTTAGTATCTTTCATATAAGAGTTAATCGATTTAGAAATATCTTTATTTAAGTTTAAATATTCAGTAACAAAGCTAGGAACTTTGTCTGAATTTAAACCAAGCATATCGTGAGTAACTAAAATCTGTCCATCGCAATCTAAACCTGCTCCAATTCCAATTGTTGGAATAGATATTGTATCAGTAATTTCTTTAGCAAGTTTAGAAGGTATTCCTTCTAAAACGATAGCGAAAGCTCCTGCACGCTCTACAGCCTTGGCATCCTCTAAAACTCTTTCTTTTGAACCAACAATATTTCCAGATTTCTTACCTTGAATCCTATGCCCACCCATTCTGTGATAGCTTTGAGGAGTTAAACCAACATGCCCCATAACTGGAATATCAATATTAACTATTCTTTCTATGGTTTTCTCCATTAAGATTCCTCCTTCAAGCTTTACAGCAGAAACTCCACCTTCTTTTATTAATCTACCTGCAGATTGAAGAGCTTGTTCTGGTGAAATTTGATATGTCATAAACGGAAGATCTCCCACAACTAAGGCTTGCTCTACTCCACGAGAAACACATTTGCAATGATAGATCATTTCATCAAGAGTGACTGGTATAGTACTGGGATGTCCTTGAATAACTGAGCTAAGCGAATCTCCAACCAAAATAAAATCAATGCCTGTAGCATCTAACAATCTTGCAAAAGTATAATCATAAGCTGTTAATGCAGCTATTTTTTCTTTGCCTTTTTTAGCTAACAGCTTTGGTACTGTTATTGGAGATAAGGCTAGATTGTTTGTATCTGTTTCTGTATTATTCATATATAGTCACTCCTGAAAACAGTGAATGCTTTTGTAACTTTATAACACTACATTCTTAAAATGACCAGCAAAGAAATAACTATTTATACTACTTCCAATTTAAAGAACGATGAGTATATAGAAATAAAAAAAGACTGGTTTGGGGAAAAAGCAAAATATCAATGTTTTTATAAGCTAGGATTTAAAGATGAGCTGATTTCTTTTAAATTTAAATGTTTAAAAAATCCATATTATGAAAAACTTACAAAAGGCACTTTTAAAGAAAACTTAAGTGATATGGATGTTTCTGAAATTTTTATAATGAATCCTCAAAACAAAACATATCAAGAATTTAATATTAGCCCTGCAGGAGCCTGGTGGTCCGCCTTATTTAAGGGTTATAGAGAGAGAAAAAAAGAAGTTAAATTTGATCCTGAGATAGTAGAAAATACTTATGGAGATAATTATTGGGAAATAAATTTTTGTTTTTTAGAAAAAGACTTATTGCTTGGGATAGATTTTACCAAATGTAAGCTTAATGTTGCTTCTATTTTATATGATGAATCTCCTTATTACTTTTCACATGGGTGGAATGAAGGAGGGAAACCAGATTTTCATCATGAGAAAAATTTTTGTGAATTAAAGTTTGAATATGAATAAAACAAAACTCATAAAAACTTTTGAAATATTATATCCTGAGCCTGAATCTGAGCTCAACTTTAAAAATACATATCAATTAGTAGTGTCAGTAATTTTATCAGCACAATGTACTGACAAAAAAGTTAACGAAGTAACTCCTACTCTATTTAAAGATTTTTCGTCTTTTAAAAAACTTTCAGAAGCAAAAATTAGTCAAATAGAAAAAATAATTAGACAGGTTAACTATTATAAAACTAAATCTAAAAATATAGTAAATATGGCTAAAATGGTAATAGAAAACTACAAGGGAAGATTGCCTAGAAAACATAACGAACTCATAAAGCTACCAGGTGTCGGAAGAAAAACTGCAAATGTAGTTCTTGGTGAGTTAGTAGTCACTCCAACAATTGCTGTTGATACTCATGTTTTTCGAGTTTCTCAAAGATTAGGCCTAGCTAAAGGCAAAACCCCACTTGATATTGAGAAGCAGTTAATGAAAGGATTTTCTAAAAGTATTTGGAGGAATCTTCATCATTGGTTAATTCTTCACGGAAGAAGGGTTTGTAAGGCGCAGAACCCAGATTGTGTTAATTGTGAAGTGTCAGAACTCTGTCCATCAAAATTTTTGTAAGCTGGAAATTAACTAGTAAGTTGTTTTTAAATGCTATTATATTATTACAATACTTTTTCTGCTAATTCGGCAATACTTTTAACTTCAATCTTTTCACCTGTCTCAATATTCTTAAGAGCAAAGATTTCTTTTAAAAATTCATCTTCACCCTGCATTAAAACATATTTATACTTATTTCTTTCGGCATATGTGAATTGTTTTTTTAATTTTGAAACTTCAGGGAAAATTTCTACTTTAACTCCTTCTTCTCGTAGACTGTTTGCAAGTTCATGCAATTTCGGAGCTAAGCTTGAATCCATAAATGTAATTAAGATATCAGCAGGAGATAAATTTAAATCTTCATTTTCAAAATAAGCTAAAATTCTATCTATTCCAAGTGAACCTCCAACTGCAGGAAGCAAGTCTTTAGAATAGTTTTGAGTTAAATTATCATACCTCCCACCTGAACTAACGCTTCCAAGATCAAGCGCATTTAGTAAATGAGTTTCGTAAACTGTACCAGTATAATACCCAAGTCCTCTCGCTATCGACAAATCTAAATCAAAATAATTTTCACAAAACTTTAAGTTATCTAAAATTTTAAAAACTTCTTCTAGCTCCTTAATTCCAACTAACCCTATTTCAGTATCTTTTAAAATTTCTTTTGCATTTTTAAGCCTTTGACTACGATCGCCTTCATTTGACAAAAAACTTTTCAGCAAAGATTCAAAACTAAGATCGAAGCCAACTTTTTCGCTTAATAAGCTAACAACTTTCTCAAAACCAATTTTGTCAAGCTTATCAACTATTCTAATAAACTCTTCAGCTTGCTCTTCAAGATTAAAAACTTTAGCAAGGCCAGTTAAAACTTTTCTATTATTAACTTTCACCTTAAAATTACTAAGACCCATTGAAAGAAGAGATTTAATTACAATTTGAATAATTTCTGCATCAGCACTTAAATTTTCAGTCCCAACTATATCAAAATCGCACTGCGTAAATTCTCTATAGCGTCCTCTTTGAGGATTCTCCCCTCTAAAGCAATTGCCAATTACATATCTTTTAAATGGAAATCCAATTTCATTTTTATGCTGAACTACGTATCTTGCAAAAGGTACTGTTAAATCAAATCGCATAGTAACGTCACGTCCACCTTGATCTTCAAATCTAAATAACTGCTTCCCAATATCACCTTCCGTTTCACCTAATAATATTTCACTTAACTCTAAGTGAGGAGTTTCAATAGGCTTATAAGCATAAGATCGAAATACAGATATTGTACTATCGAGCATTTTAGATTTTTGCTGAGCAATAATAGGCAATAAATCTCTAAAACCTTTCACTGTTTTAGGTTTTATTAGCTTACTAGACATTTATTCTACCTTGCTTAATATTACAGATGCGTTAGTACCACCAAAACCAAAGGAATTTGACATCACATTTGTTAATTCAACTTTTCTAGCTTTGTTTGCTACATAATCAAGATCACATTCTTCACTTGGATTATCGAGGTTAATGGTAGGAGGAACCACCCCGTCTTTTATGGCCATTGCACAAAAACCAGCTTCAATTGCACCAGCGGCGCCAAGTAAATGACCTGTCATTGATTTCGTAGAGCTCACTAAAAGCCCAGATTTTGCCCAATCTCCATACACATTCTTTATGGCAACTGTTTCTGCTACGTCACCTAAAGGAGTAGATGTTCCGTGCGCATTTACATACTGAATATCTTCTCGCTTTAAATTTGCATTTTCTAGAGCCAACTCCATACAACTCATTGCTCCAGCACCATCAGACGAAGGGGCTGTAATATGTCCAGCATCGCAAGAAAAACCATAACCTTTAACTTCTGCATAAATTTTAGCGTTTCTTTTTTCTGCAGATTCAAGAGACTCAAGCACTAAAACCACCCCTCCTTCACTTAAAACAAAACCATCTCTATCCTTGTCAAAAGGACGAGAACCTTTTTCAGGAGCTTCATTTCTAGTGGATAATGCTTTCATCGAAGAGAAACCACCAATTGAACTAGGCGTCACTGCGCTCTCTGAGCCTCCAGTAAAAATAAGATCTTGTACACCATTGGCAATCATACGATAAGATTCACCAATTGCATGAGTCGAAGAAGTACAAGCACTTGTTATTGCAAAGTTTACACCCTTAAGACCATATTTAATACCAATATGACCGGGAGCTAAATTAGAAATCATTGCAGGTATGAGAAAAGGTGAAATTTTTCTTGGACCACTTTCAAGGTAAGCACCATAATAATGTTCAAGAGTATCTAAACCACCTATACCAACACCCATAATAGATCCCGCACGTGTTGCATCAAATGAATCTTCTTTTAAACCTGAATCTGCCCAAGCTTGCTCTGCTGCAACAACTGCTAGCTGAATAAAGCGTCCCATTTTCCTAGCTTCCTTTGGAGACATATAATCTGCAACATCAAAATCACTAACTTCTCCAGCAATTTGTGAAGCGAATAGAGATGCATCAAATTGAGAAATGACGCCTATTCCTGATTTGCCTGACAAAGCTCCAGACCAAGAAGTTTCTAAATTTTTTCCTAGGGGAGAAAGCATCCCAATCCCAGTTATTACTACTCTTCTCATAAAAAATTTTTCCAAAACGAGACTATAATATATGCCTCATCACTAAAACTTATAGGAATAAAGTAAGCTAAAATAAGATATTAGCTTTTGTAGTAGTCTTCCATCCAAAGTTTTGCTTGATAACTATCTGAATCTTATACCTTTTAAAAAAATATGTACAGCTCTAGAAACTTTCAAAGAAAATCGCCGATTATTTAATTAGAACGGTTACATATGAGTATAAAAAATAACAAATGGGAAAAACATATCTCTATTTTTTACAAATGCCCAAAACTTTTTTTAGCTAAATTGTTTCCAACCTTGTCTGTGAAAAATAGATTTTTTTGACAAAAATTATTTTTCACAGCAAACCCCTAATGGAGAAAAAATTATGAGAATTGATAACAATAGTTTAATGAACGCCGCCAGTAGTCTTGGCCAAGAATTATCTGGAGCACAAAGCGAGATGCTAAGTGCAGCAAAATCAGGAGATCCTGGGAAGATTCAAGCTGCTGATATAAAACTTAAACAAAAGCAAGCTGCTTTTCAGGCACTTACAAATATAGTTAAAGCCATTTTTGATACCATGATGGCAGTCATTAGGAATTTGAGAGTTAGTTAGAAATAACTATTACTTATTCTTGTTTGTATTGGCCTGTTAAAACAGGCCAATACAATTAAGTTAAGAAAAAATTAATTTCTAACACTTAAGACTCTCTCTACCCCAGCTAAATCTTTTATAAATTCTACTTTTTTATATCCAAAATTATTAACATATACTTTTAATAATTCACTCTGCTCATCTCCAATCTCACACAAAAATAAACTATCAGGAGACATATAATTTGATATATCTTTAAGTATTAATTTAACATCTTTGAATCCTGAGTCTTCAGAATAAAGTGCAAGTTCTGGCTCATAACTTAAATCTTTTTGAGCTTTTTTTTTCCAAATATGCGGGACGTATGGGGGATTTGTTACTATGATATCAAAATAGCTTTTGTAGTTTTCTAAGTTTTCAAACCAATCGCTTTGCAATGTTGAGATTTTCTCATTGTATCCAAATTTTTTAAAATTTTTTTTCGCTACTAAAAGAGCAGCTTCTGATCGATCTGTTGCTAAAATTTGAAAATCAATATCTTTTTTTAACAGTTCAAAACAAACTGCCGCTGATATACATCCAGACCCAGTACCTAAATCAAGAATCTTTAAAGTTTTTTTTGAATCTCTTACTAAAAGTTCAACATACTTCGATACTTCCTCAACGATATGTTCGGTTTCAGGCCTCGGAATAAGTACAGATGGATTCACCTTTATAGCTAAACCCCAAAACTCTTTTTCTCCAGTTATATATGCAACTGGCTCTCCTTTTTCTCTTCTGGATATAAAACTAAGATATAACTCCCTTTCACTTTCTGAAAGTTTTGAATCTGGATTAGTATAAAAAAATTCTTTATTTTTTTTAGCTACATTTTCAAGTAAAACTTCTGCATCCAAAGCTGGACTAGTTGAAATATTCCTTAATTTATCTTTAGCAAAGAATAAGGCTTCTCGGATGATCGTAAACATACTGAACGCTACTCTTCACCTTTAAGAGCTTCTGCTTGATAAAAAGTAATAATAGGATCTACTAACTGGTCTATATCCCCTGCAATTATTGCATCTAGTGAATGAGTGGTTAGTCCAATTCTGTGATCTGTAATTCTTGTTTGTGGATAATTATAAGTTCTAATTTTTTCAGATCTATCCCCTGTTCCAACTTGAGATCTTCTAGCATCAGCACGTTCAGCATTTTGTGAAGCTTGTTCAGCTTCAAAAATTCTAGCCTTAAGAACTTTCATCGCTTTTTCTCTGTTTTTGTGCTGAGATTTTTCATCCTGCATTGCAACAACCACTCCTGTTGGAATATGTGTAATTCTGACAGCAGAATCAGTCGTATTAACGCTTTGACCTCCTGGACCACTAGAACGATATACATCTATCCTTAAATCTTTATCTTCAATTTTAATCTCAACATCTTCCGCCTCTGGTAGTACAGCAACTGTAACAGTCGAAGTGTGTATTCTTCCCTGGGATTCAGTAACTGGAACTCTCTGAACTCTATGTACTCCAGACTCATACTTTAATCGACTATAGGCTCCAGCACCTTTAATCATTGCTATAATTTCTTTAAATCCACCTGTAGTACCTTCTGAAGAACTCATTATTTCAGTCTTCCAATTAAGATTTTCACCATACCGGGAATACATTCTAAAAAGATCGCCAGCAAAAATAGATGCTTCATCACCTCCAGCACCTGCTCTGATTTCTAAGATTACATTCTTATCATCATTAGGATCTTTTGGTAGCAATAAAACTTTTAGTTCTTCTTCGTAATTTAAAATATTTTCTTCAAGCTCTGAATTTTCTAATTTAGCTAACTCTATCAATTCAGAATCATCGGAAGAAGCAATAAGTTCTTTATTACCATCAAAATCAGATTTCGCTTTTTTATATTCTTGATAAACTCTTGTTACTTCAGATAAGTCTTTATGTTCTTTACTGTATTTTCTAAGCAAATCAGGATTACAAACTATTTCTTGAGATACCAAAAGAGTTGACAACTCTTCAAATCTTCTTACTACTGCTTCTAACTTTTCTAACATTTAAATAGCTTCTAAGATATGTTTAAAAAGATCAACTCTAAATTGCATAATCTTTTTATTACTTCTTGACGGATGAATTCTATTAGAAAGAAAAATGATACTCAAATCTCTATCTGAGTCAATCCAAAGCGAACAACCGGTAAAAGAATTAATTCCTCTCGCATTTGTAGAAAAACCAATATCTTCTAGGCCGTTTTCTTTTGAAGGAGAGTCCCAACCTAAACGCCAACTAGAATTTGCAAAACTAGCAGGATAATTTAGATACTTATCAATTATATTAGAGTCAAAAATTGAATCTCTCCCTTTAGTCGCATTTAAAATAGCTTCTGCGAATATACCTAAATCTTTAACTGTAGAAAATAAACCTGCATGCGGTGCAATACCTCCCATTGCCCAAGCATTATCATCGTGAACCTCGCCACATAAAATTCTTTTTCGCCAAGCACAATATTCTGTTGGGGCAATTAAATCTTCAATAGGCAAAATTTTATTTCGTCTTACTAAACCAAGATCAACAAAACCAGTACTTTCCAAACCAAGTGGAGTAAAAATTAATTTTTGTGCTACTTTATCTAAACTGGTTCCTGCAATTTTTTCTATAACTTGTCCTAGAACGATAAGACCCAGATCGCTATATGACTGCTTAACACCAACAGAGTTTTTTAACTTACTTCTGTTTATTTCATTATATACAAAACTCTTCGCTCCAGAACTTGACATAATACCAAGTCTTGAATTTTGATGATCTTTTAAAAGTTGCTGATAAAACGGTGCCCACTCAGGAAGGCCTGAAGTATGATTTAATAAATTAGAAATTTTTATTGAGGATTTTTTGTTAACTGAAAAACTTTGTATATACCTAGATACTAAGTCATCTGAGCTTAACAAACCTAGCTTCTCAAATTTTGTATACAAAGAAACAGTTGCCAAAAGTATTGTAATTGATGCAATATCAAACACAGTTTCGGTTTGCACCACTTGAGCCTTCGGTTCATAGGTAAATGAGCCACTTTGTCCACAAAAAAACTCATCTTTTCCTATCTTCACTAAAAGAGAACAGCCAGGGAAGACACCTTCATTAACGCCGTGATCAAGAAGTTCAATAAATTTACTATTGTTAGAATTTGATATTTTATGAGCTAAGTTCATTAATAAAATTTATAAAATAAATTCAATAATTTATCAATAAATTTAGTATCTGATAAGTTTGATTAAAAGCTATGTTTAAAGTAATATCGGTCATTAACTTATTTCATTTGCTAGTTTTTTACCGCTAGCTCTTGAATTTTGTTCATTGAATGAGCATTTATTGACTGCTTAGCTATATTGCTCAACATGTACTACTTGATGTAGGAAATGTTGATGTAGAAAATACATAGTCAAAGTTAAGTGTTTAATATATTTAAAGTTTTAGCTAAACTAGAATTTACTTTTCTAGTTTTCTACTAATTTAATCACCAAAACCTTATAAGGAGGGTAGAGAAAAATGAGTGATACAACTGAAAAAATCAGACCATTAAGAGATCGTCTGATAGTAAAACGTCTTGAAAGCGATGAAAAAACCGCTTCCGGACTTTTTATCCCTGATTCTGCAAAAGAAAAGCCACAACAAGGAATAGTTGTCGCTATTGGAGAAGGAAAAGTAACCGAAGATGGAAAAACTATTCCAATGGTTATCAAGAAAAACGATACAATTCTTTTTGGAAAGTATTCAGGACAAGAAATCAAACTTGACGGCAACGATCTTCTGATTATGAAAGAAGAAGACGTTTACGCTGTTTTCGAACAATAATTTTATTTAATAAGGAAAAAAAATGACTGCAAAAAAACTTGACTTTGGTATTGATGCCAGAGAACACATCTTAAATGGAGTAAGAAAACTTGCTGACGCTGTTAGAGTTACAATGGGTCCTAGAGGACGTAATGTTGTAATTGAAAAAAGCTTTGGAGCACCAACTGTTACTAAAGATGGTGTTACTGTTGCTAAAGAGATTGAACTAGAAGATAAGTTTGAGAACATGGGAGCACAAATGGTTAAAGAAGTTGCTTCTAAAACATCTGATGTTGCTGGAGATGGAACAACAACTGCAACAGTTTTGGCTGATGCAATTTGTAGAGAAGGTCTTAAGCTTGTTGCGGCTGGTCACGACCCAATGTCACTTAAGCGCGGAATTGATAAAGCTGTAGAAGCAGTTTCTAAAGCTTTAGGCGAAATGAGTAAACAAACTAGCGGTAAAGAAGAAATCGCAATGGTGGGAACTATTTCTGCAAATAATGACAAAACTATCGGCGTTATGATTTCTGAAGCTATGGAAAAAGTTGGTAAAGAAGGCGTTATCACCGTTGAAGATGCAAAAGGAACTGAAACTACTCTTGAAGTAGTAGAAGGAATGCAATTTGATAGAGGATACCTATCACCTTACTTCGTAACTAACCCGGAAAGAATGATAGCTGAACATGATAGCGCTCTAATTCTTATTCATGAAAAGAAAATTTCTAACATGAAAGACTTATTGCCAGTTCTGGAGCAAGTAGCTCAATTAAAGAAACCTTTAATTATTATTGCTGAAGATGTTGATGGTGAAGCACTAGCAACTCTTGTCGTTAACAAACTAAGAGGTATGCTTAATGTTTGTGCTGTTAAGGCTCCTGGTTTTGGTGATAGAAGAAAAGCTATGCTTGAAGATATTGCTTGCCTAACCGGTGGAGAGTGCATTAACGAAGATACAGGTGGAAAACTTGAAAACGTTACAATTGAGCAACTTGGAAGTGCAAAAAGAATTACTATAACTAAAGATGATACAACAATCATCGATGGTGCTGGTACTTCCGAAGCAATTAATGGAAGAGTTAATCAAATTAGAGCACAAATTGAAGAAACTACTTCTGACTATGACAGAGAAAAACTTCAAGAGCGTCTGGCTAAACTTGTTGGCGGTGTTGCTGTTATTAACGTAGGTGCTGCAACTGAAGTTGAAATGAAAGAGAAAAAAGCTCGTGTAGAAGATGCTCTTCATGCAACAAGAGCTGCAGTTGAAGAAGGTATCGTTCCAGGTGGCGGTGTTGCATTAATTAGATGTGAATCTTCACTTGAAAACATTGATTGTACTGAGGAAGAAGCTTACGGAGTAAACATCCTTCGTAAGGTGCTTCGCGCCCCTCTTACAAACATTGCATATAATGCTGGAGTTGAAGCGGTTATTGTTGTAAACGACGTTGCTTCTAAAACTGGTTCATATGGCTATAACGCTGCAACTGGTAATTACGAAAAAGACATGTTTGAAGCTGGAATTATTGACCCTAAAAAGGTTGTACGAACTGCACTTCAAAATGCTGCATCAGTTGCTGGATTAATGCTTACAACTGAGGCTATTATTGCTGATCAACCTGATAAAGGCGGCGACGATCATCACCATGCTCCTCCAATGGGCGGAATGGGTGGAATGGGAGGTATGGGCGGAATGATGTAAAATCATTCTTTTTGTACTTTTCAAAAAACAAAAAAAAAGCAGGCCTTGTGTCTGCTTTTTTTTTGTTAGAAAATACATTTATTACTGTAACTTTCATATTTGTTTCGTAACGAGAGAGCTATGGTTTTAAAAAGACGAAAAAGTTAGTAACAAAATAAGCCGTATATGAATACAAAACAATTTAATTATCCAATAGATCATATAGGCATTGCAGTAAGCGACTTAGATGACAGTATTAGCCTTTATACAAAACTTGGATTTAAAATTGGTGCTAGAGAAAAATTAACTGACCAAAAAGTTGAAATTTGCTTTATAGAACTAGAAAATACAAAACTAGAATTAATCGCCTCTACTCACGAAAAAAGCTCTATCTCTAAGTTTATTTCAAAAAAAGGTACTGGCATTCATCATATATGTTACAAAGTTAACGATATAAGGTTAGAGTTAAAGCGCTTTAAAACTTCAGGCTTAAAGCTTATAGATGAAATTCCAAGAATAGGAGCACAAGGCAAAAAAATTGCATTTATACACCCTAAAAGCTTTCAAGGAGTGTTGGTAGAATTGTGCGAGTAAGATAGTATCCCTCGGGGAATAGAAATTCTTACTTAACAACAAAAGGTCTTTTAGGATCTACAACTGCAGAAATTACTTTTACTGGAGCTTTTGTAATTCTTCCTACAACCATATTGCAATCTGTAGCTTTATGATATGGATTAGCACCACTCGACAGCTCATTTGAAAAATACCAAGGATTTGGTCCAGTTAATGTCGCCTCATTATCAATTATCACTCCATCTACATCTACATTTGGATACCCTGAAGGAGTTGGAGCTAATGAAGCTACACCATAATCAGTCATTTTAAAAGGAGCTTGAAGATTTGTAGGTTTCTTTATAGAAACATCTATTAATTCAACATTTACAGAACCAACAACTTCATATTCTTTAGTTTCGTCAATCTTCTCACTACCAACTTGGCTACAATCTAGTGCGCTAGAATCAGAATTTCCAATTACAGGAATCTTTGCAACAAGAACCGGAGTTGATTCATCGACCCCATCTTTATATTTAACTCTAAGTTGTAAGTTAGGATTGATGTTCTTGTTACCATGATTTGAATGAATACCTGTAAAAGACAATCCAGAAATAAATTTTTCGCCACTTATAGCCCAACTTTCTTGAGGGGTATCACCAAAATGAGATCCGCTAGAAAAAGTAGAGCCATCCCATTTTTGCGCACACTCACTAGCTTCTTTCCATTCATCCTTATCGCTATCGTAACATTTTATTTCAACTCTCCTAGAAGGACAAAACCCCTTTTTTCTAAAATTACTTTGCTCAGGAAAACCACTTGAATCTTCAAGGTTTGTACATACGTCACCAGCATCACACGTTTCATTCTCAAAATGCGAGTGCAACACAGAACCTACATCTGTATTTGATATTCCTTCAATTCCAATTTGTAAATCTTGAGGCATTTCAAGATACGAATTAATAGCTGGTATATAATAGCTACTTTCCCCACTGTCATCATCATCTATAAAAGGAACAACAACATTATTAGATAGTTTATTCCAAAGAAACTCTTCACTATCAGGAAGAGTAAATCCATTTTTTAAAAACTTAAACGGTAAACCAGGACTAAAAAGTGGAATATCAGTAGTTACAGGAGTAGTTACTTTTATAAATTTATCAAGTATAAAATTTTCATATTGTACTTCATTTGTAACCCAATCTGGTACTATCACCGCAGGAAGTCCTACAACTCCAAAAGCGTCTCCTAAGGATTCAGCTTCAGGGCTAGTATTTTTAAAGCCTACTTTTTCATAACTGTAGTGCTCAGAATGATCTCCATTTGCCATATAGCTTGTACACATAGTACCGCCTTCACAACCACTATGTTTACCATTCCAATTTAACTCATGAATTGTTACTTCCCCATAATCAGATGTGGCATTATATAGCAATCCAGGAAGCAAAGTATCGCTACCTGGCTCCCCTGACTCATATCTATTTATTCCGGTAAAAATTCTATCATATCTGGTTACATCCTCAGGAACGTAATTACCATCTTTATTTAATAAAGCACATACTGGAATTGCGAAGGGAACAGTTAAAGGGTGAGGCTCAACTGAACCAGATAAGGCAACAGCATCACTCCAAAGAAGACCTGAATCACTTTCTATTTTCTCACCAAAAAAACTACTAAAAACACTTGTTACCTCTCTTACCCCAATACTTACTGAAAACGCATTAGATACGACCTGTATTGGTAATCCAGGATGTTCTGAAGCCCACGGACCTGCAGTTGGTATAAATTCGCTACAGAATTCATCACAAACTAACTCCGGATGAGAATCTGGATCACTCAATCTCGTATCATCAGAAGCTAAAGGTATAAATCTTCCATAACCAAGCTTAGCAAATAAATTTCCATCCTCAGAAATTGCACAAAAGACGTTTGGATCAGAACCACACACTTCCTCATTATATCCATCATCACCAAGCATATTTAAATCTTCTAAATTAAAGTTAGAAATAATCTTTTTATGTCCATTATAAAACTCATATTCATTTAAAACATTGAGTGCAACTTCAACACTTTCTTGAAGACATTCTGCTTTTGGACATAATTGTGCAGCAGCAGATAGTGTAGTGTTCATCGCAGCATTACGTGTTTGTGATTTAATATATGCTTTATTAGAAACCAAAGACGATGAAGCAACTAACATAACTAAAGCACCTATTAGAAGAGCACAAATCACAACTACTGCTCCCTCATCATTTTGAGATTTAGGCACTTCACTTGTAAAAATATCGTATTTTTTACTATTATTATTCTTATTTCTCGGTAGTTTCGTCATTATATTCCTATGAAATTTACTGATTCGATCTAGTTATTCGTCATAGAATATAAATAACTTAAGCTTTTACAGCTATTCATTATTAGTTAAATTAAGAGTATTATTAGTCACTTACGATACCATTCTAATTGCTTACTTTTTTTTGCCTAAGTACTTTTAGGAATGGTACAATGCTATGAGAAAAAAGGAATGAATTTTAGCCGGAGAATATATATGAATAAGCTTTTTTTAACTTTACTTTTGATTACAAGCAATGCTTTTTGTGCAGATACTGGACTTAGAAGTGGTTCTAATGCGTTCCCACAATGTGCAGATCTAATAGAAGAATGCATGAATCAAAGTTCTTCGAGAAAAACAGCTTGTTTTTTTAGTAGCGCTAAACACCCATTTTGCCAAGGTAGCATCTTAGGAGATCTAGCTCTTAAAAGATGGGCTATGTCCCCTAATAGATTTGGACGTAATTCTGCACCATCAGCTTTTTTAGGCCCTAAAGTTATAGATAATAAATGCATTGATAATTTCGATTCTAAGGTTTTTCATTCCTTAAGCTCTAAAACTTTAGATAACTCAACTATTAAATCTTTCTTAAAAGAAATTAATTCGTGTGCAAAAGAAATGGGCAACAAACTCAATCGTCCTTAGTAGAAGCCACTAAAGATAACATACTACTTGCCGCTAAACTCTTGCGGAATGGTGAACTTGTAGCTTTTCCTACCGAAACTGTTTATGGCCTTGGAGCTAACGCTCTTTTAGAAGACGCAGTAAGTAAAATTTTTAAAGCTAAAAAAAGACCTAAAACAAATCCAATAATTTTACATATAGGAAGCTTTGAACAAATTACATTAGTTGCTGATTTAGAAAATCTCAAAATTTTTAATCGACTAAATAAAGTAAAAGATCTCTGGCCTGGTCCTATTTCTCTTATTTTACCTAAATCTAAAAGAATTCCTTATTCTGTTACAGCTGGTAAGGAAACTCTTGCAATTAGAATTCCAGATCATCCTATAGCTTTGAGCTTACTGCAAATATGTAATTTTCCTATCGCTGCTCCTAGTGCCAATAAATCTGGATACGTAAGCCCAACTTCTGCAGAACATGTCCTTGATCTGGCTGAGTCAGTTTCTTTAATTCTAAATGGTAATCAATGCAAAGTAGGTATTGAATCAACTGTTTTAGACATTACTCAAAGTAAACCAATCATTTTAAGAGAAGGCGCTATTACAAAAAATATTTTAGAGAACATACTTAATGAAGAAGTTCAAAAAGTAACAAATAGCGTTGATAAGAGTTTATCCCCAGGACTTCATCTAAAACATTACACGCCTAAAACTAAAATTATTTTTGAACATAATTTACCTAAAACAGTTTTAAATTCTAAAGTATGCTTTTTAGGAATTCGTAAAAATTCTAATCAGTATAAATCATTTGTTTTAAGTGAAAATAATGCTATAGATGAAATCAGAAGAAATCTCTACTCAACACTTAGAAAGATCGACCAACTAAACTTTGAATATATTGTTATTGACAAGCAAGAATTTGACTCTCTTGAGCCTGCCGTGCTAGATCGTCTTTCTAGGGCATTAAATATATGAATAACAAGAACTCAATAGCTGGACTAATTATTAAAGAACTAAAAAGTCATCCTGACGATAGAGGATTTTTTCGAGAAGTGATAAGACATACTGATGATTTTTTTGAGAATGGTAAATTTTCTCAATGGAGTCACAGTAAAATGACAAAAAATGTTGTTAAAGCTTGGCACTATCATCATCTACAAATTGATTGGTGGTATGTAGCAACTGGGGTAGTTGAGGCAGTTTTTTTTGATAACAGAGAAGAAAGTCCTACTTACAAAAGTAAAGTCATTGTTTACATGGGCGACAAAGAAGAAAATGACAAAGCGTCTGCAGTATGCATAAAAATTCCTCAAGGAGTTTTACATGGGCTTAAGGTAATTTCAAATGTAGCTAATCTTTTTTATATTACTAGCGAAGTCTATAATCCCAATGATGAAGGTAGATTTCCATTTAATTCAAAACTTGTAGGTCACGACTGGGGGGAAGGTGTCATTACGGTTGAAAATGATAGACGTGAGTTTGTTCCTACTGCTGAGAGAAAAGTTTTATTAACCTGAGTTTTGTTTAATAAAGCTACTAAGAAACTCAGATTATTATTGTTAACGAATAGAGAAAAAAAATGTTCACCTATAGAGCATTCTGAATTAATTTATCAGTCTGTTGAAAAATACAGTTCTTTTTCCACTACAATCAACTAACTTAAATGCTATTGAACGAGAAACTCTATCAATTTGCTTGATAACATCTCTTTTCAATCTTCTCAGAGAGATAACTATATTAGTTAAAAAATAGAAACTGAAGCTGGTAAAGATAATCCACGTTGTTTTACCAAAACTTGATAAGTCGGAAAAGCTTGTTGCAATATGCCTGCTATTCTTTTAGGAGAATCATCAAGTACGTCAGCATGAACTATCAAGTTATTTGCACTAGGATCCCATTCTACGTGAGCATATCCTTCAGAATAAACAAAAGTATCATTGCCTTCATACTCTCTAATCTGTTGACTTAAATTATGAGAAGCTTCAAAGTCATTTAATATATCATCAAAAAGGTTTCCTCCAGAGATATGTGCAGATCTTAGAAAATGAACTCCTCCTACAATTAGGTCATGCAATACAAATGAAGCTGGCCCTTTAGCAGCATTAAGCTCTACGATAAAAGAAACAACTGGAAGGTCATATCTATTTTTCTGGCTTCTATTACCTAAATTATTATATAATAAAGGCGAAACATCACTCCAACTAGGGGATTTTAAACCAGCAAGAGTCTCTAAATTATTACCTTCTCTAGATTCGACTATCATCCCCTCAACAATTTTACTTTCTAGACTCATATTTTATTCCTAATTTAGTTATTAACTAATATATCAAATTATAAAAACTACTCAAATTTATAATTATAATAGTTTCTTTAATAATATGACAAAACCTTAGTATTTCTGTAAGCTAAATTGATGAAAAAATACCTTACTTTAGTTGAAAAAGAACTCAAAAAAGAAGCTAAAAAATGTAAAGAGGTTATTGGCTCTTACTACAATAGTAATTTTATACATCTTGCTGCCATTAAAATTCCTAGACAAAGAGAAATGAATAAGCAGTTATTTTCTTTTCCAGAGTTAAACGAAAAAGAAAGATTTAAGCTTTGGACTTATATTTGGAATGAAACGAAGTACTTTGAAGTATTAAATCAGCCTTTAATGTATCTTGAAAAATTTAAAGGGACTTTTGACTTAGAGCATTGGAAAGCAATTAAGCCTTGGTCAAAAAGAATAGATAATTGGGCGCATGGTGATGTCATATGTAGCTTTTATGCAGAGCTTCATGAAAAATTTCCAAAAGAGGTTTTGCCTACTTTAAAAGTTTGGAATAAAAGTAAAAATCCTTGGCATAGAAGATTATCTATAATTAGCCTTTTTTACTATTCTAGTGCTAGAAAAATTAAACAACCAAGCTTTAATCTAGCTCTTTCTATGATTAAACCATTACTTAAAGATGAGCACTTTTATGTTAAAAAAGCTTTTGGATGGACACTTAGAGAAATGTATAACGTTTATCCAGAAAAAACATTTAAATATTTAAAAAGCATTGCTCAAGATCTTCCTCCAGCTGGATGGCAAGCTGCTACAGAAAAACTGAGCAAGAAAGATAAGGCTTTATTAAAAAAACTTAGATCGTGAAAGTTAATGTTATAGTTTTTTTTGTCTAACCACAGAAGCACAGAAACACAGAATTAATATTTATTCTGTGTTTCTGTGGTTAAATAAAATCACTCTAGAAACTCTACATCTCTATAACTCTGCGTCACTAAGTAAAACTATTCAAATATAAATTTACTTCAAAGTCATTAAATATAGGGTCCTTTCTGAACCTTCAACTTTTTCCTTTCTTACAATACGAAAATAATCTGAAAAAACTTGTTCAAAATATTCTATATTATAATTTGTAAAAATATCTTCTCTTGCACTAAGTAGACGCTTTACCTGAGAATCAACTTTAGGAACAAATTCTATAATTAAATTTTTAGAAAGATTTGCAAAATACTTTGCTACTAATTCTAAAGGTATATTATTAGCAATAGATATATGATGAACTAGAGCTAAAGCCAAAAGTAAATCACATGGACCTCTTTCAGTTAAAGAAGATCTTTCAGTATTAGACCAACCAAGTGCAGGGCTTGGATTACTCGCATCTAAAACTAATGGTAAAACATGGTTTTCATTATTTTTAAAAACTTCACGAGAATTAAGCTCGACACACCAATGATCAAAATCAAAGCAAATACAATTAGTTTCAGAATTTGCAAGCAATCTACTAAAGCGACCTGTATTGCCTCCCATGTCCCAAACAATTTTAGGATCAACTTCTTTCGCAAAATCACTGACTAATTGTTCTTTAGCCGTCATCGCACTGTCAGAATAATTAGTTTCACCGTAATATTTGTTCCAAGTTGATTTTTCAATTTTTAAATCTAACTTCAAAATCAAACTTCTTAAACTATCTAAAAGCGCAAGAAAATTAAATTTAGTAAATTTTTTTATAGCTTTCGTATTCTTGCTTTCGCTAGTTGTAGTACTATTTTTAGCTTGAAATAGAAAATGAAGATGAACGTGAACTAAAAGACCAAAACTAAAATAAGTTTTAAAAGGTAAAAGCTTATGGCCTAACTCTAAAGGTATACCATCTATATTTGTTCTAAACATTTGAGAAACTTCTGGTCCAATATGTTTCATCAAAGCTAAAGGAATTAAAAAATGCTGACAAAACTGACGATACGCAGCCCAAGGCTTACCCTCTTCATATTTTTCAAAAGACAGAGTATCAATAAAGATAGGCTTACCTTCTGAAAATTGAATATTATATGCACTTGCATCTTTTAAACTTAAGTTACGTTCTAAGGCAGATTTTTGTATATCTAGCGTTAAGAGAGCAGCAGCTTTTAATTGACTAAATGACCATTCGTAAGGGTATGAAATAAAAGGTATAAATTGAGGCTCTATAATTTTATACAAAGAGTTAGAAGCTTCATGCTTTTCAGTTGACTCTTTATGAGCTACTAAACTCTTCTTATCAATTAATTCCTTATACAAACCAGAGGACATAAGAGCATCATAATCTTCTTGCCCACTCTTATTTATCTGACGGTAGAGAATACTGTCTTTAAGAAAAATAAAACCATCTGGGTCACGAAATGAGCTATTATGTTTTTCTGTATCTGTATTCATAACTATTTTTCTACTTCATTTTCAGAACTTGAATTTTTAGTTTTTTTACCAGAGAAAAAACTTGTAATTTTATACCAAAAACTCTTTATAGTAAAAATAGCACCAATAAAAACTGCAACTACAATTTGAAGAATCATGCTTCCCGTTCCAGGATCTATATAAGCTAAAGCAGAATCAAGAATAGTAAAAAATGATAAAATTAGAACAAAAATCGAAAATTTACTCATAAGCATATACTCTCTCCTAGAAGATTACTGAATTTACACATTACAGAGATTTAAGTCTAGAAACAAGTGAGGAGAGTGGAGAATAGGCTAAAATTGTAAGATTAAAGATTAATTACTTACTAATATGATGCTCAATTTGCTTTAATAAGTTTTTTACAATCTCAGGCTTATCCTTAGATAAATCAATATTTTCGCTAGGATCTTTCTCAAGATCGTAGAGTTCATTCTTGCCAATTTTAGTATAAGAAATCAGCTTATACTTCCCAACCCTAATTGCAGCTCCCCTATGGTTCTGGCCATAGAATAGCTCTTTTCTAGTATTTTTGCCTTCAAGTAAAATTGGCAGCAAGTCAATACCATCAATAGCTAATCCAATATTATTTGAAACTTTTGTAGCTGATAATATAGTTGGAAAAAGATCAACCACATGCATTGGAATATCTATTTTTTCCCCAGCCTTAATAACGCCTGGCCATTTGATTAAAGTTGGAACTTTAAATGCTCCTTCATATAAATCTTTCTTGCCTCCCCTTAAAGGATGATTAAAACCTCCACCATTCACTTTACCACCGTTATCGCTTGTAAAAAATATTAATGTTTTTCTCTCTAAGCCTTCATCTTTAATGGTTTTTAACAATTTTCCAATTGCAGAATCTAAAGCAGTTACCACTGCAGCATATTTTCTTTCTTGAGAGTTTTTAATATTTGAATACATCTCAATAAACTCCTTTGGAGCTTTTAGTGGACCATGAGGAGCAGTATAAGCTAAATAACTAAAAAACGAAGATTTCTCTTTCTTTTTTTCTTTGATCCAATTAATTGCATCTTCAGTAATTAAGTCTGTAGTGTAACCACTTACTTTATGGATTTTACTATTATTATGCCAATCTATATTTGTATTATCAGCATTTTGATAGTTAGGTCTTGCTCTATTATCATAATCTACCCAACCACAATAGTTACCAATATGAACATCAAAACCATGTACACTTGGAAGAAATTTTCCCTGATAATCACCTAAATGCCATTTTCCAAATATAGCCGTACTATATCCGTTCTGTTTTAAGACTTTCGCGATTGTGATTTCTTCTTTAGGTAATCCATGTTTTACATTTGGTTTTATTACTTTGTATCCTAAGCCATAACGAAAAGGATAACGGCCAGTTAGAAATGCTGCTCTTGTTTGTGTACAAACAGGTTGAACATAAAATGTAGTTAATTCTGTACTTTGTTCTGCCAACTTATCTAAATTTGGAGTTAATATTCGACTATCATGAAATCCAACGTCAGCCCAACCTAAATCATCGGCAAGTATAAAAAGGATATTAGGACGATCGTATGTTGTAGATTCGCCGTATAAACTAAAATGAAAAATTATAATAAGCATTAGTAAAATCTTTTTCATTTATCAATATCCGTAATAGGTAAAAGTAAAAGAGTTTTATCTATCTTTTCTAGTATCTCATACAAACTATACTCATTTAGACCTGAATTTAAATTTGACTCAGAAAACAAGATTGAAAAATTCCGAAACTCCTTACCTTTTTTCTTAGCTTTATAACTTTTAGTTGCACCTACAATTTTTCCATTAACTACCAAAGCTATCTCAACTTGCTTATCACTAGCGTTATTTAATCTTCCAAAAACATGAATTGGTGAAAACGAGGTTTCAGGATCGAAATTAACTATACTAATATTTTTGTCTTTAAAAATTAAATTAGATTTTATTAATTTTAATTTAGAATTATTTTTACTTTGACTCAAAAATCCTGTAACTTTTTTATTCAAGAGATGAGGTCTTATACTGATGTTAAACATATTCAAATCACGACCAACTCCAAAATGTGATTCGCGCCAATGAACTGTATCTAAACTTTCATTTTTAGGAAAGTTATATTCATATGCTTCGAAAGGAATTTGAAATTTTTTCCAATACTTTCTAGGTAAAACAAAATTTTTACTTTCATTGTTCTCTCCTTTTTTAAAAAGAGACTTTCCTATTTTTTTAGAAGTAAGCTTAATATTCAAAATTTCTGCGATGGAAGGCAAAACATCATTAGTTTGTGCTAATTTTTCTGAAACAGTTCCATTTTTTTGATTTGGTGTTTTTATAAACAAAAGCGTTCTGAGATCGTCTTGAATGAAATTTTTAAATCCTGGAACTCCTCGACGATGAGATCCAACTTCGAAAGTGATACCATGATCAGAAGCAACCAGAACTAAAGAACTATCTAAAAGTGAAGCCGATTCAAGAGCATCTAAAAACTCGCCTAAAATTTTATCAGCCGCTAGAACTTGTAAATAAAACCTCTGATAAGCTTGTAATCTCCCCCATTCATTATCAATCCAAACTTCCTTTTGATAGGCCCAAGGTAATTGCCCAGTATGCGAGTAAGTTTTTAAAGACGGTAAAAACTCATGTGGTGTATGAGGAAAAAGAATATGATAAAAATGAAGTACTGGCTCTTTTGTTGGAACAATTTCAGATAAAAACTTTCTATAGCGAACAAGTCTTTTTGAATTTTCACGTATCTTAACAACTTCCTCATCTTGAGTATTCAACCAAAAATCTTTCCAACTTCCATCTAAACTAGGAATTCTATCGTGAAAACTTTTTGGTAATAAGACATTTAAATAAATTGCAGAGCTGTCAAATAGTAAGCTTTTAATTCGCGCATAAAAACTCCTTTTCTGAGATTTAACAGAACAAGATGATGTTGAACATAAGTTAGTCACTGTTTCATATACATGCAGATTATGAGTACTACTTAAAATAGAAAATAAATTCTCAGGATAATCTCTAGAAGTTGCAATAGCTTCATGGCTTGGTACTGAACCAGATAATATCACTGGAACAGCATATTCAGTGCGCGTACTAAGAGTTGTCGCATTTTTATACCAATTAGAAATACTTGCTAATCTTTTAAAATTAGGAAAATTTATTGAGTCAATTGCTCCCTTACTATTCATAATTGCATTTAGAGGCAATTCATCAAAAATAAGCACTGCCACCGGAGTTTTCGTTTTAGAGAAACTAGCAGAGCTATTTTTATTATGAAACAAATTATTAATTAATCCTGTTTTTTGACTGAGCGTAAAGATAGTTAAGGGGACTAATACTAACAATGTAATAGAAAACTTAGTGAAAGTAGTTTTATAAATATAAAGATATAGAAAAAACAATCCAATAACAAAAGCTATAAAGATCTCTAACCAGGCATTTGAGAATTCGAAACTATTCAGCAGCAAAAGAGCGGTAATACTAAATAAGATTAGCAAACATAAACTAAAAAAAGTTTTAGCTATATTTTTAGATATTAAATAATAAAATAGAAGATAAATAAAATAAATAAACAGAGCAGGAGCTAGTAAAATAAAACTAACAAGAGCTAAAATTTCAAAAGAGTTAGCTTGATGTGCAACAAGAAAATCAGGAAAATTTCCAATTTTTTGAATGAGCGGAGAAGCAATTGCTAAATTAAACCAAGAGAGTAATAGAAGAAGATTTTTATTTTTTGTTAAAAATTTAGACATTTTTATTTCATTTATAGCAATTTTTTGAATTTAGCTCAATTTTGTTCATTTTTTAAAACAGAGAATCGTAACTTACTATGCAACACTTTGCTATTTAGTACATTGGATAAAATTAGGAAAATATCTAAATTTAAACAATCTCAACATTTACCCGAGGAACAGTAACAACTTCTCCACTTTCTAATTTAGCTCTTAAAATACGTGCTTTCGCACCACTATCAATGACTTCCTTCTTATTTGGCATTTCTACAATCTCTCCTCTCTCTCCAAAGTAAGGAACTCTAACTATTCTGATAGACTGTCCTACTACTAGTCCTGACTCAAATGTAACTTTCCTAGAATCAACATCAGATTCAATGCTAAAATCACCAGATACTAAAACTTCCGGTCTTATTGCCCCAGCGCGAACTTGAGTAGCTCCATTTATAGATGCCATCTTACCATCAAGATTTTTTAATAAATCATAAACTCTTTTAGAAAAATTAAGATCTCCAAAACCTTCAGTTATGATTATACTAATTGCAATATCTTCATCACCTGTTACAGCTAATCCGAGATCGTAGCCAAGATAAGTTTTTAATGGAATTTCTGTAATACTGGCAGCAATTAAACCTATAGCTCCTGCTTTTTCAGCTTGTAGTAAAAAATTAAAATCAGGAAGTTTTCCTCCTACTAAAATACATCCTTCAATATCATTGTCTAGATGATCTAAACTTAGCTTTTCATTTGCCTCTGCAATAACCTTAAGTTTTCCATACTTTTCTCCTCCTACACCAAAAATCCCTTGTATATAGCTACCACTAACTTCAATTTCAACAGATTTTTCTTCAACAATTGATACAACCTTGCCATCAACATAAGCATTTAAACTTAATGGCTTAGAGGGTAATCTTAGGCCAATATTCCCTGTTTTTTTAGTTATAAACTCGACAATTCCAGTATTTGGTGAATCATATGTAGTTTTTAATAAACCAAATAAACCAGAATGTTCGCAAATAACATCTCCTTGCTGAATTGACTGCCCTTCTTTGATTTTTAAACCAGCAAGAACTTCCTCAACTTCAATACCCATTCGCTCAGGTATTCTTAAAATTCTTAAATCTCCTGGTAAATCAGCTCTACAAACATCTTGTTTGCCGTTTACTAAATCACCAACTTTAACAAGAACAGATCCTTTAATAGGCAGCTCTCTTATTTTTTTCAACTTTGTACTTTTTAAAACTTGTAATCCAGGTGTTAATACATTTTTCATTATAATAAGCCTAATTCTTTATAAATTTCATTTTGAAGCTCATTTTTGGTATTGCGTATTGGTCTATTTCTACCATCAAGTATCAAACCATATTCAGCTACTGTTATTGTTTTAGATATTTTTTCGCCTTGTCCATTTCCTAAATCAACAGATTTTTGTAGAGGTTCAACTCTAATTTCGCAAACCTGACCTTCAGGAATATCTACTCTCTGAATCTTATTTTTTATAACTATACCTACTTCTTTGTGATTAACGAATACACGAGCTAAGTTTAATTTTTTGGTAGCTTTTTCTTTATACACAGGGACTATAGAATGACAAATTCTTACCATACAATCATTTAAAAAAATTTCTTCAGCAGCTTCAGGATGCACAGAGGATAAAACTCCTAAATGTGGCATCATAAAAATAGAGTCTACAGCAATTTCAGTTAAGCCCATTAAACTAAAACCATCAATCATCATTAAAGCTGCCCCTAAACGTTCTGGAGCATGACTTAGTACTCCACCTGAACCAATTACCATATCGAGTTTCATCTGATCTACTAATTCATATCTATTTGAGGTTTGAGAAAAAATACTTGCTATTCCTCTTTGTTGAGTAACTCCACTTAAGCCAACTGCAAGAGATTTATGATGTTCCAAAGATAATCGCAATGCTTCCCTACATACTGACTGTTCTAGCCAGAGATCGTTTTTAGTTTGTGGAATGCTTGATGGACGAATCATTTTATTCCTAAGCCTATCCTTCACCTCCGAATCTTTTACATCACTCGGTAGCCACCTAGAAATATTTTCAACTCCAGCTTCAATTAAAACATTGGCAATTGAATAACTCATTCCTAAATTTGCAGATACAGTTCTATTAAAAATAAATTCACCTACTTTATTTTTAAAAACACTAAAAACATCTGTTGTTGCTCCACCTATATCAACACAAAGAGTATTTAAATTATTTTTTTCAGCATAGGTTCTCATTATATCTCCCACAGCTGCAGGAGTCGGCATTACTGGCACTGGAGACCAAGCTAGAAGCTTGTTATAACCAGGTGAATGACTCATTACGTGAGATAGAAAGAATTCATGAATAGCTTCTCTGGCAGGTCCTAAATTTTCTTTATCAACTGTAGGTCTCAAATTTTCAACCATTAAAACTTTTGCAATTTCACTTAGAATTTCTTCAACCTCTTTTGCAACATTTTTATTCCCGGCATAAATAACAGGTAATTGCAAAGTATTTCCAAATCTAGGTCTAGGTGCTGCGGCTAGTATTGTTTCAGCCATTTCAATTACATGTACTGTAGATCCACCATCAACTCCACCGCATAGCAAAACAATATCAGGTTTAAGATGCCTAATTTTCTCAACTCTTTCAAAATCTTCTCTCCCATCATCAGCAGAAACTGCATCTAAAACTATTCCGCCAGCACCTAAAGCAGCTCTTTCTGCAGACTCCGTTGTTATATGTTTCACAACTCCACAAACTAACATTTGAAGCCCGCCGCCAGCAGAGCTTGTCGAAAGATATAAATCTATTCCTTCTTTTTTTTGAGCTGGTGTTTTAAAATCTTTATCTTTTAAGATACTTCGACCACTTAATTCTTCTATTTCTTTAAAAGCATTAAGAGCACCTACTGTTACATCTGCCACAGGCTTTTCAACTGTAGTTGGAGCTTCACCTCTAAATGTTTGCCTCCACCCACTTTTAGTTTTCTCAAAAAGAAGCGCTTTTGTTGTGGTAGAACCACAATCGGTAACTAAAACTGTGGTTAAATCTTCTTTTGAAGTAATCATTTGTTATCCAATTAAAGTTTGTATTGCATCAACCCAATCGTGTGCTAAAAATTTTATTCTTTCTACAAGTAGTGCCATTCTAGCCATTACAGTAGAACCAAAAAAAGCACCAAAACAAATCATCATAAGCCATCTTCCAGCATAAGCAAAAGAATTAGCAACTCTTCCTTCTCGTTTAATAGTAAAGAAAAAATAATACATAACTGACAATAAAGTAAAAATGAAAAAAATATTTTCAAAACTAGTTATCCAGTTTATTTCAGAATTTTCAAATACAACTAAAGGTCTAAAACTTTTTGTAATTTGAGGTAAGATCTCAGGAAAAAAGCCTTTAAAAGTTAAACCCGCGGCAGCTCCTAAAGAGAAACCAATTACAAGCTTCAACATCCATGAAAATCTTTTTATATATAAAGTGTAGTAAAGCAAACCAAAAAGTGCTGGAATAATATATAAAAAATACAAAGAACTGGGTTCATGCGAAACTGTGCCATCAGGAAAATTATATACATCATATCCAAACATTGGTTTTAATATTTTAGGCCAAAGAAAATTTTTAAACGCAAGTACAGGGAAAAAACCTGCAGCAATACCAATGTATAAATGTTCAAAAAATCTATAAAAAATATTCTCTTTATATAAAAAAGAATATATAGCTATTGTAGCAATTCCACCTAAGACAGTTCCTAACAAAAGCCACGTGCTAAGCATTATTTCTCCTCCTTCTTACAAACATAATAATATTGCCCAAAATAATTAAAAATATGATTGCTAAATGAGAAACTCCTAAAGCAGTATTGGTAATTTGAATATCTTCCATATTGTTTTTTCTATAATTTTTATCAAGTAAGTGAGAATACCAAGCCGCTCCTGCTAAACCTTCAAGTAATCCATCTATCTGACCTGAATCCAGATATATATAAGCCTCGGGTATAGTAATTGAAGTACACCCATGACCAAAAATCGGTACGTAATTTTTCTTTTGAAAAAATTGAATATACGAATCAAAAACACCTACTAAACCAGTAAATTCAGTTAGTATTTTAACACTTTCAAGGCCTTTAGAGTTTTTAAAGAGCTTAAATTCAGACAGCGAGCTGCCATTTGCATCTTCTTTAAATACTTCAATAAACTTATCTGCTTTTGCAAGATTTTGAATAAGAATTCCTGAACCTGGTCGATA
Organism: uncultured bacterium; assembly: GCA_937976335.1. GTDB lineage: Bacteria > Bdellovibrionota_C > UBA2361 > UBA2361 > CALJRW01 > CALJRW01. Next base: position 5,297 of record CALJRW010000057.1, on the reverse strand, counting down.
TCCAATATTTACCCAATCTTTTCCATATTCCCAATTCTCACCTGTTTCACGATTCAATCTTTTAGCAACACTTTCAGGTAAGCTTTTTAAAAAACCTTCGGCTAGAAAATATTGAGAAAAAAGTACAACTGGTATTCTCTTTCTGAACAAATGCTCTACAATACTATCTGATTGTGGTAAATTTTCAGCTTGAGTACCAGGACCAAAATCTAGTGCTACAAATGCAAATTCACCATCATTCACTTTTAATGTATCAATTTTATCATATAGACTTTGCCCAGCTTTCATTCTTGCAGGTGGAATTGAGTAATCTAAAAGAATTGGAAAAGCAACAATTAATATAACGAATAAGTATATCAATCTTCTTTCAGTAACTTCTTTCATTAAAAATCTTCTCCAGAAGTAAAATCTGATTCAATTGATAACCACATCCTAAATGCCATCACTAATCCAGCTATCGAAGCCCCGATTTTAATTGCTCTAAAAGCAGAACTGTTTGGATTTTGAAGTAACCAATTTCTTATTGCCGGTAAGTCTTCAGAAATCCAAAGCCCAAAAGAAATTTGACCTAACATAACCAACAAAGCAGCACCTAACATTAAAGCTGCCTCAAACGATTGAATTCTAAATGCTCTATAAGCTGCAATTGCGATATAAATTCCTAATAAAGAAAACATTGCCGCACCTAATGATACAAAAAGGCCATCATAAAGCAATCTATACAACTTCTTAATAAAGCTTGTCTCGTATACTAGGTTAAATAAATGCTGCGCAATTTGTCTTTGTTCTGAAATTAACTCTTGAATTATAGGTAAATCTGCATTTACTAAAAATGCATTTTTAATTTTATCATTTAAAATTCTATAATCTTTTAGAGAACTACTGACCTTTGATACATCTTCTTTTCTTTCAAGTATTACATTTCTTACTAAGCTAATTTTTCTTTCGTAAACATCTACATTTTTTAAATAAGCTCGTTCTAAAGCTCTTACTCTTTCTTTAACTTCTGGAACTCCTTTCTTTTTACTTTTACTATCTGAAATAATAGTTTCAACAAAATTAGATAGCATATTAAGTTCATACAAATTTTTACTACTATGTAAACTTTCTCTCCAATCCAAAACACTTACAGAAAGCATTAAAGCTAGTCCAAATAATAATACTAAAGAGTCAAACCAACCTTTTCGTTTAAATACTAGTTTTGAACCATATACTAAAAGTAAATTAATAATTCCAATTGCAAAGGCCATTGTTCCAATAAGTACATAGCCATCACTAATTTTTGAATGAACATCTTGAAAGTTATCAATATAGCTTTCTAAAGGAACTAGAAATTCAACTACGAAATACATTCCACCTATGAATGTTAATAATTTAACTAAATTAGCTCTAAAATTACTTTTCATATTCCTCTCAAATATTCATAAACTTCAGAATAAGTAGCAGTAACGAGCCTCTCTATATTAGGTAGTGAGATCTCAGGATAAAAAGATTTAACAGTTGCAATTAAAATTCCAATTATCAGCAAAACAAAAATAATTAATTTAGCTTTATCTTGCGCAATTAAACTCCCAAGTTGAATATGATCTCTACTTAAATAGGCAGAGGAAGCAAATAACTCTTCAGATATTAATGTGTAGTCACATGTACATATAAAAAAAGGAACCTGTTCTGGACTAACACTTGCCCCTATTTGCATTGCCCCAACTTGCTTGCCTGCTTCAGCTAGAATTAATGATTCAGCCGCAAAATAGCCAAACAAAAATGCACTAGCAACATTCTCCCTATGCATCATTCCCTGATATCCAGAAGCAAATGCAAATTGATCCTGAGAAAGGTATCTAATATTTTGAGGATTGTAGGCACTAATTCTTCCTTCAGCTCTATAACCATCACGAACTACATTCTCTACTATTGCCATAACTTCAGGATTATTTTGCGGGACTAAGAGTTTGTTTCTATAAATTGCTGCTTTTTTTGATACATACATTAAAACTCCAAGTACAGCATACAGCGTTGGGCTGATACTAGTTAAACCTGTTGAGAAAGACATAGGCCGCCCCATTTCAGCTGACCGTCCAATTGCTTCATCAATAGCATCAATTCCAGCAATTTTTCTAACATATAAATTTTTATTCTTTTTTGCTTTTTCAATGTAATAAAACAAAGGCCCGAGCATGAGAAAGAATAGTACTAAAATTCCAGGTGTTGCATTTTCAATTCCCATTGAAATCCTCATTTTCTAGTAAACAAATTAATTCTTCAATGTTATTCCGATCATCAAACAACTCTGTCAACGAACTAGCTAATTTTGAACCTACAAGTGGAATTGCTATAGGACTTATTGCCACAGAAAAAACAGAAAACAACTTTGAAAGTGGTTTATACATTTCAAGCATAAAAATAGCTGGCATATTCATTTTTCTATTATGAATCGCTCGAGCAATTTTATTTAAATCTGATTTGGTGTGCATATATAATTATAGATTAAGTTGTTAGTGTGATTGAGGAAAGATGTTTTTTGAGAGCTCAAAGTCAATATGGCATCAAAAATTAATGCTTCTTGTAGCGAAATTTAGAGTACTTACTGATTCGAAGCAGTTAAAAGACCTACCATAAATCATAATCTTGATTATCATATCCTAAATCTTTTTCCATAGCAGCAATCTTTACTTTTAGTCTTTGAAGTTTTTTAGAAAGAGCATTAATATCATTACCTTTAGTTTGTTCAACTATCGACATTTTCATTCGAGCAATTCTCAACCTATCAACTTCTTTGTGTCGAGTGTTTTTAGTTAATTCATGTAATTCTAAATGGTGATTTTGAAGCTCTCTTTGTCTTAACTCAAATTGAAATGGTTTTTCCTTTAAAGAAATCCTTTTTAAAAAATCTTTAATTCTTTTTCTAGCTTTGTGTAGCTCTTTTAATTGATTAGATTTTAATTCTTTTTTTTCTTTCAATTCAAATAGAGAATCTTTATGAGTCACTAACAAAGAATCTTCTTTTAATCTATCGACATCAGCTTCAATTTTTAATTTTTCTAGTTTGATAATTTTTATTTTTTCACCTCTATCTTGGATCAACGATTCAAGTTCCGTACTTTCATTTTTAAGTAAATTCTTGACATTCTCATTTGTGTGAGTAAATGGACTAATGAATAATTCTCCTTTTTCACCTACAACAAAAATCGATTTAGAATTAAAATTCTTATTCGTAGTTGAAAAAAATATGTAATCTTTAGTTTTTAATTTAAGAAATTCACTTACCTCTGATTCTTTGATTTTAGATTCTATTAAATACAAATCTTCGTTTTCTTTTGATTCAACAATAAAATAAGCTTTTGAAGGTATAAAATCTAAGGTTAGAGCTTCAAAAACTAAAAAATCATCAGCGAATACGTTATAATGAAATAAACAAGTAAAGAAAAGTAATATTATAATACTAATTCTCATATCTAGACCTTATCTCACTTAACCTGTAACTCTTATGTTCGAGCTCAACAATTTGTTCCTTTAGCTTAACAATTTCAAGTCCTTTTTTATAATCTTCTTCCGAAATTGACGGTATGCCAGCTAATGTGCTTGAAAAAATTGAATTCATCCACTTACTTTCAAGATTCGAAATGTCTCTAGCTAAACTAACAAGTATTCCAGTCGGTGTTACTTTTTGAGATAGCTCAACTTTTTTCCAAAGCTTTTCAGTTTCTTTCCTTTCAACAAGAGCTTCTTTTTCAAGTCTTTCAATCTCATTGATTACTACTCCTATTTCTTGATCAACATGAGTACGAATATTTTTAGCATCTTTAATTTCCGATTTATACATTTTTTTTTGATTACTGAATTCAAATTTCTTCTGTCCTAAATCTTGAAGCTCTTGTTCAATTTTATATATCTCAGTAAAAAAAGGAATTTTAGCAGCTATCTGATCATTCAATTCAGAATTTATTTTCTTAACTTTTCTCATCTTCCATTTACCAACTTCAGTATTGGATTTTTTAACTTCACCAGAAAATTTATTTTTACCAATAGTTCCGGTGAGAAAATAGTCATCACTTGAACCAGCTAAAACTAAGGGAAAAGATTCTTTAACGAAATGACCAGAAAGTTTCCTTTTTCGAAATTCCTTATCAAAGAAAAATAAGTTATACTTTTCAGAAGATGAAACTTTTAAAAGAAACTGCTCGCTAACATTTTTAAAATTAAATTTTCCGATATAAATACCAGGCTCTAATCTAGGAAAACTATTTTTTGACATTACATTAAGAAAAAAGAACAATAAAATTAATACAATCAATAGAAATAAAAGAAAAATAAATCTTGTGCTTGAATTGATTATTTTTTTTAAAATCATGCTCTTTTAATAATCTTTGCAGGAGTTCCAGCAACAGTGGAACCAGCTGGCACATTATTCTTAACTAGTGAATGAGCACCGATAATTGCATCATCACCTATACTAACACCATCAAGAATAGTCGATCTCGTTCCTATCCAAACATTCTTTCCAATTACAACACCACCCTTATTTTCCATCGGACTTTCAATTAGCTTAGAGTTAGGCGTTTCTTTTTTGTGATTTCCAGGACCAATATAGCAAAAAGCTGCAATTAAAACACTTTCTCCTATAACAATTTTAGATTCGCTTGCAATTCTACAGCTTGAACCTATATTACAACCTTTCTGTAAAGTGATTTTAGCATTCTTAGCCGCAATAGTTGTTCCACGACCAACACTTACATAACTTTCAAGTTCAATTGAAGCATTTTCCCCTCTCGCATCAAGTACAGAAAAATCATCAATTAAGATATTTGAATCTAAAGATATTTTTTTCCCACCACGAACAACTAAGGATTTTCCAAAAATATTTTTTCCTTCCGATTTTTTAAAAATAAAAGGAAAGGATATTTTTCGTAAAAAATATCCAGGCGCTCCAGGTAAGTTAGAAAAAAATAAATTAATAAACTCGTAAGTCATAAAATCAAAGAGATTCGAAGATCCAATTATTTTTTCTAAATACAACTTCAGTCCTGCATTTTCAGAGAATTCACTTTGTTGTTTAGTTACAGCAGGCTTTTGATTTGTTTTTTTATTCATTACACCTGCAGTTTATTTCATAGTTTGGAAAGAAGCAAATAAAAGTTATATCGAACAAAAAGCTATTGTACAGTTAACTTAAAAAACTGGAAAACTGGAAAACTGGAAAACTGGAAAACTGGAAAACTGGAAAACTGGAAAACTGGAAAACTGGAAAACTGGAAAACTGGAAAACTGGAAAACTGGAAAACTGGAAAACTGGAAAA
>CALJRW010000056.1 GCA_937976335.1 uncultured bacterium | reverse complement strand
ATTATTAGAAGAAAAAACAAGTGAAAAAAATAATCTTAAAACTTTAAGAAAAGAAAAAGAAAAAGAGGTTAAATTATATAGTGCACAAGAGAAAGAGTTAAAGAAATTTAAAACTGTTTATAAAACGAGCTTAAAGCAAAGTAAAATTTGGAATGACTTTAAATCTGAAGAAAAAACTTTAAAATCTAAAATTAATGATATTCTAAATTCAGAGAAGAAAATTAAGTTTGAAAAAGAAAATTTTGAAAAGAAATTCAAATTAGATGATTTTGATAAACTTAAGAAAAAAGTTGTAGAGCTTGATAAGAAAAATACACCATTAAAAGAAAAGTTAGAGGATTTAAAAGAATCAAATGCAAAAGAACTTAAAAAGAAAGAATTTGAGCTTCGGGTTTTAAAAAATGAGAAAAGTCAAAATGAGGAAAAATTAAATGAATTAATCGAATTAGGGGAGAAATCACTTTGTCCGACTTGCAATCAAGAATTGAGTGCTAGTTTTAATTCACTTCTTTTAGAGGCAAAGAAACGAAATCAAGTTTTGTCTAAAAAAATTCAAAAAACACAAAGTAGTTTTGATCAATTTAGAAAAGAAGTTACTTCCCAAGAAGATGAGCTTAGAAAAATAGTAGATAAAAAAAGGGAAGAATTAAAAGTAGCAAGAGAGAAATCACAAGAACTTGCTCTAATGTCAGAACGATACAAACATTTTTCTGAAAATATAGCTAAAGTTAAAGAAGAAAAAGAGGCGCTAGAAAAAAAGTTAATTACAGTAGAAAAGGAAATTAAAAAACTTGATTTTGATATTGATGAGTTTAAAAAATTAGAAAAACAAATTGAAACGCAAAAATCTTTAGTTCAAGTTTTGCAAGTAAAGAAAGTTAGGCTTGATGGGGAGATTGAAACTAAAAAAACTATATTAGAAAGAATTGACATAGAACTTTCTAAGCTTAAAGAAAAACAAGAAGGCGTAAAAAAACTCACTCAAGAGTTAGAATTTTTAGAAGAGGGAGATGCAGTTTTAGCGAAATTTAGAACTTTCCTAAATTCAAGTTTGCGCCCAAGAATGGCTGAAATTGCTAGTGATTTTTTAGCTGAGTTAACAGATGGAAGATATCATAATATAGATATTGCAAAAGACTTTTCTCCCACTGTTTGGGAAGATGGTGAGCCAAAGGCTGTGATTAGTGGTGGAGAAGAAGACGTGCTTCATTTATGTATTAGGCTTGCTATGAGTCAATTATTAGCTGAAAGAGCTGGGAAAACAATTTCTATGCTAGTTTTAGACGAAGTTTTCGGCTCTCTTGATGAAATAAGAAGAGCTAACGTAATGGCTTTGTTTGACAGATTAAGTACCCGCTTTGAGCAAATTATCCTTGTTACTCATTGTGAAGATATTAAGGATTCAGTTGAGCACTTAATTTCCTTGGATTATGATGAAGCTACAGCGGATTTAAGGATTTCTGAGATTGAATCTGGGGTTGTGTTTGATATTTAGTAAAGATTTGTAATTTTTAACTTTTTTAACTTTCTATGTTATCATTTTATTTTTTTTGTCATAACTGTCTATAGTATTTTTTGTTAATGATTTTTTAGGAGTAAGAGATGGGTGCAAGTACAGAAGGTCCTCAAAATGGGTCTCAAGAAGGAGTTCGAGATAATAAACAAATAGATGTTAGCTCATTTGAAACAGCTATTGCTCCTAACTTAATTGGTCGTGAAACATTAGAAATGGCTGATTTAGTTAAATTTGCAAGTGAAATTTGGGGAGAAACTGCTATAAATAGCTTGCAAGAGTTAGTTGAGGTTTTTCAATCGAATGAAATGTTAAGGAACCTTCCACAAGCAATGAGAGTTGTTGCTTTTTATGAAGTTCCAGTCTTTGATATGAAATATTTTAGAACTGAGAATCTAGACGCAATGCAAGAGTTAGAAAGTAAGAGTCTAGCTCAGTTAACAGATGGATATTTTTTAGCTTTGGTTGTTGATGATTCAGAGCAAGTGACTTTATCAATGCAATTTCTTAAAGGAAAAGATTTAGATAGTGCTGAAGTCTATAAGAATTTTAATTCAACTTTGAATTTGATTGAAACTGAAACTGATACTACTGGACATGCAACTTTTTTTTCTAATTTAGGAGAGTTAATTACTCAAAATATTGAATTTATGAGTATTCATAACGAAAATGCATCAACACATAAAAAGTTTAACGGACTCAAACAAGCCGAAGAAGTTTTTTCTAACACTCTTCAAGGCCTTAAAGATGCTTTCGATATCGAGGATTTTTTTGAAAGCTTAAAAAGCAAATTATCGTCCGAAGCTTCTAGACAACGCACTCTGGCAGCAACTGCAAAAAGTCAAATGTCGCCTTTTGAAGATAAGCAATAATGGGAAACACTAAAAGAAAAATTTCGAGAGAACAAAAGAACAAATATAGTCCGTTCGATAGTAAGAATATTATTAAAATAGAAAGAAAGCTTAGAGAGCTTAAAAAGCTATTAAAAGTAAATTGTTCTAACTAGGCTCTAGTTTGTATTTTCTTGTCTAAATCTACAGATTTATTTCCATAAACAGATACTCTCATATATTGAGACTATCTCTCAATGGAAAAGGCTTGGTTTGGATGATTATCTTCTTGTAAGGCATTAAAAATATTATATTTCTCTATTTGGGAAATTTAGGAGAAAGATGTTTTTTTACCCATTTCTATACAACAATCCAGCAAAGGTCTATTCCTCTTTCTCTAGTTCCTCGGGAATCAAGTTGAACTAGAGAAAACTTAGGGCGCATCAGTAGTTTTCTCTAGATCCTATTTATTTAATATTTTCTTAATCTTAGAGAATCTTGTATAGTATGACTATGGCGCATCAGCAGATGACTGAGTGTCTGATTAATATAACTGTTTAGCTTTATTTTGATTAACTTATACTAAGGTTGTAAAATAAATTAAAATATATTGTTGATTTATTAAATAAAGGATGGAATGAGTCTATTAGAAGGTGCCGACTACATGAGAGACTGTCTTCAAAAATACCATGTAGAAGATCCTAATGGTATTCTAGATAGAACCTTAAATTGGGTCGATCTACAATCAGCAGTCATAAAAGCACCCAGCCTAGTTTACCTTTCAGATGTTCGAGAGGATGCCAATAAAGCTGTTGAAGATACTCTAGGAATACTTCCTCAAATCCCTTTTGATGGTGGAGTATTTCGTATATTTGATGTTTTTCGTTTGAAAGCTACTGACAAAATGAACGAGCTAGCTAGAGCAGCATTTTTGGAATTTGCCCATGGGATGATGTCTTATAGTCTACACGCTGAGAGAAACTGTGATGATTTAAGAACTCGATTTGAATTAAATTTACCAGAAGAAAAGCTAACAACAAGGGCCTCCAAAACTTCCAAATTGCATGGGCAATTTGGAAGTTTTGAGCCCTAAATCGTTATACCGCTCTAGAAAACATCGATGACTAACGCAATTGAAAAATTAAATAATTGGTATCAGGCCCAGTGTAATGGAGACTGGGAGCACTCTTACGGAGTCAAAATTGATACGCTCGATAACCCGGGATGGTTGGTCAAAATTGATTTAATAGATACTGCGTTAGATAGTAAGGGCTTCTCGGAGATTGCACAGGGAATTGAGGGAAGTAGCCATCTTGAAGCCGCTGACTGGCTACACTGTTATGTTAGTGATCGGCAGTTTGTTGGGGCTGGTGATCCTTCGAAATTAGAAAACATCATCAAAGTTTTTGTAGATTGGGCCGCTTGAAAGATGAAAAGAGATTTCCCGATTGATTCAATAGAAAGCTGTAGGTCAATAATTGGCACTCAGCTAGCTAGTGTAATTGGGGAAACCATAGAGTCGACCTGGGTAGCTTGGGATATCTCCGATGATAGCTTCTTTCCTGATGAGCCTATAATTTTGCGCATTGGCTCTCGGAACTTTGAATTTGTGCATAATGAGATGAATGAACTCTCAGCAACTATTGACCAGATTGATTTGGATATGGCTCCCAATTTTTGGGGTTACACCGAATTCTCTCTAGGGTGGCGTAAAAACGCTTTACCAGAATTATCATATTTATCAGGGAAGAAGCTAAGTTCTATTGAATTAATTGAGCCATTATTTGAATCAGAAGTGGTAGAGGACAATAACGATGTTGCTCGTACTGGAGAGAAGTCTGATATATGGCTTTTTAATGGCATTGCGTTTACAGCTGAAGGTAAGACGGTTCTGATATTCAACGCCTTGGATGAAAATGGTGTATGCTTCAGTAATTATGCCAAAACTGATAGGATACGCCTTGTTAGTTTATAGAAGCGGTATAACAATTGCGGCGAAAAGACTCGCTAAAGCTCGCTTTTTCCGCTAACCGTTATACACACTTGAACTAGCAATGTGGTCAAGTTGAATTATGAATGCTTCACAGATGAAAACTATGTATGTTTTACAAGATATGGATATTGCAATTTCAGTTATGAGAAAAACTGGGCAATGGATGTTAGATAGCGGGAAAAAACCTTCCAAATGGTGGCAACCTCAAAACATGAACAAAGACTTCTTCTCTGAATATGCTGAACCAGAAGATTTTTATACTGCTATTGCGAATGGGAAGCCAGCGGCAGCGGCCATATTTCAATGGAATCAGAGAAACCAAGATTGGAGTAGCGTTGATCAGAATGAGTCCCAAAAGGCGCTGTATATACATTGGTTATGCGTAGATCGTGAATTTGCACAAATGGACATGCCAAAATTAATGATTGATTTTGCTGGAGAGTTAGCACAAACCAAACAAGTAACTCTATTAAGAGTTGATACAAATGCAGATGAAAAAAAATTACGAGGAATATACGAAAAACTAGGGTTTCAATTAGTGAAAATCCTAGAAGAAGAATATCGCACTACCGCTTTCTATGAGAAAGATTTAGTGCATTAGAACCAAAATTGGTGTATAACAAGAGCGTTGAAAATTATGTCCAGCGTCGCTGACCAAATTTCACGCTAAATCGTTACCTGCAATTTAAGTAAATAGAAAATTAAAATGATATATCTTGCATCAGATCAATACGGCTACGAAGTAAAAAAACAAGTCGCTGACTGGCTTCAATCTAAAAATATAGCTTTTGAAACCTTTGGTTCAGAATCAGAAACCGATGAAAAAAGCATTGCAGATTTTATTCCAGATGTTGCAAAAAAAGTGATCTCGAACGCTACCAATAGAGGTATTATGATCTGCGGGACTGGCATAGGAGTTGATATAGGTGCGAATAGATTTAAAGGAATACGCTCTGTTTTAGCTAGCAACCCTACTTTAGCTGAGTGGAGTCGCACTTACGACAATTCCAATGTTTTATGTCTCTCAGGTTGGGAAGCTGATCGTCAAAATATTGAGAACATACTAGAAAAATGGTTTAATACTGACTTCGTTGACACTGATGGTAGTAAGAAGGCTTTTCTAACTGCGATGGATCTGTGGACATAGTAGGTAACAAGAGTGCCCAAATTATGCCCCGCTCCGCGTGGCAATTTCACGCAAACTGCTACCCACTCAGAAGTAATTTATGAAGTTGAAGCTGCTCGTAGAATTAAGTTCTATAGTACTAAATTTCCAATTTCAAAACCGCTAGTAACGTATAAGTTTGAAGCTACTGGAAAAGAGTTAAAAGTAGAACTAAAAATTTCTAATTTATTATTTGAATCTTTAAAAAGGTTTTTCACTTCAGAAAGATTTTTAAAGTCATTATTTTCAGGTATTTCTTTCCACTTTGCGTCAGCTAAATAAAGTTTTGACTTGTACTGAATAAGAAAATCAACTTCTCTTTGTTGATCTCTATAAAACCACAAATTAGCTTCTGGATATTTTGCATAAAGTGTTTTTCTTAGCTCAGAAAAAATAAAAGTTTCCCAAATTGGTCCAAGCATTCTAGAGTTTAGAAGACTATCGGCAGTAATACCTAGTAAAAAAGCAGCAATACCGCAATCATTAAAATACAGCTTAGGGGATTTGATTACTCTTTTCCCGTTATTTATATAATAAGGTTCTAACAAAACTATTTGATTGCTAGCTTCTAGAACGCTTAACCAATGATTTATGGTTTTAGAAGAAACACCAACATCTTTTGCAATATCTGTTTTGTTTATTAATTGTCCTGTGCGACTAGCGCATACTTTCATAAATCTATTAAAATCTCTTAAAGAAGTGATATTTAAAATTTGCCTTACATCTCTTTCAATATAGGTAGAAATATAACTTCGGTAAAAGTCTGCACTAGGAAAATCGATGTCATCCCATAGTTGAGGATACATTCCTCTACAAATATTATAAGCCTTAGTTTTTTTACTAAGGCTAGTTTTGAATTCATCTTCAATTTCAGTGACAGAAAAAGTTTCAAGTTCAATAAGAGCAGCTCGTCCAGCTAAGCTGTCAGATACTTCTTTCATTAAATTAAACTTTTGAGATCCTGTTAAAATAAAAGTACCTTTTTTGTTTTTATCTTTATCGATAATTACTTTTAGGTGTCTGAAAAGTTTAGGTGCGTATTGAACTTCATCAATTAAAAGAGGGGTTGGGTATTTCTCTAAAAAAGTTTCAGGGCTTTGCTCTGCTAAAGATGCTTCGGAGGGTAGATCTAAACTGACGTAGGTATGCTTGGGAAAGATAGATTTTAGCAGAGTGGTTTTCCCAGTTTGTCTTGCTCCAGTTAGCACAATAGCAGGAATTTTTTTTGCCAGAGAGGTGATTTTGTCTGATAAAACCCTTTTAAATCGCATAGTTGCCCATATGGTAACTCATAGTACTGATTTTCACAAGATTAAAATCTTAATTTGTACGTCTGTACATTCGTTGTACATTCGTACCCCGAACTTTTAGTTTTGGTAGAAACCTTAATAGTTAATTGATCTTATTAAATAAAGTGAATTAAGGGGTACAAATTGCTTAAATGTTTAGAAATAAAATTTATATTTTTTCTATCCCCTTTCTCTAGTTCCTCGGGAATCAAGTTGAACTAGAGAAAACTTAGGGCGCATCAAGAGTTTTCTCTGGATCCTATTTATTTAATATTTTCTTAATCTTAGAGAATCTTGTATAGTATTACTATGGCGCATCAGCAGATGGCTGAGTGTCTGTATACTACAACTGTTAGGTCGCTTAACGTAAAACTATGAAATCGGAAAATTCTGAAAAGTTTTTATCACAATTTGACGAGGTTCTTCTGCCACTTGGCTTCGTCAGAAGCAAGAAAGACCAGCTATGGGAGAGAAAAAGTCTCGAAGCGAATTTTGAGTATGTCCATCTTAACTTCGGTAAGTATGTAGTTAACCCAAGTCTTGGAGTTAGGTATGCTGATCTCGAAAATTTGTCGCCACCAGCCGGTGTTATTTCGTCATCAAAAATGTTGAAGAGCTTAGTTGAGCCTTCACCTCAGTATTCATCCGATAGTCCTATAAACTTACTTATTGACGACGTAACTTCTATTGGCATCCCGTATCTTCAGAAACTGAATGATAGGCAAAATGTTATTGAGAAACTACGCAGTCCGAATATTCAGGATTGGCCTGTGACCTCATACTCCCATCGAATTAGACTATTACCACTTTTATTACACTCTGTTGGTGAATACCAAGAGGCCAAATACCTAGTTGCAGAGTTTAAAGGTGAGGCAAAAGATAAAGACCAACTAATTCCTAGTTTTGATGATTTTGCGGAGTGGCTTGATCAACAAGGCGCGACCTAACCATTGCGTTTAACTGATTTTCTCGCTACGCTCGTAAACAGTTAACGCTAAACGTTAACCTGACTCAAAAATTCTTTGTTTAGGAATGACAGATCGTATATGATGATCCTTATGACACATTTAAGCAGAGCAGCATCGTATATAATGTTGGAGGAAGTTTCTTCAAAAATTTCTGCTAGAACAACAATTCAACAGACTCAGGAGTTAGCAGAAAGACTTGATTCACGATATCCTCAACTAAGAGATGCTTTATTTATGCTTGGTTTCAGAGACTCAGACCCAGTTAAACAATTTATCAGGCAAGATTTGAATTATCAACGTGAGGAACTTGTTGCGGAAGGACCCTACGAGGTGTTCAGATCTGCTCTTAGTACAGGTTAACAATCAGGGCCTCCAAAATTTCCGAACCGCTACGCGGTCCGAAAATTTTGAGCCCTTTTACGTTCTACACATGAAGAAAACGAATATTAGTGAATTTTTGGAGAAAGTAAATGCAAACTAATCAGAGCAACGGTAAGCGTAATAGTCAACAAGGGGCTCGAGAAAAAAGAATACCAAATGATGGACAACCAAGTTCTGATAGAGAACAAAATAGAGAATACCATGATATAAAAGAGGATATCCATTCTTGGCTTGAAGAGCAGGTTAGACAGCGTAGTGGAAGAGTATTACAGGATGGGGAGACTATCCCAGATGGTCACAAAGGTATTGCATACTATATAAGGACTGATGATATAGGTCTCATAGGCAAGTTTGTTCTTCCTACTCATGCTGATACGATGGCTGTTTATCAGATGTTCTCTAGGTACTGTACAAGTTTGGTGGTAGGCTCTGAGCCTCTAGTTGAGTCAGGAGAGGGTACATCCTGAGCATGTGTAGAACAAGAAGGGACTCCTTGAACCTCAAACCGCGAGCGGTTTTCGGTCTAGAGCCCTGTTCTATTAATCAGATATGGATGATGGTCACTACATACTAGGAAGCGAATTTACGCAACTTATGATTTGGTGGGCGATGCCTGCCTTACTTGTTTCTCTAGTAATACATATTTTGTTTCTTATACTGAAAAAACAAGTTCATTTTATCGGGCTTACAAAAAGTATAATTGGCTATTTATTATCCTCTTTTCTAATAGTTCTTGGAGGTACTTGGCTGTGGAGTCTATTCCCAAAACTTGCCCAAGCGGATCTCATGCCGGAATGTATTACATGCTTTATATTCTTTCCACCCTCTTACATAGTAGGACTATTTTTGGTACCATTGAGCTTGTTTTGGGTGTCCCAAACAAAGCGAAACTGATTAACAAATAGGGCCTCGAAAAAATTCCAAACCGCTGCGCGATTTGGAATTTTTGAGCCCTAAAACGTACCGTGCATGTCTATGTACTAGGAAGTGCAAGTCTTCTCTCCAGGCAGGTGAAGCCGAAGGATTAGAGAAGCGCAAGGGCGTGGAAGAAACTGATTGTTGAGGAAAAAAAAGAAGGTCAATCCAAGGAAGAAGCCAAAGCCACAACAAACCCAGCCAATGAAATGTCTAAAGGAAGCCTGTATCAAAGGTGATAGCTGACGAACAGAAACTAGATATGAAGCATGACAATTACTTTTTTTACCGTATACCGACAGTCCCCTAGTACCTTTTCACTCCCTATGATATAATTTATAGAAAGTCCAAAAAGTAATTTCCGAAAAAGAGCTTTTTGGACTTTCTATACCCCCGGAGGGAGAACAAATAGTTATCCCAAAATCAATAACTTACAAGGAAACCGAAGGTTTTCAAGAAAGAGTTATTCGGAAATTAC
>CALJRW010000055.1 GCA_937976335.1 uncultured bacterium | reverse complement strand
AAACCAGTATCAATTTTTTTGAATTAGAATAAGTATTTTTTTTTATTTCTAAAAATGTATTATAAATTTAAACTATCTCAAGAGGTAGTTTAAATTTATAATTCTAGAACTAGTATAATAACAACAGGCGAAAGCATCGATCTCTTGTCCAACGGAGATCTCGTTAGAAAAGCGCAAAAATTTTCGGAAGAAAAAAATCAAGTTATAGGCATTCTTCACGAAAGGTTATCTCCTGAAGTTAGAACAATTGTTAGTAGTAAGGTTAATGACTGGAATGATGTAAATGACGTAGTGCAAGAAGTATTTCTTCATTTTGCAAAAGAACTAGAACAGCTTAAAAATCCAGATAAAGTTTCTGAATGGATTAAAAGTGTTGCCTATAGGCAATGTCAGGATTTTCATAGAAAAAGATTAAGAAATTTTGACTTACAAGGACCTGGAAGAACAGGAGAACTTGATGATTTTCAGTTTGCTAATTTCAGATTTCCTGACCCCTCAAACGCGCTTGAACGAAAAGAAACTTTAGCAGAAGTTAGACAAAGAGTTAGAGACTTACCTCAAAATGAAAGATTAGTGATTGAGCGATTTCACTTATCAGATAGCATTCCGTCACCAACCTTCAAAGAAATAGCTACAGAACTTGAAATTCCTACTAGCACTGCTAAGAGACGGGCATTTGACGGAAGAAACCGTTTGAGAGACGAATGGTTTAAAGTTTAATCTTTAACTCTAACAACTCACAAACTCTAACAACTCATAGTTTTTTTAAAAAATTACTTCTGAGCTTAAAAATTATGATTTTTCTTTGTCTTTTTGATCCCCTTACAATTGATTTACTTTAAGATATCTATAGAAAGCCTAAAAATTATTTTTCGGAAATAACTTGTTGGATTTTCTATAAATATTTGACTAAGAAAAGCAGTTCAATTATATCTATATGATGTTTAGTGGTACTCAACATTTACTTCGTCAAATTAGCGGACTTCAAGTTCACGGAGCAACCGATGAAGTAGGTACAGGCGGGTCAATTGATAGATCTGAATTTGTTCAAAGATTTAGACTCTACTCTGAAAATATGAGAGGCACCATAAAAAGCATAGCTAAAAAGTACTCTTCAAATCAGACCACAAAGAGAGTATCTGATGACATCGCAAACTTTAGTAGCACAGGAGAATTAGAACTAGCTGCGAATATTTCTATCATAGCTAAGGAGCACGGAATTAAGATAGAGCAAGCAACTATTAATACTATCTTAGAAAAGTGTGTTGAGGCTAATAATATGACTTTAGCTCAATTAATTATAAAAACTTTCCCTGAGATGAAGCTTGTGAGCAACACCATTCGACACTACATTTCCTCTAAAACTCCGGACAAAGCTATTGAAGATATCATTGCTGCTTATAGAATTGAAGCTGTACCAGGCATACTTGTGAATGACATGTTAACCTTAGTCGCAAATAACTATAAAAAACTAGCTATCCAAATAGCTATGGCTGCATTAAAAAAAGGAATAGATCTTAGGCCAAAAGTTATAGAAAAATTAGCTATAGAGACAGAAGAACAACATCCATTACCTACAGTAGAACTTGTTATTTTAGCTCTTTATCGAAATTTTACTCTCTCTGAAAGGTTTCTGAGTAAAGTAGTAAAATTAACAACTGAGGAAGAAGATGTTCGCGCTCAACTTATTAAGGCAATTGAATCTTATAGACGGCGATCTAAAATTCAAGTCAAAACTCCGGCAAAACTGCCTGAGAATAAATCTTTCTAGCAACTTCTTCAGCTAAATCTTCAAAAGCTTCTTGCTCCTGGCCTCTAGAAATTTCTCTTGCATTAAGGTTTGACAAATCTTGACTGCTAATAGAACCACTTGCAAATTCAGGAGAACTTGCAACTACTACGTTACTTTCTGTTCCAAAAGACTTAGTAACACTTACTCTTGGAGACTGCCAAAGCATTGCTCCCGTTACTCTTTTTAAATTAGCAGACAAAGTAAAAGAAGTAGAAAGCTCAAGAGCAGTATCAGTTGTAGAGGTTGATGACTGCGTAGCTCGTTTAACGTTCACTATATCGGCTAGAAGTATAGCATCAGCTTCTGCTTCGCTATTAACCACGTACAAAGTTCCATACCTTTCAAACTCATCTCTTAAAGCTTCTGTAATAAGGGAGGATAATCCAGGTTCAGGTGAATTGTTTTTAACTAAAGGTATATACACTTTTTGAACATCTTCAGGAAGAATTGAGCCTGAACCACGAAATGTATAACCGCAAGAAGAAAGAAGAATAAGAAGCGTCAGTAAAATATATTTCATTACCCTATACCTACAATGTTAAAGCCTGCATCAACATATGTAGTTTCTCCCGTTACCCCTGAGCTAAGATCGCTAAGATAATAAACAGCCGTACCCGCCACATCTTCTTGAGTTATATTTCTCTTTAAAGGCGAACTCTCAGCAAAGTTATTTAGGAGCGCCTTAAATTCAGGAATACCAGAGGCAGCTAAAGTTTTAATAGGACCAGCTGAAATAGCATTAACTCTAATACCTTGCTCTCCGAGATCAGAAGCTAAATACTTAACTGAAGATTCAAGTGCAGCTTTTGCAACCCCCATTACGTTATAATTTTTAACAGCACGTTGAGAACCAAGATAAGTCATAGTGATAATACTACCTCCATTTGGCATTAACTTTTGTGCTCTTCCAGCAACTGCGATTAAAGAATAAGCAGAAATATCTAGCGCTAGTGTAAATCCAGAACGCGAGGTTTCAGAGAACCTTTTAGATAAGTCAGCTTTGTCGGCATAAGCTACAGAGTGAACTACCCCATCTATTGTTCCCCACTGACTCTCAAGCTCTGAAAACAAATTATCTAACTCTTCATCCGAACTAACATCACATGGTAGAACAATCGTTGAACCTAACTCTTCAGCCAGCGGTCTAACACGTTTCTCAATTGCTTCATTAACATAAGTGAAACAAAGTTCAGCACCTTGCTGACTTAGAGATTCTGCAATTCCCCAGGCTATGCTTTTTTTATTTGCCACACCTAGTACTAATATTTTTTTATTCTTAAACATATTTTTTCCCTAATCTTTTCTTAAGTAGAGATTAGCACATAGTTTAAATTATGTAATGTGACTTGCGGAAGTCTAATCTACTGAAATAATTAAAATTTTCAATCCGAGCAAATTACACATTATATTTTACACAGTTTATGTGTTATCTTAAGCTTATAGTAATGAATAAAAATCTCACCATCTCCTTCGATGAAAAAGACTTAGAAAAGTATAGAAAATTTGCTGCAAGCAATGGACTTTCATTAAATGCACTCATAAGAGAACTCCTAAACAAAGTCAGTAAAAAAAAGGAAACTCACTGGATTGAAGAGTTTTTTCAATTAGCGGACGAAGCAAAGTTAAGTTCAAAGGGCAAGAAATGGAGAAGAGAAGATCTTTATGAACGCTAAAGTTTTTATAGATACAAATATTTTTGTATCTTGCGTTGATAAAGCAGAACTTGGCAAACAAAAACAAGCAAGGAGAATTGTCACAGACCTGGTTGAATCTTCATTAGCTGTAACATCCGCGCAAGTTATGCAAGAGTTTTATGTTACTTTAAGTAGAAAATTAAAATTAGAAGAGATCAAAGCAAAAAGGCTTATGTCACTACTACGTAATATCGAAATATCGATGGTAGATGAAAAAACTGTCCTGTCAGCAATAGATAGCTCAATACTCAATCAAATTTCTTTTTGGGATGGGTTAATAATTTCGGCTGCTGAAAAAGCTAAATGCGACTATCTGTATACAGAAGATTTGAATGATGCTCAGATTATACAAGGAGTTAAGATTGTGAATCCCTTTACAATATAAAGATCTAAAAAATATGGAAATCTGTACCTAGCAATCTGTACCTACCAAGAGGAAACATGCATCTAAAACTTAGCCATTATATATAGAAAGTCCAAAAAGTAATTTCCTAAAAAAATAAAATCAAAGTTAGAAATAACAATTTATTTAATTTCATTTAACAACTCTAATACTTAATCTTGAGATTTGGGAAAAACATGCCAAATACTACCAAAAAATCTTACCTTGAAAAGTAACTTGCCGCCCCCTCCCAGGAACACCCGGAACTTCTTCAAAAGATTCTTTCCAAATATTATCTACTATAGCACTTAGTTCTAACTTTGAACCTCCAGGAAGATTAACAGGAGGTAACCAAGAACAACTAACTGCAGCAAAATAAGCTTCTCTTTTGCCATTTCTGAGAGGATTAGCTTCTTGATATCTAAATTCCGTATCTGCTCTTAAAGTAACTCTATCATATGGCTTAGCAATAAAAGAAGCAGTGGCTCTATGAGTTGGAAAATTTAAAGCGTAAAAACTACCTATAATGTCACTTGATTGAAATTCTGCGTCTTTATTTAAGTAAGTGTAGCTAAAAATACTTTCTAGCATATCATACTTAGCTCTTACTAAACTTTCAAATCCAAAAACATCAATATCAACATTATTTGCAAATCTTGATGCAAAAGATGACTCTGTCTCAGAAAAAGTCCAGTCAACTAAATCTCTATCTTCTCTATAAAAAATAGAAGCTCGAGCTTTGATATTTTCATAATTAAACTTTATTCCAGTTTCTATATTTCTACTTCTTTCTCTTGAAAGATTTTGATTTCCTCTAAATAGCCCAGCTTCAGAGCTTGAGTTAATAGCTGTATAACCCGGGACTTGAGAAGCACTTGAATATTGCAAGTAAATGCTATTATGCTCTGAGGCATCCCAAATTACTTCAGCAACAGGCAAAAATCTTGAAGAATCTCTATTCGTATAATCCCAAGAACTCCCTGCTCTAAAAGTTAAGTCGTTAACTTTATATTCTGGCACTAAAGAAAGCTTAGAGTAAGAGCGCGAGTTAAAGCTTCCTGCAAGGAGAGAAGTAGAATCAATTTCATCACTTAAAAATTGCCCTGAATAGAGAACTCCAAAATTTCTTGATATTGACTCCTTTCCATTTAAACTAGCACTAAATACGTCCGTCTCATGCTCAAAAGGGTTAAAAAGACCAGGGTTAGATCTATCAAATTCGTAATCGTCAGTATGCCTTCTATAATAGGCACCAAATTCAGTATATTCATCAGCCCCCCAGTTGATGCGATGATTTAATGTTACTAAAGTAGTTCTTAATTGCTCCGTCTCATTGCCACTTGAACCTACCAAATTATGTAATTCAGGAAGAACGTAAAGATTAGGCCAGCCAAAAAACTTATCTTGATAGCCAGCAAATAAATCAGTTTGAGTTCCAGGAGTATTTAATTGAAATCTTGCGGCAAATCTTTCAAAATCATAATCTCCACCTGATATAGTTCCATCTGACTCAGCGCGAGAGTAGTCAACCTCCATTCCAATATTTCTACCCTCTTCATCAAAATTATAGACTTCAGCTAATTTTACACTTTGAAAGTTTAAGTTATGATTACCAAATGCAGCTGTTAATTCACCACCTTCTTCTATTGGCTTCCAGCCATAGCTCACTGTTCCAACAGTTGAATTAAATCCAAAAATAGCATTTTCTGACCCCGTTAAAACGCTTGGTAAAGTAAGCATGCTTTGAGGAATAGGAATCTCTGCAAAGTAATGACCGGTTTGCGGATCAAATAAGTTAGATGCACCTACCATAAATCCACTATTTTCAAAAATACCCCCTCGTATCGTAACATCCCCTTGAGCTTCGGCAATATTTCTTACTTGAAGATCTACCAAAGGTTCGTAATTTAAGCTCGATGCAGGAGTTGAATAAGTGGAAAAACTCTCGGGTATGGCCACTCTTTGCTCAGGAGCCGTTACTAGCAATTTCGTTTTTGGAGATTCACTTACTTCTTGAGCGCTGACAGAAGAAGTAAGTAAAGAAAAGATGAGCACAAAAATTAAAAGTATTCTTAGCATTAAAAGCCTCCAATTTAGGTTTAGACTCTTAGTGAATTAGTTTTTACTGGCTGAGTCAATAGTACTTGGAAATCAGGCAACACAAATACCATTCATGTAACTAACTATTTGATAATACATACGATTTGCTTATAACCTGAATTCGGGATAAAAAGCGTTACGAAAAAGTTAAGATGCTGAAATATTTGAACGAAAAAATAAAAATTAGATTGCAGGCGTGCTAAAGCACGTCTAAATCAAATTTTTACCAGAGCTTTGCTCTGGTTTGTTTTTTCTTTCAAAGATTTCAGTAGATTAACTTTTGCAGTAGCTTTCTTATCCCGAATTCAGGTTTATAACTTATTGACATTGATTGTCACTCTAGTGACTTCAGTCAATTTTCGACAAGCCATTTAGTAGAAAGATTAATATTCTATAGCTTTCTTAGCATATTGAACAACATTACCACCAATTCGAATTATATCCCCAAGTTCTAAATAAACTTTACCTGGCGAATTAGTTGAATGCCCCTGTTCGATGATATACTCATTCTTTTTCCAATACCCCAAATGTTTTAAATAATGACCAAGAGCCCCTGAAGCAACTCCACAAATTGGATCTTCTCTATCCATAGTAAGAGGATTAAAGTGGCGGGCATGAAAATCGGCTTCACTAGCTATAGTTTCAGAAGCATATAGAAAAACTCCTTCAGCACTAACACTTTCACAGACTTTTTTAAGCTCTCTAAAATCAGGATCTATTAATAGAAGAGACTCTAAGCTCTTAATTGGAACTATCAACTTATTCTTCCCTGTTGATGCAACTAAAATAGGCTTAGTTTGAAAAAAATCCAAAGGAACTTTTAAAGCTTGAGCTAGAGATTCTCTATCAACACTTTCTCTTTTCTCTATCCATGGCTTAGGTAAATCAATAAAAACCATACCTTCAGAATTTTTGGTAGTTACATAGCGATCTTCTTTAGCAGTAAAAGAAAGTTCTTCAAAATTTTCCTCCGCTCTCGTCCTCAGAAAACAAGCAGTTGCTAAAAGTGCATGTGTACAGATTTTTGATTCAGCAGTTGGAGAAAAAAATTTCACTGAACAATCACTATCTTCTCCTTCACTAAAAAAAGCAGTCGCAGGTAAATTAATCTCACTAGCAATTGCTTGCATCTGAGAATTATTCAATATGTTTTGACTATTATCTATTACAGCTGCAGGGTTTCCAGCCTCTGGATTTTTTGAAAATGATTTATAGAGTATTGCTTCAGTCATACAACTAACCATACTTAAGCATTATAATATACCCGTCGTCATTTGCTTTTTCCACTTTTTGTCAAAGACTAAACGTCTTTGCCTAAGCTTTGTGTTTTAGTATATGCGTTTATATTGGTTCGATTTGGCTAAAGCCAAAGTCTCACTCATCACCAAAAATTTTTAAGTTTTTAGGAAAAACTCAAAATCGGTGACTATATATAAATAACTTACTAGGACTTAGCTTCTTCAGTTTTTTCAGAAGCTACTTTTTCTTCCTTTACTTCTACTACTTCACTTGCTTCCTTAGCTTTAACTTTTGTTTTCGCAGCGGCACTCTTAGTAGCACTCTTTTTCTTAACCTTCTTCTTACTCTTCCCAGCCTTAAAAGCCTCGTCAACAAATTGTATAACAGCCATTTCGGCAGCATCTCCTACCCTAGTTCTAGTTCTAGTAATACGAGTATAACCACCTGGTCTTTCTTTAAATCTTGGTCCAATTTCAGCAAAAAGCTTATGGACTATTGTCTTATCTTGAATAAAACCATAAGCCTTTCTTCTCCGATGAACATTATCAACTTTTCCAGTTGTAATTAACCTTTCAGCAACAGAACGAAGATCCTTAGCTTTATGAACGGTTGTTTCAATTTTTTCACGACGAAAGAGTTCAGTAACCATATTTCTAAACATAGCTTTTCTATGCGCTGGTGTTCTACTAAATTTTCTATGTGCTTTTGCGTGTCTCATATTTCCTGTTTATTCTTAAATTAAGCAACCATTGAGCTTGTAGCTCTTTTTTCACTCATTCTATCTAGTTCTTCCCTTCCAGGATAACCATCAATTTTCATTCCTAGCCTTAAATTCATCTTAGTAAGTATTTCCTTAATTTCAGTTAAAGACTTACGACCAAAATTTTTAGTTCTAAGCATATCAGCTTCAGTTTTTAGAACTAACTCGCCAACATACTTGATATCAGCATTCTCTAAACAGTTAGCACTTCTAACACTCAACTCAATCTCTTCAAGCTTAATAAATAAGTTTTCATCAATCTTATCTTCAGGCTCATCGATAACAGGCTCAGTTTCTTCAAAAATAAGCCCTTCTCCCATAAATAAAGAGAACTGATCTGCTAAAATATGAGATGCTTGGGCAATTGCAGACCTCGGATTAATTGTTCCATCAGTCCAAATCTCCATAGTTAGCTTATCATAATCAGTACTTTGACCAACACGAGCATTCGTAACAACATGATTAACTTTTCTAATTGGAGAAAAAATTGAATCGATATAAATTGTTCCTTCAGGAGCACCTTCAACCTTATTCTTTCCAGCAATAACATACCCACGCCCAGTCTTAACTGTTACTTCCATCGAAAGTGTTGCACCTTCTGAAAGCGTTGCAATATGCTGCTCTGGATTTATAATTTGAATACTTGCATCACCCTTTAAAGCCGCAGCAGTAACAACTCCTGGGCCATTTCCTTCAAGTCTTAAATGGACTTCTTGTCTCTCTTCTAAAGAAGGAATAACTTCTTTTAAATTTAGTATAATTTCAGATACATCTTCTTTCACACCTGGAACAGTAGAAAACTCATGAAAAACTCCTTCAATCTTAACGCTCGTAATTGCTGCACCTTGCAAAGAAGAAAGAAGAACTCTTCTTAAAGCATTACCAATCGTAAGACCGTAACCTCTTTCAAGAGGCTCAACTACAAACTTACCATAACGACTGTCAGGGGTTTGATCCTCGACTTCAATTCTTTTTGGCTTGATCAAATCTTTTAAAGTGACTTTCTTCATTTCTCTCCTAAATTAAAAACTAAACTCTTCTGCTTTTTCTTGGCCTGCAACCATTATGAGGTACAGGAGTAATGTCTGTTATTAATGTAATATTCAAACCAGCTTGAGCGATCGCACGCAATGCCGACTCTCTTCCAGAACCAGGACCTTTAACTCTAACAGTTACATTTTTCATTCCTGCATCTCTAGCTTTTTTTGCAGCATCTTCTCCAGCCACTTGAGCAGCAAAAGGAGTTGACTTTCTTGACCCCTTAAAACCTTTAGCTCCAGCACTTGACCAAGAAACAACATTTCCCGAAACATCGCTTATGGTAACAACTGTATTATTAAAAGTTGCTTGAATATGAACTATACCATTAGGTATGTTCTTCTTAACCTTTTTCTTTTTTGTTGCTTTTGTTTTTCCTTCAGCCACCGTCTTTTCCTTTTAATACTTTAATATTTACTATTTTTTACTTTACTTATTTCTTACCTGGCGCTTTTTTACCAGCAACTGGTTGGCCACGTTTACCTCTTCTAGTTCTAGCATTAGTCTTTGTTCTTTGACCACGACATGGAAGCTTTTTTCTATGTCTTAAACCTCTATATGTCCCAAGATCCATATGTCTTTTGATTGACATCTGCACAGCTCTTCTTAAATCACCTTCAATAGTTTCTTCGTTCTCTAAGATATTTCTGATTTTTGCAATTTGATCTGCAGTTAATACTTCTGTTCTAGTAGTTGGATCTACTCCTGCTTTTGTAAGTATAACTCTCGAACTGTTTATCCCTATTCCATAAATGTAAGTAAGGGCAACTAAAATTCTTTTGTTTTTTGGTATATCAACTCCACCGATACGTGCCATAATTTTTATCCCTGTTTTTTAACCTTGTCTTTGTTTATGTTTAGGCTCGCTGCAGATTATTCTGACTACACCTTTACGTTTTATTCTTCTACAATTTTTACAAATTAGTTTTACTGATGCTCTAACTTTCATTTTATTCTTTTTTAAAAATTTAAAAACTCAACAACTTCTAATTTATTTACCCCAAATATATTAGACAAATTAGCAGTTTACAAAAAAGTTATCTAAAAATAACCTTCTCCACTAATTGCAAACAGCAAAAAGCAGTACGGAATACTATCTTTTTCCTGTGTAAATCTCAAGACTTAGGGCTGTATTTTCTCTAAAATCTTTTTATTTACTTCTAAAACCTCTCCCAAACCATTTATTTCGACTAAGTTACCTAAATCATTATAAAATTTACATAATGGCTCAGTCTGATTCTTATACACCTGCAATCTGTGTTTTACAATTTCTTCATCATCATCAGATCTGCCTGCCCCTTCACTTGCTCTTCCTAGAATTCTTTCAATTAAAACCTCTTCAGGAACTTGAAGTGAAATACAATAAGATAATGGCAATGACATTTTTTCTAAAATACTTGCTAAAGAATTAGCTTGATCTATATTTCTTGGAAAACCATCAAGAATAAATCCATTCTTACAATCATCCGATTGCAATCTTTTTTCAACTATATTAACTGTCATTTCATCAGATACTAAATTCCCAGCTGCCAAGATATCTTTAATTTTAGGTCCCAATTCTTTGTCATTTTCTAAAGTTTCTCTAAAAATTGCACCTGTTGAAATGTGAGGTATTGAAAAATATTTTGACAATAAGTCAGCTTGAGTTCCTTTTCCAGAACCAGGAGGCCCGAGAAAAATAATTCTATGTTTGATATCAGAAGACATTGAAATTAACGTTTAAGAGTTCTACTTCTAATTTGACTCATAGTTCCACCTCTTCCTTTCGTATTAGAAGTTTTAGACATAAAAGATTCATAATTACTTGCAACAACATGCGATTCAATTTGCGAAGCTGTATCTAAAGTAACACCTACAGCAATTAAAATAGCAGTACCACCAAAAACATACGCAAAAGACTGAACTCCCATTTTAAAATATACAAACTCTGGTATGACACAAACTAGTGCAATATAAATAGCACCCCAAAAAGTCAATCGGTTTGTAACTTGATAAAGATAATCTGCAGTTTCAGTTCCTGGTCTAACAGTTGGGATAAAAGCCCCTCCTTTTTTTAAATTATCAGCCACTTCAACAGGATTGTAAACTACAGCTGTACAATAATAAGCGCATGCAAAAATTAAACCAATCAAAACTAAATAATAAACAGGATTACCTGGAGCCATGTAAGCCATCATATCTTGTAAAACTTCAGAAGGATAAAAGCTTGCTATAGTTGCTGGTAAAAATATAATTGCGTAAGCAAAAATTGGAGGCAAGACCCCTGACATGTTAACTTTCAATGGCATATATTGTTGAGGAGCCATCTCCATTTTCCCGCGTTTTGGATACTGAACAGGCACCTTTCTATGAGATCTCTCAACAAAAACAATAACTGCTATAGTAATCAATACAAAAGCAATTAATAAAAGAATTGACATTGGTGGAAGTTCTCCAGTTCTAGATAAGGCTAAAGTTTGAACTAAAACTTGAGGCATTCTCGCTATAATTCCAGCAAAAATAATTATACTCATTCCATTACCAATTCCTCGCTCAGTAATTTGCTCAGACAACCACATAATAAAAGCAGTCCCCGCAGTAAGAGTTATCATTGTAGAAATTCTAAATATCCACCCCGGTTCAATAACAAGCCCAGGACTTAATTCTAAACCACGTGCAATAAAGAAGCTTTGAAAAAGAGCTAAAACAATTGTTGCCTGCCTTGTATAACGAGTGAGAATTCTTTGACCAGAAGCACCTTCTTTTTTTAATGCTTCAAGTGCAGGAATAGCAGGTGTTAAAAATTGTACAATAATAGAGACTGTGATGTAAGGCATAATCCCTAGAGTGAAGATAGAAAAATTTTCTAAAGAACCACCAGAGAACATATTTACCATTCCAAATATTGTTCCAGAAGACGTATCAAACATCCTTCTTAAAGCTTCAACATTTACTCCAGGAGTTGAAACAAATACACCGAATCTATAAACGGCTAACATTCCAAGAGTATAAAGAATTCTTTTTCTAAGATCAGGTATTTTTCCTACGTTCCCAAGTCCTGCAACCATAATGTATTTACCTTATTTTTTTTAAACTATTTCAACTGTTCCACCAGCAGCTTCTATTTTATTCTGAGCTGATGCACTAATGGAATTTACTTTTACAGTTAATTTTTTAGTTAGCGATCCAAAACCTAAAACTTTTATACCAGCTCTTTGTCGAGCACCTGTTTTGATTCCAATTTTTGCTAAAGATTCTACATCAACAGTAGCACCATCTTCAAACTTCTCTAACTGTCCAAGATTAACAATTGCAAATTGATTAATCCCTAAACGTTTTTTTCTAGATCTAAAACCAACTTTTGGAATTCTTCTATAAAGAGGCATTTGCCCACCTTCAAATCCAGCTCTAACTTTACCACCAGACCTTGCAAGCAAACCTTTGTGGCCTCGTCCAGCAGTCTTACCACTACCAGAGGCATTTCCACGCCCTCTGCGTTTTGCAGTCTTTCTTTCCCCTTTACATAAACCAAGATTAAACAATTCCAAACTTGATTCTGCAGTTGTATTTTTATTTTCTTCAGTCATAATTAGATACCAAATTTACAGTGTTTTTTTATAGAGCTTCAACCTTCACTAAATGTCTTACTTTTACAAGCATGCCATGTGTAGATTCAGTTAAAACGTGTTCTTTTTTACTACTAATTTTACCAAGCCCAAGGGAACTCATAGTTGCGCGAACTCTCTTATTCCTACCACTAAGACTTCTAGTTTGGGTTACTAAAACTTTTTTTCCAATAATCTCACTTGCTTCTACTGACATAACTTTTTTCTCTACTTAAATTCTCTATTCAAACCTCAAATTAGTATGGAGCATACTCCATTTGCTCAATACTCATCCCTCTCATGCCACTTATTTCCTCCGGATCCTTTAAAGAAAGAATCCCATTAAACAATGAACGAAGAATATTATTAGCATTATTAGAACCTATACATTTTGTTGAAATATCTTCAATTCCAGCAATCTCACAAACTGCTCTAACTACAGACCCTGCAACTACTCCAGCACCTGGCTTTGCAGGCTTTAAGACAATCGTCGTTGGCCCAAATATAGATACAAAATCATGAGGAATTGTCGATCCTCTCATCGGCACTTTTATAATTGCTTTCTTTGCAGCCTCAGATGCTTTTCTAATTGCATCAGGAACTTCTGAAGCTTTCCCAGAACCATATCCAACATGGCCCATACCGTCACCAACTATCACAATTGCACGAAAACCAAATCTTCTACCACCCTTTACTACCTTAGCATTTCTTCCAATAAAAATTGTTTTTTCAGTCAACTCTCCGCAATCTTTAGCAGGGACTATCAACTTATGCATTTTGTCTTTTAGTGTTGTCATTATTAAAAATTCCTAAAACTATAAATTTATTCCACCTTCTCTCAAACCATCCGCAACAGCCTTAACTCTGCCATGATATCTCAAACCGTTTCTATCAAAAATCACTGTTTCAACGCCTTTTTCTTTTAGTTTAACAGCCAATTTAATTCCAACAGCTTTTGCAGCAAGTACTCCCTTAGTGCTTGTTGTTGTACTGTGTATTCCATCTTTACTAACTGAAGCAATTTCAGACTTAACATCTTTGTCTCTTGTTGAGCACTGAGCAATCGTAGCCGCTTTGCTGTCAGTAATAGCTTGAGCTGAAGTATGAATAGAGGATCTATGAATGCTGACTCTAGGCCTTACATCAGTCCCTATTAACTTCTTTCTAAGTCTTAATTTTTTTCTTTGTATTGCAGTTCTACGTACTCTCTTAACACTCATAATTAATACCTTTTGTTATTTACCTGTCTTACCAGCTTTTCTTCTAACATAAGCCCCTGCTTCCTTAATCCCTTTACCAAGGTAAGGCTCAGTTGGCCATGTTCCAATTATTTTTGAAGCAAACCCACCAACAACTTCTTTATCACAACCTTCAATATTAATATTAGTTTTTTGGGCTTTGCATGTAATACCAGCTGGTATTTCTAGTTCAGTTTTGTGAGAAAAATCGGTTGATAAAACTAAAGTGTTTCCATTAACTTGCGCACCAAAACCTACTCCATTCATCTCAAGAGCTTTAGTCCAACCATCAGTTACACCTTTAACCATATTTGCAATGATTGCCCGAGTTGTTCCGTAGTTAGCACGTGCTTGAGGCAAGTCAGATATTTTTTCTACGACAACTTGATTCTCGCTTACCTTAACATCAACTCCCATTGCCCATGTGTAATTTAAAGACCCCTTAGGACCTTGAACAGAAACTGTTCCATCAGCTACATTGACTGTCACACCTGATGGGATTTCTACTGGTACTTTACCTACTCTACTCATTAACTTATAAGAGCCAAAAGCTCTCCTCCAATATTTGCTTTCCTAGCTTCTCTATCAGACATAATGCCTTTTGATGTAGAAACCAAAGATATTCCTAAATTATTATGAACTGGGTTTAAATCAGAAACTCCAACGTAAACTTTTCTTCCCGGAGTACTGATTTTTTTTAAAGTATTAATTACTGGAGCGCCATTTGAAAAATACTTAAGCCCAACCTTAAACTCCTTAAAGTTAGGATTCTTTTTAGAATCAACTTCCTCAACTGCTCCAATAAACCCTTCTGATTGGAGTACTTTAAGAAATCTTTCATTGCTTTTAGATTTAAGAACTCTCGCACTAGGGTGTTTTGCAATTTGCCCATTTCGAATTCTTGTTAATAAATCTGCTATTCCATCTGTATGCATAATATCTACCTTTCTTTTACCAACTAGCCTTTGTTACTCCAGGAATTAAGCCTCTATGAGCCATAGACCTAAAGCATATTCTACAAATCATAAACTCTTTATAAACAGATCTAGCTCTTCCACAACATTGGCATCGCGTATACTCTCGTACTTTAAACTTTTGTTTTTTCTTACACTTTTCTTCTAAACACTTTTTAGCCATTATTAATTTTCCTGTTTTTTTCTAAAAGGCAAGCCTAAACCAGCAAGCAAAGCTTTTCCTTCATCATTTGTAATTGCAGAAGTCACAAAAGTAACGTCCAACCCTCTTATTCTTTGCAGCTTATCCAAATTAACTTCTGGAAAAACAATTGATTCCTTTATTCCAAACGTATAATTGCCACGACCATCAAAACCTTTTTTATCAGGAAGCCCTCTAAAATCAGCAACCCTAGGAAGAGCAACTGAAATTAATCTATCCAGAAATTCGTACATACGATGATTTCTAAGAGTAACCATACATCCAATTGGCATTCCCTCTCTGAGCTTAAATGCTGCTATTGATTTCTTCGCCTTAGTAACCTTAGGCTTTTGTCCAGAGATCTGTGTCATTGTATAAACAACATCATCAATTGCTTTAGAATTCTGTATTGCCTCACCAACTCCTGAATTAAGAACTATCTTTTGAAGTTTAGGAACCTGCATAACGTTTTTATATGCAAAACGCTCCATCAAAGACTTATGAGTCTCATTAAGATACTTCGTATACACTCTGTTTTTTTCTGTTCCTAACGTATTACTTTCCATAACTAAACCTGTACAAAGCTTTTAGATTCAGGATCTAAATATCCTCGAACCTTTTTGCCATCATCTAAAAATTTAAACTTAACCCTCACTGGTTTTTTAATCTTATCAACATACAACATTAAATTTGAAATATGTATCGATCCCTCAACTGGTATTTTCCCAGCTGGCTTATCAGTTGATAACTGCTTTCTGTGTTTTGAATGATAATTCAAGCCTTCTATAATAGCTCTATCTTTTTTCTTGCCAGCAAAAGCTTTAATCTTACCAACCTTTCCTTTATTTTCTCTTTTAAGCTTATTCCCACCTGCTATAATCATTACGGTATCGCCTGTCTTTAGTGCCGTTTTCTGCATTAAAGTACCAAGTTTTCTTACTTCCTTAAACTTTTTAGCCCTATCTTTTCTCTTTGATGTCATGATATTTTTAACTCCTTCCTTACAATACCTCTGGTGCCAATGAAACTATCTTCATAAACCTATTTGCTCTAAGCTCTCTTGCTACAGGACCAAAAATTCTAGTACCTTTAGGCTCTTTATTATTATCAAGCAAAACAACACTATTAGTATCAAACTTTATATAAGAACCATCTTCTCTTCTAATCTCTTTTGCAGTTCTAACAATCACACACTTTACAACAGTTCCCTTAGGAACTTTTGAATTTGGAACTGCGTCTTGAACAGCACAAACAATAATGTCTCCAACTCCTGCATATCGACGCTTAGAACCACCAAGCACCTTTACGCAACGAACACGTCTAGCTCCAGAATTATCAGCAACATCTAAAAAACTTCCCGGGTGTATCATCTTAAATTTCCTATAACTCAGAAGAAGAAATTACTTCTCCCACTCTCCATCTTTTATTTTTACTAAGGGGTCTAGTTTCTAAAATTCTAACAACATCCCCTTCCTTACAAACATTTTTTTCATCATGCGCATAAAACTTACTAGTCTTAGAAACATACTTACCATAAATCTTATGTTTGATTTTTCTACTACTCTGCACAACAACTGTTTTGTCCATCTTTGTACTTACAACCTTACCAATTTGCTCTTTTGGCTTAGCTCTCATTTTTTTATTTGCTTCTTCCATATCTTTTCCGTTCTAAACTTAAGCTTTTGCTGCAACCTTTTCATTCATAACAGTTTCAGCCCGTGCAATTTCCCTTCTTACTCGCTTCAACTCACTTGGCACATCCAAAGGTTGCGTTGCTGCACGGAAGCGCAATTTTAACATTTCTTCCCTTAAAGAGCTAATTTTCTCAATAAGATTTTCCAATGTTAAACCTCTTAATTCTGCTAAAAAATCACTATTTTTCATAATTTCACCTATTAACTCGCAAGAAGATAGTCACTTCTTGTAATAATCTTACATTTTACTGGCATTTTACTGGCAGCCAACTCTAAACCTCTTCTAGCTTGGTCTAAAGGAACGCCTGTTATTTCATAAATAATTCTTCCAGCTCTCACTTCCGCAACCCAACTATCAGTAGGCCCCTTACCTTTACCCATTCTAGTTTCAGCAGGTTTTTTAGTAAGTGGTTTTTGTGGAAAAACCCTTGTCCAATACTTACCCGCCCTTTTAGTTGCCCTAGTGTAAGCAACACGTCCAGCTTCAAGTTGGCGACTTGTAATCCAAGCGCCTTCTATAGCCATTAATCCAATATCACCAAAATCAAGTTTATTCCCACGATTCTCAACTCCTTTGAGATGTCTAACTTTCTTTTGCTGCTTTCTATATTTCGGCTTTCTTGGCGAATCCATTTTTTATCCTTTAAAGTTTAATAGCCTCAACTGGAATATCATCACCTTCAGAGAATTTCTCCCCTTTAAATACCCATGCTTTAATTCCAATAATTCCATATGTAGTTTTTGCTCTAGCCTCACCATAGTCTACTTCCGCTCTTATTGTATGAAGTGGAATACGACCATCTTTATACTGCTCAGCTCTTGCAATATCTGCACCGTTTAATCTTCCAGCCACACGAACCTTAACTCCCTGAGCTCCAATTCTCATTGCCTTAGAAACTGCATCTTTTGCAGCACGTCTATAGTTAATTCTTCTTTCAAGAGCGAATGCCACATTTTCAGCAACTAGCTGAGCATCCATATCCGCTTTACGAGTCTCGATAATATTAAGAGCAACCTCTCTTTTCACCAAACTCTTAAGCTTAGTTCTAAGCTCTTCGATATCTTTTCCCTTCTTACCAATAACCAATCCAGGCTTAGCAGAATGTATATTAATCTTAACTCTTGCTGCTGCACGCTCTATCTCTATTTTAGATATTGCAGCATTATTTAACTTACTCTTAACGTACCTTCTAATCTCAAGATCTTCACCAATATACTTTGCAGCATCTTTAAGTGAAAACCAACGCGAACGCCAATACTCAATTATTCCGACTCTAAATCCAAACGGATGTACTTTTTGACCCATATCTTAAGCTCGCTCCCCTAATTTAATTGTTATACAAGAATTTCTTTTTCTAAGAATATCTGCCTTTCCTCGAGCTCTATATAGCATAACTCTACTAGCCTTAGCCATATTAGCCCAAGCCTCAGAAACCCAAAGATTATCTAAGTCAACTTGCGCTTGCTCTTCTGCATTTGCAATAGCAGAACGAAGAAGTTTTTCAACCATTCTGGCAGCTTTCTTCGGTGAATTTCTCAACACCTGAAGAGCCATATCAACTTGCTTTCCTCTAACCATATCCAAAACAAGACGAACCTTTTGTGGCGTTATTCTAGCCTTACCTAAGGTAGCTGAAGATACAATTTCATCATTAACTTTTTTCATTTAGAATCCTATTTTTTACCTCGACCATGCCCATAATAAGTTCTAGTTGGCGAAAACTCACCTAACTTATGACCAACCATATTGTCACTTACCATAACCATATTAAACTTTTTTCCATTATGAACTGCAAACTGAAGTCCAATCATATCAGGTGTGATTGTTGATCTTCTTGACCAAGTTTTAATAGCACCTTTATGCTTTCCTTCTAGAACTCTTTTAACCCATTTCATTAAACTCTTATCAACAAATGGACCTTTTTTTAGTGAACGTGGCATATTAACTCTTTCCCTTTAAATTATCTTTTCTTTTTAGCAGACCTACTTCTAACAATAAATTTATCAGTACGTTTGTTTTTTCTAGTCTTAAGACCTTTAGCCGGCAATCCGTTTGGTGAACACGGATGTCTACCACCAGCAGACTTACCTTCACCACCACCCATTGGATGATCAACCGGATTCTTAGCAACACCTCTAGTATGAGGACGCTTACCTAACCATCTACTCCTTCCAGCCTTTCCTATGCTTAAGTTTTGATGATCAGAATTTCCAACATTACCGATAGTTGCATAACACTCAGACAATATCTTTCTCATTTCTCCAGAAGGCATTTTTACTAAAGCGTATTTACCTTCTTTACCTGCAAGCTGGGCACTTGTTCCAGCAGATCTTACTAACTGTCCACCTTTACCAAGTTTCAATTCGATATTATGTATCGCCGATCCGTCTGGAATATTCTTTAATGGAAGACAATTACCAGGCTTAATTTCAGCGCTTGGACTTGATAAAATTTGAGCACCAACTCTCAAACCAAGAGGTGCAATAATATATCTCTTTTCCCCATCTGCATAATGCACAAGAGCAATTCTTGCAGTACGATTTGGATCATACTCAATAGTTGCAATTTTCCCAGGAATATCAATCTTATTTCTCTTAAAATCAATTATTCTATAACGCTGCTTATGACCACCACCCTTATTAATGTTTGTCATTCTTCCAGTATTATTACGTCCACCAGTTCTTGATTTTTTTGCAATCAAAGATTTAACAGGTTTAGTTTTTGTAATTTCTGAAAAATCAGAAACTGAAAAATAACGTCTTGCTGGCGTAGTAGGCTTTAACTTTCTAATCGGCATCTTATAATCCCTCCACAACTTCAATTCTGTATCCTGGCTTTAAATTAACGTATGCTTTTTTATAGCCAGCAGTTTTTCCAATTGCTCTATTTACTCTCTTTACTTTACCAACATAATTACATGTTCTAACCTTATCCACTTCAACCTTAAAAATGCTCTCTATAGCACTCTTAATTCTTGGCTTGGAAGCTTTCTTATCTACTTTAAAAACAACATTTCCAGAGCTCGCTGCTTTTTCAGTATGTACAGGACAAATGATAGTTCTGTAATCTAGTTTACTTGGTCTTGGAAAATCTTTTTCTTTCTTCTTAGCCATCTTAATACCTTAGTTATTACTCTGATTTAAAATCCTTGCTTCTAAAGCTTGAATTGCGCCCTGCTCTATAACAATAAATTTTCTGTTTAATAAATCGTACACATTAACGCCTGCAACTTGATAAGTATCTACTTTTTTCAAATTTCCGATCGCTCTTTGTAACATTTCATTTGCTTCGCTTGGCACGATAGAAACTCCAGATTTTGAATTCAATTTCAATGCATCTAAAGTTTTGTTAAACTCTTTTGTTTTACCTTCTTTTAATTCAAGCTTATCAACAACAATTAAGCATTTATTTTTTAACTTATCAGAAAGCACAGAAGTTAAAGCTCCTATCTTATGTTTTTTAGTCAGCTTAAAATCATAGCTTCTATTTTGAGGACCATGAATTACAGCACCTCCACGCCATAAGGGAGATCTCCTAGAACCTGCCCTTGCATTTCCAGTTCCTTTTTGCGCAAATGGCTTTTTACCACTTCCGCCAATTCGAGCTCTATTAAGAACCTGATGGGTACCAGATCTTCTCTTTGCCCTTTGCCAACGAACAACTTCTTTAACAAGGTGTGGCTTAACTTCTACTGAAAAAATATCAGGATTGAGATCAAGCGATCCAACCTTTTTCCCAGCAACACTAAAAACATCTACAGTTATCTTTTCCATAGTTTACCTAAGCAGCTTGTTCCTGCCTCTCCTCATTAACTGGCTCATTACTTCCTTGATCAACCGGCTTATCTATCTTTTTAGGAAGAACATAGCCCTTCACAGATTTTCTTACCTCAACCAAACACCCCTTAGCTCCAGGAACTGCTCCTTTTACAAGAATCACATTTAGTTCTTCATTCACAGAAACAACCTTTAAGTTTTGAGTTGTAACTCGAACATTTCCAAACTGACCTGGCATCTTTCTATTCTTAAAAACACGCCCAGGATCAGCACAGTTACCAATCGAACCAATATTTCTTCTAGCTTCATGCGTCCCTTGAGTAGAAGGTTGACCAGCTACTCTAAACTTTTTAACCACTCCCGCAAAACCACGCCCAATTGTAGTTCCAGAAACATCAACCTTATCGCCTTCTGAGAACACATCACTAACGCTTAACTCCTTGCCTGGACTAGTCCAGCCAAGATTTTCAGCATGACATCTCATCTCTTTCGTATGACGGAAAGCGCCTTTGCCCCATTTTTTAAAATTCCCAGCTTGGGGCTTATTCATTTTAGCAATTTCTTTTGCTTGAAAACCCAACTTAACTGCGTCATACCCATGAGTACTCTGATTTTTAACTTCCAAAATTGTACAAGGTCCCAATTTAATCACAGTCACAGGTATGCATTTACCATCTTCGGTAAACACCTGCGTCATGCCTTCTTTGGTCCCCAGCAAACCCTCTGGATACAATCTTTTAGTTGCCACTATTTTGCTCCTTATACTCAGTCATATTCTTTATGCTAAAACTCTCTTAAGCCATAATTTTAATGGCTACATCGATCCCCGTTGAAAGTTCCAACTTACTCAACTCATCAATAGTTTGTTGAGTGGGCTCTTTTATAAATATTAATCTTTTGTGAACTTTAATCTGAAATTGCTCTCTAGACTTTTTGTTTACAAAAGTAGATCGATTAACAGTATATCTTTTTCTTCGAGTAGGTAGCGGGATTGGACCAGCCAAAGTCCCTCCTGTTCTTCTAATTGTTTGTACAATTTCGTTCACAGCAGAAGTCAATGACTTATAATCAAAACCCTGCAACCTAACTCTTATTTTTTGCCCACCTATCATAAAATTACTCTACTATCTCTGTTACAACGCCAGATCCAACAGTCTTACCACCTTCACGAATTGCGAATCGTACCTGTTTTTCCATAGCGATATTTTGGTGAAGTTCAACTTCAAGAGTTACATTATCTCCAGGCATTGCCATTTCAACACCATCCGGAAGTTTTACACTTCCCGTAACGTCAGTTGTTCTGAAGTAAAACTGAGGTCTATATCCAGTAAAGAAAGGTTTGTGTCTTCCACCTTCTTCCTTTTTAAGAATATAAGCTTCTCCTTTAAATTTCTTGTGCGGCTTAATAGTTCCAGGAGCTGATATAACCTGCCCTCGCTCTACATCTTCACGCTTTAGTCCTCTTAATAGAAGTCCAACGTTATCTCCCGCTTCTCCACGTGTAAGAGTTTTTCTAAACATCTCAACACCAGTACAAACAGTTTTTTGTGTGTCTTTTAAACCAACGATTTCAATTTCTTCTCCAGCGTTAACAACACCTCTTTCGATTCTACCTGTTGCAACAGTTCCTCTACCTTCAATAGAGAAAACATCCTCAACTGGCATAAGAAGAGGCTTATCAACATCACGCTCAGGAACTGGTATGTACTCATCAATCGCAGCCATAAGCTTATCAATTGACTGAGTTCCAATTTCACTATCTTCTCCATTAAGAGCCTTAAGTGCACTACCTCTAATAATCGGCGTAGTGTCACCAGGATAATCATACTCATTAAGAAGATCGATTACTTCCATTTCAACAAGGTCAAGAAGTTCTGGATCGTCCACCGTGTCTACTTTATTAAGAAATACAACAATCTTAGGAACGTTCACCTGTCTTGCAAGAAGAATATGCTCTCTAGTTTGAGGCATAGGTCCATCAGCAGCACTAACAACAAGAATTGCTCCATCCATTTGTGCAGCACCAGTAATCATGTTTTTCACATAATCGGCGTGTCCTGGACAATCAACGTGTGCGTAATGTCTGTTTTCTGTTTCATACTCAACGTGAGCACTAGCAATAGTTACAGTTTTTGTAGCATCACGAACAGTTCCACCCTTAGCAATATCTGAATAAGCTTTTACTTCAGCTAATCCTTTATCAGACTGAACCTTCAGTATACACGCAGTAGTAGTAGTTTTACCATGATCTACGTGACCAATTGTACCAACGTTAACGTGTGGCTTTGTTCTATTAAATTCACCTTTAGACATATTTAGCTCCCTAAATAATAAAAATTGTAATCAAAAAAAATTATGACTACGTTAAGTTAAAAATCATACCTCTACAAATATTCCAATCCTACCTCTTAGCAACACTTTCAGCTATATGTGCAGGAACTGGATCGTAGTGGTTATACTCCATTGTAAAAGTTGCTCGACCTTGCGAACTAGATCTTAAATCAGTCGCGTAACCAAACATCTCAGCAAGCGGAACTTCCGCTTTTACAGTTTGAGCCCCACTTCTGGGGTCCATACCTAAAATTTTTGCCCTTCTTCTATTTAAATCACCAACAATATTTGAAACAAACTCATCGGGACAAACAACTTCAACTGACATTACAGGCTCAAGTAGTTGCATTTTAGCTTTAGCGCAACCTTCTTTAAATGCCATTGATGCACATATCTTAAATGCCATTTCATTAGAATCAACTTCGTGAAAACTTCCATCAAAAAGAGCAACTTTAACATCAATAACTGGAAACCCTGCGAGTATACCACTCTTGAGCGTTTCTTCAACTCCAACCTTAACTGGCTGAATAAACTCTCTTGGAATTACACCACCTTTGATTTCATCAATAAACTCAAATCCAGAACCTCGTTCTAAGGGCGAAAGCCTTAAATAAACTTCCGCATACTGACCTCGACCACCACTTTGTTTAGCATACTTAAGATTATGCTCCACTTCTTTAGTAATAGATTCTCTATAAGCAACTTGAGGCTTACCACTTGTGGTCTCAACTTTAAACTCTCTTAACAATCTTTCTCTGATAACTTCTAAATGAAGCTCTCCCATCCCAGCAATAAGAGTTTGCCCAGATTCTTGATCGCTCGTAAGCCTTAGACTTGGATCCTCTTTTGTTAACTTCATAAGAGCAAGTCCCATCTTCTCTTCATCAGCTTTAGTTTTTGGCTCAATTGCAATACTAATTACAGGCTCAGGAGCATTGATAGTTTCAAGAACTATGACTTTAGATTGATCGCAAAGCGTGTCTCCAGTAATTACATCCTTTAAGCCAACAGCCGCTCCAATTCCACCAGCACTAATACTCTTAACATCTTCACGTTTATCAGCATGAATTCTTAAAATTCTTCCTAGCCTTTCTTTTTTATTTCTTGTGGAATTTAAAACAGTCACACCTGGTTCAATTTTTCCAGAATAAACTCTAAAGAAAGTTAAAACTCCAACATAAGGATCGGTAATGATTTTAAATGCAATTGCAGAAAAAGGTTCATCTTCAGAAGCTTTTCTAACCAAAGTATCTTCTTGTTCTTCAGTTGCGTTCATTGGAGAACCAGTAACTGGCGGAACATCTAATGGAGAAGGAAGATAATCAATAACAGCATCAAGAAGCGGCGGAACACCCTTATTCTTAAATGCGCTGCCACACATAACAGGAAAAATCTCTAAACTAAGAGTTGCCTTACGTAGCGCAGCTTTAATTTCTTCTATAGAAATCTCTCCAGCACCAAGATACTTCTCCATAATAACTTCGCTTGTCTCAGATAGAGCTTCTAATAAATACTCTCTTCCGGCTGCAGCTTCATCAGCCATTTCAGCTGGAATATCTTTAACATGATACTCAGCACCCCTACTTTCATCAGTAAAGTAGTAGGCTTTCATTGTAATTAAATCTACAACTCCAAGGTGATCCGCTTCCGTACCTAACGGTAACTGAATCGGAACCGCATTTCCTTTCAACCTATCACGTATAGACTCAACAGCAGCATTAAAGTTTGAGCCAATTCTATCCATCTTGTTAATGAAACAAATTCTAGGAACATTAAATTTATTTGCTTGTCTCCAAACAGTTTCAGATTGCGGCTCAACTCCAGCAACCGCATCAAACACAGCAACAGAACCATCAAGCACTCTTAAGCTTCTTTCAACTTCAATTGTGAAATCAACGTGACCAGGAGTATCAATGATATTAATCATGTGAGTTTCCTTATCACCCTTTGAACCACTCCATTCGCAAGTTGTCGCAGCAGAGGTAATTGTGATTCCTCTTTCTTGCTCAAGCTCCATGTAGTCCATTGTAGCAGCGCCATCATGGACTTCACCTATCTTATAATTGATTCCGGTATAATAAAGAATACGCTCCGTAGTCGTAGTCTTACCGGCATCAATATGAGCCATGATTCCAATATTTCTTACTTTATTTAAATCTGCCACTTTAATTAACTAATATTATACTTAAATATTTCCTTTAGCTTAAAAAAACTACCACCTAAAATGAGCAAAGGCTTTGTTAGCATCTGCCATTTTATGAGTATCTTCTCTCTTCTTAACTGCCGAACCTCTATTACCTAAAGCATCCATGATCTCACCAGCCATTCTTTCCCAAAGAGTTCTTTCATTTCTTGAATTTGCGCCCTTTACTAACCAACGAATAGCGAGCGCTTGAGAACGGGCCGGTCTTACTTCCGTTGGAACTTGATATGTAGCTCCACCAACTCTTCTACTTCTTACTTCAACATAAGGCTTAATATTTGCTAAAGCCTCGTGAAAAGCATCAAGTCCTTTTTTCCCAACTTTTTCTTGAACTCTATCTAAAGCCTTGTATATAGCTTTTTCAGCAACTGATTTTTTACCATGCTTCATGACTATGCTAATTGTTTTAGCAAGTACAAAATCCTTATATTTTGGATCCGGTAAAGTTGGTCTTGAAAAATCTCTTTTCTTTCTTGTCATAATTAACCCTAACTATTTTGGTCTTTTAGTTCCGTATTTAGATCGGCCCTTTCTTCTGTCAGCAACACCATGCGCTTCAAGAGGACCACGAATAACTTTATAACGAACACCTGGCAAATCTTTTGTATTACCACCTTTAATTAAAACAACTGAGTGTTCTTGAAGATTATGTCCCATCCCAGGAATATAGGTCGTAACCTCCATTCCATTTGAAAGTCTTACTCTTGCAACTTTTCTTAGTGCAGAGTTTGGTTTCTTCGGAGAAGTTGTATAAACACGAATGCAAACACCTCTTTTTTGAGGGCAGCCATTAAGCGCAGGAGACTTACTCCGAACTTTTTTCGACTTTCTTCTTTTCCGAACCAACTGGTTGATAGTTGGCATAACTAAATCTCTCTAAAAAAATAAACTACAAGGCATTAAAAAATTTACAAGAAAAATTTTATAATTTTTTTTCTGCAACTTGTATTTCAACTACCTGGTTTGGCGAAAGTAACTTCGAGAAAACAAAAAAGTTTTCGCAACAAAGTTCACAATCGAACGAATGTAATAACTCCTAGGATGATGTCGTGCCAGGCGCACAAACATTGCATCCTTTTTTACTCATCAAAAAGTCTACTAGTAGTTAAAAACACTAGCTTTTTGACTAATTTCAAAGGGTGCCAATAATTAGCATGGTTTTTTGATTAAAGTCAAACAGTTGAAATGTCAGGGGAATTTTGTTTGAAGCATACATTTTAGTCATGCTAACTATCTGATTTTATTAAATCTTAAGGTCTTTTGCCCTAACCTTGCACGTAAACGTCCACAATCTCCATATACCATAAACATTCTTCAATAGGCTCTAAGAAATTGAAAATTCATACACCTTAACAACATCAAACCCTAAATTTAAAGAATAATACTAAAACTTTTATCTTATCAATTCAGAAGCAAAAAGCCCCAATAAGAAGAGTCCCTAGGAACCTTTAATTTTAAAGGTAATTTTAGAGAGGAAAAAGCGCATGAAAAAAAAGTTTATAAAAGCAGCAATCATATCATCAGTTGTAGTATTTACAGCTTGCTCAAGCAGACAAGCTATTGAAGTAGGTTCTATCCCAAGCCCTGAAAAAATCACAACATCCGGAAATGCAGAAACTCGTTCTATGATAAATGGATATGTAAATAGTAACAATTTCAAATTTTCAAAAAATAGTAAACTAAAAAATAAAGCAAATAGAATTGCTAATAAACTATATCTTGCTGCAGGAGTTAAATACCCACTTTACGTAGTAAACGCAGGAGATGAAGCAAATGCATTTGCATTTAACAATAATAGCATTGTTGTTTATGAAGAATTAATTAGAAAAACTAAAAGCGACGATGAATTAGCAACTGTATTAGCTCATGAGATTGGTCATATTCTAGGAAAGCACTGTGATGACGACACAAGCTCAGATAGAGAAGATAACGTTTCAATTTTTAGTACTGTTTTAGGAATTGCTACAAACGTTGCATCTATTGCAACAGGAATGGGATATAACCCAGCACTTAGTGACCTTGTAGAAGACACGACAGAAGTCGTAGCAACCGGAGCATATGTTAGAAGTTACGATAGAGACTTAGAAAGAGAAGCCGATCATATTGGCTTAATGATTATGGCCAAAGCTGGTTACGACCCAAAAGCTGCAGTTAGTGTATGGGAAAGAGCAGAAGAAATTTTTGGTGAAGGATCCGGTTCAGGAACTGCTTTTTTAAGTACTCATCCTAGCTTTAGAGATAGAGCTAAGACTTTAGAAAAACACCTTCCAATTGCTTTAGAATATTTGAAAGGGACTAGAATTTAGAGATACTTAAATAATTTATTAAAAAATACAGGAGGCCGAGTAGAATATTTTACTACTCGGCCTCTCTCCACATTAACATTCAGGCCAAAATTAAATTTTTGACACAAAATTATTTTTCTATATAATTATTTTTAATAAACCTAAGGAGATTACTATCGGCACCTTTCATATTTCTTCAGCAAGCAGAAACAATCGTACTGAAGCGCCTTTGCCGAACGCAGATATAAATACTTTATTAACTCTACAACCTCTTATTACTAATTTACCTAAACTACAAAGTGAACTGGCAGGTATCACTTATAACAAAACTTTAAAACCGCATGTTTTTAGAACAACTCTAAAAAGCCTCTTTAAGGCTTCTGATTCCTATGGAAAGATTAATTTATTTGATGCTTTAATCCAGTCTGATAATGGATATGGCTTAAAAACAACTAAAATTGGACGCCTTGCAATTCAACAAATGGCTAGAGTGGTTTTACAAATCAACCATGCCTCCGATCAATTAAAAGACCAAGCAAAACGTATTATAGTTCAATATGGGTCTGAAGAAAGTTTAGTTTTACCGCCAGCAAATGCGGCTTAATCATAATTTTTATTGACGTGGCCACTTCAAACGATGCCCAGTAAGATTAAAGAAGTCTTCAAAATCAAATACGATAAAATCTACCTCACCCTCCTTTAACACTATTTTCTCTAAAGGAAGCAATGTTAGTGGCATAGTTACATTGTCCATGTTATGAAAATATGAAATGTTCTTAGAACTTAAATCATGTCTTTCTATCACTTCACTAATAATGTCAAAAGCTACATTTGATATACTTTGATTCTGCGATCTTTCATCCGTAGTTAGCAAAACAACAATTTCAGCATTTCTTTTGTATAATATTACTAAAAACTGACTACCTTCAGGAATGCTATCTATCTCATCAAAGCCAAGATAATACTTATGCTCTAAACTCATCTTATCATCAGTACTAGGATTAAAAAGTTCTTCGTATGCAACAATACGACTCAAACCTCTATCCGCATGCAATTCGGTGCCGAGGGCATCTCTCTTAATAGCTTCTAAAAAAGCTTCTTTTGCTTCATCATATTTTCCTAGTTCTTCACAAGCTAATCCAAGCATTGTATAAGTAGAAGGAGTTCTAATTATTGCAGAAGCATCAACAATAATTTGTCTAACTAGTGAAAATTTTTCTAATTCAAAATAAGCTTTTGCCAGAAAATGAACAGCAGTAGAATTTTCAGGATTTAGTCGGACTAC
The DNA here is from genome assembly GCA_937976335.1 of uncultured bacterium. Taxonomy (GTDB): domain Bacteria; phylum Bdellovibrionota_C; class UBA2361; order UBA2361; family CALJRW01; genus CALJRW01. The sequence continues at coordinate 30,225 of CALJRW010000055.1, read as the reverse complement.
TTCGATTAACGCATCTATAGAATCTAGAAAATTACCTTCTTCAACCAAGGCTATTCCAAGTTCTAAATAAGTATATTCATTGACCTCCCCCCTTTCTATACTTTCCTGCAACCAATCAATTTTTGCCTGACCGCAGCGTTCATCTAGTTCTGTGTTAAACAGACGAAGCCTATTTGAGATATCATTAAAAAGAGCACACTCTTGTGTCGCTTGTGACAAGAAAACATCATCACTTAATTCTTCCCAAAAAAATTCACTAGAGACTAAAAAACGTCTTACTAAGATTTCAGGATTTTCAATTTTAAGACCTTCTTCTAACTTTTCAGTCTGAGGAAGTAAAATTGTACGAATTAATTTCCTAGCCCAAGCAAGCTGTTTGTGAGCATTAATTAATTGCGGGAACTTTTCGATGGCATGAGAACTGGAGTTTTCATGCACTGATTTTGTGCATTGTAGTTCTCGAAGCATTTTATGCGTATCGTCTTTATATTTTGCTAATTCAGCTGAAACCCTATTTTCAGACTCATAATACGAAGATGGCCAATTTTGTATTCGATGAGAGGTAGCCAATAAAGTCTGAAAGACCCCTCCTAAGCTAACAAGCATTCTTCTAACATTCTCTCTCACTACAAGGTCTTTGTTAGAATCAAAATCACCTCCTCCGTAACTAAATCCTGAATTTTGGTCAAAATTACTCATTTTTATACACCTTGCGAGACTGAGAATCGATTTTCTAAGTCTAGGGAAGCAATGATATTCGAGAAATCAGGGAAAATCCTAGATTTTTTTTGTAAACTACTTTTCATCTCAAAAAAAAATAACTAAAATAAGCTTTTAATGCAAATAAATTTTAACTCAAAAACTACTCCTACCTTAGGGGATATTACATAGCAAAACTATAGTTATCCCAAACAGTAATTTACGAATAATTCTTTCTTGAAAACCTTTTCCCATTCACTGAAGCTTCAACACGAAATATGTCATAATAAACAAGCTTAACTTTTCTCACATGACTAGTATGCTTTAAATAACTCCGCATCAGGAAAGTAATGAGACAATATATCTTCATAACTCTTCCCTTCCAAAGCCATTCCTAAAGCCCCAATTTGGCAGAGCCCTATTCCATGCCCCCAACCTGCTCCAAGAAATTTAACTTTAAGAATATTACCAAAAGAGTCTTTTTCTAAGTTAAAAGTAAAGGCAGAACTAAACAAAAAAGAATCGTGAAAACATAATCTAATATTATATTCATTTGTAAGCTCAATCTCTTTTTCTTGATTTTTTGAATTTAGATATTTAATTTTTAAGTTTAAGATTCGTCCAGACAAGCCACGCTTCCCTAAGACTATATCTTTTAAATATGATATATCATTTACTAAAAACTTATTTTTTAGTTTGTTAGTAATAGTAGTTGCATTTGTAGTATGCTCCCAACGAAAATACTTTCCTTGTTCATCAACAGCACCCAAATACTTTGGCAAATCTTTTTCTGTTATGCATTCAGGAGAACAAAAAAGCTTATTTTCTTTTACGTTTTTAGCCTCAAGCCAAAATTTAAAATCTTTTTCATTGCTGAGAGTAAGATTTGGAGCTAACGTTGGCTCACAATCAAACTTAGCTTTTAGGCCAGGTGCTTTAAAATTAAAAGCTAACTCACAATCTTCTCCATGTCCTCCGGTACTTTTTGAATAAAAAGCTGGAACAACATTTTCATCTTCTGAAACTAGATAATCTCCGTAACATTCTTTAACAAAATTTATAACATCTTGGCTTAAAAAACTACTTCCTTGATAGCGTTGAGAAACATCATCGTTACATAAGGTGTAAGCCTTTCCAGGATATTTATTGCCAAGATAAACCCTAGCCCAAGAACGAGCTGCTGTAGCTTGAGCTTTACAAAATTCTTTTGGACAATTTTTGCCCATTTCTGAGGCAACAACACAAGTTACATAAAATTCAAAGCCAATGGTATTAACTAAAATTATCCTATCAACATCCGGAATAAACTCTAAAATACCAGGAAGAGTTTGTGCTACTTCTTTTTTCCAATGAAAGTGTCTGCCAGCGATTATGTTTTCAACTTTTATTCCTGAGTTAGGCTTTAATTCAGTTTCATTTTTTAATTTAACTTTTAAAAAACCTTTTATTTCTTTTAACTTTTCATTATTTGCATAAATAGCAAGAAAATTGCTTGAAACCTTAACAAGATAAGGCACATTTGCTTCAAGTTGAATTTCAGTGGAATCACCTAACATTCCAATAGCATCACTTGGACAAGTAAAGGTAATTTCCTTTTTGTTATCTTCTTCAATAACAATACCAACTCTTAATTTAGGTTCTTTACTAGGAGGTTTAACTAAACTTGGCTCAGGATCTTTTAACTTAACTCCTTCTTTTGTAAAATAATTTAAACTATCACTTCCTACATCAGACATAGCTAATGCAATTTGAGCTTTATGTTTTTCAAAAATCTCAGACCGTAATAGCTGAGGCTTAGACTCTTTTACTTTTGCTAAAAAAGCGTCAACTCTTTTACTAGATTTAGAAAAAACTTCTTTTTCGACAGTACCATCATTTAGGCCTTGTTCAATAATTTCAACAAATTTATAAGCTCTCTCAGGATTATGATTAAAAAGAAATATATCGCAACCTGCGCTAAGAGCTAACTTAAGAAGTTTAGTGTCTGAAAAATTATCAGACATTGCACGCATATCCATATCATCGCTTATGACTACACCTTCATATCCTATCTCTTCTCTTAGGATATCTGTAAGAATAGTCTTAGAAAGCGTTGCTGGATATTTAGCGTCCAAGGCTTTAAATAAAACATGAGAAGTCATAATAGCAGGCACTTTTTCCTTTGCCATCTGAGCAAATGGCTTTAACTCCCTTTCAAAAAGTTCTTTTTTCGTAAGTTCCACACAAGGAAAATCAGTATGAGAATCTTCATAAGTATCGCCATGACCAGGAAAGTGTTTTGGGCATGTTAGAATTTCTTTTTTACTAAGTTCAGCGATATATAAAGTTGCAGCTTTTAGAACCTCTTCACTAGTTTTACCAAAAGAACGTGCACCAATAACAGGGTTTTCAAAATTTGAATTTATGTCACAAACAGGGCCGAATAAAAGATTTACACCTAAAGAGTTTAACTCTTTAGCATGCACTTCTCCAGCTAAATCTGCAAAGCTCTTATATAACTCAGCAGGTGGCAAATGCGTTATAGGAGCTGGGGTTCTATGAACTCGACCCCCTTCATGATCAAGTGCAATAATAATATTTTTTCTACCAATCAAACTTTTAGCTTCATGAATTAAGTCAGATAGAGCTTTATGCCAAACTTCATATTTTTCCTTATGTAAAAAATTACTACCATCAAGAAATATGCCAGCTGGTTTAATTTCAGAAAGAAGACTTCTATCTTGATTGCTTAGCGACGAAGAGCTTAGAGAGAGTATAAAATGTTTACCTAGGTTCTTTTGGGACATAAGAGTACTAGAGTTTTTATAGCAAACTTTGGAAGAGCTGTGAAGTAACAAACCCTCTAGAAACTCCAGATCTCTAGAACCCCGCGTCACTAAGTAAAACACTCTTTAATTCATAGTGACGCAGAGTTTTAGAGATCTGGAGTTTCTAGAGGCTTACTTGTTAGCGTTAAATTTAGGCTATGCTTCGTCTTTTAACTTCATATTTAATAGCTTCAATCACAGGGTCAAAGGTTATAACTTCTACTGACAAATCTATTGAATTAGCTTTTAAACTAGCGCGAAGAGGGTCTAAAAAAAGCTTTTGTGGCAATTCTGCTTTTGCCATACCACCCCAAAACGCTACTTTGGGAATTTTTTCTTCTAACATTTCATAGACGCTTACAATCTGTTCTTTTGCATTCTCTACAGCTTTAGCAATAATTCTTTGCGAGTGTTCTTCGCCTTCATGTGCTAACTCAAATATTTTTGGTGCTAGCTCTGCAACATAAGAAACTTTTTCTCTTACATTCATGCTCATATAAAGTTTATTAGTAATTTCTTGTTTATAAAAATTTTGAACAACAGAATAAAGCTCTGTTTTTTCGCAATTTCCTAAATTCATATCTCTAGCAATTTCAGTAGCTTCTATCCCTAAACGATGCCCACTAAACTCTTGACCAGTTTCCCATCCAGCTCCATCAGCTCTTTTTGTAGTTGATTCACTATCAGTTAAATTAGCAACAACTATACTACCAGTTCCAGCTATTGCTAAAATTGCTTCTCGGTTTAAAGCTCTAAGTATTAAATCAGAATCACTATCTATAACTATCTTTTCTTCGCTAAACCCTTCAGCTATAAACTTATTTTGCACATCACTTTTTCGCTCTTGACCTCTGACACCTGCAAAACCTGCAAAAACATTATAATTCTTTCTATCTATAGATTCTGCATCCTTAAATTTACCTACTAAGCCTTGAGAGATCTCTGCTACCCTTTTGCTTGTCACTTCAGAACCATTTGTAAAATAATTACCAGGCCCAAAACTATTATCTGAAAGCTCTACAATATCTACTTCACCGTCCGTCCTTTGAGTTGCTAAGCACTCAAAAGCTCTAGTTTTAGTGCCTCCTGCATCTACACAAAGAAATAATTTAGACTCTTCATTTAAGTTCATATAAATACACAATAAATTTACTAAAACGTAATCTTAACACATCGCTCTAATCTAATCAAAAAAACTAATCAACACTTACAAGCTCAAAACAAATTTTAGAAAAATATGATAAATCTTGAGAAAAACTATAATTTTCTATTTCTATCTTAAGTTCATTTAGAACATTAGGAATATTATCTAAAAACTTAGCTTTTCCCCCATCATAGCCAGCAACGTTTTTGCTATATCCATAATAAGCGTAAGTTCCAAGGTTTTGTAAATTCTTAAGTATTGAATAAGCTTTATAGGATTCGTAAAACTTTTTTTCATCTAACTTTTCACGACTTTTAACTTCAGAAATATAAAAGCTTAGCAACTCTTCGCGAATTTTTCTAGGCAAATTAGCTCTTGTATGATTTAGAAGAGAAGTAATAGATGGCGCAAGTGGCGCTGATATCACACCTATAAACCCTGCTCTACCTCCTTGATAATCTAGAAAATAAGGTTTTGATTCTTTAAGTAAAATATTTCTAGTCATTAAATCTCTATAATAAAAATAATTTTGCCCAAAACTTGCTAAATATTTAGAAAATGTTTGAGCTTCATTTTTTAGTTTCTCTCTGTCATATTTTACATTTGAATTAGGCAAATAATAATCAAGAAAATAAACTAGATCTAAAAATATTTTATCTTCACTATAATGAATAACTTCTTGTCCTACTTGTTTAATTAGAGGAATACCTGCATCAATTTGCATTACTACAAGATGCTTAATTAGCTTTTTATATATTTCTACCGTTTCTTTAAATTGCACTTCAACACCTCTTGTTTTCTGAACTACATCCAGAAGCGTTATTGTTGTAAGATATTCTTGAAATATAATTCCTTCATCAGGATTAATGTAATGAACTTTAGCTAAAGGAATATCGTAGTTAATAAAATGCTTATACATTACATCAAGTGCGTCTAATTCTTTTTTTGAAATGCCTGACACGGCGTGAATTTTAAAAGTGTTAAATTCAAGTCTAAAAATCTGTCCTCCTAGAAGCGGCTCAGAAACTTTGATTATTTTGTTTGGTTTCTCGTTAAAAGTATCAAGTGAGATTTTATTTAGTTTTTCTGAATTCACGATGGTTTTTATTTAAACATAGTATTAGTTTGGGGAATAGGAGTTTTTTAAACCGCAGAGGCGGAGAGTACAGGGAGTATTTCACAGAGAAAATCTAGTAGCAAAATTAATTTTAAGAGCTAAAGATTCAATTTGATATCTTAATTTAACAACTTTGCGCTAAAAGAAGAGAGCCCATCGTTAGCTATAAATCAATCACTAAATTCAGTATGAATAAATTTAGACAATTCCGAACCACCTTTAATTGTAGCAATCTCTTTATATTGACTACCATCAAATGCATAACGCATAAGCTTGTAATTATCAGAGCCAAGATGATTATATATAAGTAAGTCGTTCATCCCTCTGTTGTTTTTACGTAAAATCTCAAAATTACTACTCGAATCAGAAAAATTTATAGGCAAAATTCCATTTAAATGCAAATACTTATTTGAAGTTGTTTGAAGAAAAATATGGCAATTGCATACACTATTCCCACACGTTGTACATACTAAAATATCATCTAACGAATCTGAGTCAAAATCGATTTCAGTCTTTTTTACTACTGGGTCGCCCCAAAGATCTTCAACAAAACTGTTTAAATTTAGTTTCTTTACAAGATTTACTTGAGCATGTCCTATCGTAGTACTAACAAAGATGTATATTACAAAAATTAAGGTTTTCATATGGCTCCTCTTATTTACCCTCTCCACTTGTATTACAATAATCTTACTAACTTATAAATCAACAAAAAACTCTCTTAGAAAACAGATCTTTGTAGCAATACATGTTTCTCTTTTTATTCTTTAGTTAAAGACTAAAATTTAGGCTTATTGAGATTATTGAAAAAATCTTCATACACAATGAAGTATTTGGCGAAATTATTCAACTTAAATGAATAATTTTGAGTTTTTCTTTACAAAATATTGTATTTACTTAACAGCCTCAAATCTCCCAAGCACCCTATTTTTGACTACTTTTGAACCATCAAAAATTTTACCATTCATAGCTACATAAACACCAACAGGTAAAGTTTGAACAACACCTATGGCAAAACCTAAATTAAAGCTAGCATCATTTTCTGGGATCGAATAAGGAATCATAGCACCAACGAGCACTATTGTCTTATTAATCTTTGCATTTACTAAAAGCTTTGCAGTTTCTGACATCTTTTCAGTCCCATGAGTTATTACAATAGAACGCTCTCTTGACTTTTTACATTTACGAATAATTTTCTTAAAATCAGAATCTACAAAAAAATTACTAAACTTTTTTATAATATGTTCAACTCGAACTATTCTTCTGCAATTAGCATTTTTAAGAATTTCAGGAATCTTTGACTCCTCTAGAATCATCTTTTTTTTGATTGGGCAATAAACTTTGTCAAAAGTTCCACCTGTCGTAAGCAATCTAATCATAATAAAATTGCAACAGTTCTTATGAACTATTTTATCTTGAAAGTCACCTAAAAAGTAAAAAACTCAAGAAACTCCACATCTCCAGACCCCTGCGTCACTAAACAAAACTAACAGCAGTAAAGTAGAAATGAACTATATGACCTACAACAAGCCAGCCAAGCTCTCAACCGAACTTTGCTTAATTCTAAACTCCCTACGCTCTTCTTGCTCAGGCTGATCGTCTTGACCTTCTACATAAATTTCTCGTTCTGTGTATCGATCAACACCTGAACCGGCAGGAATTAATCGTCCCATGATAACGTTTTCTTTTAATCCTTTAAGGCCATCAATTTTACCAGACACAGCAGCTTGAGTAAGGACTTTAGTAGTTTCTTGGAAACTAGCAGCTGAGATAAAAGAATCTGAAGAAAGGGATGCTTTAGTAATTCCCATTAAGAGATACTCATACTTAGCCGGCAGACCGCCATTTGCAACAACTTTCTCATTAGCTTCAATTAAAGCAAGCCTATCTACATTATCTCCAATAAGAAATTCTGTATCTCCCATATCAGTAATCTTAACTCGCTTCAGCATCTGTCTTACAATAACTTCAATATGCTTATCATCAATTCTAACACCTTGAAGTCTGTAAATCTGTTGAACTTCATTCAATAGATACTCAGCAAGAGCTGTAACACCTTGAACTTTTAAAATGTCATGTGGATTTTCAGAACCATCAGTCATCGCATCTCCCATTCTTACATGGTCACCCGCTTGAACTGCAATGTGTTTTGTTTTTGCAACCAAGTACTCAACAGCTTCTCCAAACTCTGGAGTAAGAATCATTCTTCGCTTACCTCTAGAATCTTCACCAAAGCTAATTACACCATCAACTTCCGCAACCACTGCCGGATCTTTTGGCTTTCTTGCTTCAAAAAGCTCAACAACTCTTGGAAGTCCACCAGTAATATCCTTAGTTTTGGTAGTAGCTCTTTCACGCTTGGCAATTACATCCCCTGCATCAATATCAGAATTATGCTCAACAACTAACCTAACCCCAATTGGAAGGTTGTATACTTTAGTTTTTCCACCTTCTCCATATACAACTACTCGCGGTCTTAGATCGCTAGTTTTATCTTTAGGAGGAATTATTTCACGCTCTGAGAAACCAGTTCGCTCATCAGTTCTTTCTTCCATTGTCTGTTCATTTACATCAAGTAACTCAACACGACCTGCAACTTCACTGAGAACTGGAATTGTAAACGGATCCCATTCAGCTACAGTTTGACCTGTTTCTACAAGATCTCCTTCTTTAGCTTTTAAAGTTGCACCATAAACTAAATGATGTCTTTCTCTTTCTCGTCCGTCCTTAGCATCAATGACAACTAACTCAGCTTTTCTACTCATCACTACTGACGATCCATCTGCCTTATTAGCACATACAACACTTTCAAATTTAACTTTACCAGGATAACGAATTTCAAGGGAAGTTTGCTCGGCTCTACCAGACGCTGCACCACCAATATGGAAAGTACGCATAGTAAGCTGAGTTCCTGGCTCACCAATTGATTGAGCGGCAATAACACCTACAGCCTCACCAAGGTTAACCATATGCCCACGACCAAGATCACGTCCATAACATGCTTGGCATACTCCTCTTGGAGCTTCACAACTAAGAGCAGATCTAATTCTAACAGAATCAAGACCAGAATTTGCTATTCTCTCACACCCTTCTTCGTCTATTTCCTTATTACGCTCAATTAAAACTTCATTAGAAATTGGATCTAAAATATCTTCAGCAGCAACTCTACCAAGAATTCTAGTTGCTAAAGCTTCAATTTCTTCTCCACCTTCAATTAAAGACTCAAGCTCTAGAAATGCTGTTGTTCCACAATCTTCAATAACAATAATACTATCTTGCGCAACATCAACTAACTTTCTAGTTAAATATCCAGAGTTTGCAGTTTTTAATGCCGTATCAGCCAATCCTTTCCTAGCACCGTGAGTAGATACAAAATACTGAAGCACTGTTAAGCCTTCACGGAAGTTTGCTTTAATAGGTTGCTCAATAATAGAACCATCAGGTTTTGCCATTAGCCCCCTCATCCCAGCAAGCTGACGAATCTGCTGTGGAGAACCCCTTGCTCCAGAATCAGCCATTACAAAAATTGGATTATAAGATGGACCTGTAACTCGCTCATCATTATCATGATTAATGAACTCAGAAGACGCAATTCCAACCATCATATCATCTGAAATTGTATCTCCAACTTCAGACCAAACATCAATAACCTTATTATACCTTTCACCAGAAGTGATAAGACCTTCTTGATATTGATTATCAATTTCAGCAACCCTAGCATCCGCTTCAGCAATAATCTTTTGCTTACTTTCAGGAATTACCATATCACAAATTCCAATAGAAATTCCTGCAATAGTTGCAAACTTGTAACCAATGTCTTTTAAGCGATCAGCAAAAATCACTGTAGATTTATTTCCACCAACTCTATAGCAATCGTTTAATAAATTAGTTAAATCTTTTCTCTTTAAAATTTTGTTTAAAGAAGCAAAAGGAAGTATCTTAGGAAGCATATACCATAGCAAAACTCTTCCAACTGTTGTTTCTACCAGCTTTCCTTCAATTCTACATTTTATGCCAGCTTGAATATTTACAGTTCTTGACTCCCAAGCAATCCAAACCTCCTCATCAGAAGCAAAGATTCTTCCTGTCCCTTCAACAAAAGGACGCTCTCTTGTCATATAGTAAAGACCTAAAACAATATCCTGAGTTGGATAGATAATCGGCTTTCCATTTTGCGGACTAAGAACATTATTACTAGACATCATTAAAGCACGAGCTTCAACTTGCGCTTCTATCGATAGAGGAACATGCACTGCCATCTGATCGCCATCAAAATCTGCGTTAAAAGCAGTACAAACTAAGGGATGCAATTGAATTGCCTTTCCTTCAATCAAGATTGGTTCAAATGCTTGAATTCCAAGTCTGTGAAGTGTTGGAGCACGGTTTAAAAGCACAGGATGCTCTTTAATGACTTCTTCTAGAATATCCCAAACAACTGGAATTTCTTGTTCAACCATTTTTTTAGCACTCTTAATTGTAGCAACATACCCTCTATCCTCAAGCTTGTTATAAAGAAAAGGCTTAAACAATTCGAGTGCCATTCTTTTTGGCAAGCCACATTGATGCAATCTTAAATTTGGACCAGCCACAATTACAGAACGACCAGAGTAATCAACACGTTTCCCTAAAAGGTTTTGTCTAAACCTTCCAGTTTTACCTTTAAGCATATCACTTAAAGATTTAAGTGGTCTTTTGTTAGGACCAGTAATAGTTCTTCCTCTTCTTCCGTTTTCAAAAAGCGCATCAACAGACTCTTGAAGCATTCTTTTTTCATTTCTAATAATAATGTCAGGGGCCTGAAGATCTAAAAGACGCTTAAGTCTATTATTTCTATTTATTACCCTTCTATAAAGATCGTTTAAGTCACTAGTTGCAAAACGCCCTCCATCAAGTGGCACAAGTGGCCTTAAGTCAGGGGGAATTACAGGCACAACCTTAAGGATCATCCATTCAGGTAAGTTATCACAACCTTGAAAAGCACTTAAAACTTTTAAACGCTTAATATATTTTTTTCTCTTAGTTTCAGATTTAACTGTCTTAATATCACTTCTTAACTGCTCACATTCTTTATCTACATCAATTGCCTGAAGTAGTTTAAGAACAGCTTCAGCTCCCATTCCTGCCTCAAAATCATCTAAATGCTCAGCACGAAGCGCTCTATACTCTTTTTCAGTTAATATTTGTGACACTTCTAAATCTTCTACATCACCTGGATCGGTTACTATAAAAGTTTCAAAATATAATACTTTCTCTAGATCTCTAAGGGTAATGTCAACTGCAGTAGCAATACGACTAGGCAAACTTTTTAAGAACCAAATATGCGCTACGGGACTTGCTAACTCAATGTGACCTAAACGCTCTCTCCTAACTTTTGATTGAATAACTTCAACTCCACACTTCTCACAAACTACACCTCTATGTCTTAAACGCTTATATTTTCCACAAATACACTCATAATCCTTAACTGGACCAAAGATTTTAGCACAAAAAAGACCATCTCTTTCAGGCTTCAGTGTTCTATAATTTATAGTCTCAGGCTTAGTAACTTCACCATGTGACCAACTTCTTATTTTCTCTGAACTTGCCAAAGAAATTTTCAAAGCATCAAATCTAGTTGGGTTTTTTGGTTTATCAAATAAGCTAAATAAATCGTCCATTACAATTCCTTGTTTCGTTTTAAATTATGCTAATAAAATACTATCTGGAGTTAATGCTTCAGATGCAGAGTTTGATTCTTGGTTTTCTAGTTCAACCTGAACAGCCCCCTCTTCCTCAACTAACTCGATATTTAAACCTAAAGATTTAAGCTCCATCATCATTACATTAAATGATTCCGGCAATCCTGGTTCAAGTTCTAAGTCACCCTTAACTATGGCTTCATACATTCTTGTACGACCTGCAACATCATCTGATTTCACAGTCAAAAATTCCTGTAAAGAATATGCAGCACCATAAGCTTCAAGAGCCCATACTTCCATCTCACCTAATCTTTGACCTCCAAACTGAGCCTTACCACCAAGTGGTTGCTGAGTAACAAGAGAATATGGCCCAATTGAACGAGCATGGATTTTGTTATCTACTAAATGATCTAGTTTCAGCATGTACATAATACCAACTGTAACTTTTTCAGAAAAAGCTTCTCCAGTCTGCCCATCGTAAAGCTGAACTTGACCAGTTTTATCATGACCACAAAATTCAAGAAGCTTAGCAGTGTCTTCCTCTTTTGCAGAATCAAAAACAGGCGTTGCAACATGTAATCCTGATACTAATCTTCTACCTAGAGTAATTAAATCTTCATCTTTAAACTTACCAATTTTCTCTTCATACAATTCGTCACCATAAGCAACTCTATAAATTTCTTTAATAGTTGCTATAAGGCCATCTTTCTCAGCCTGAGTTGCACCCATTCTGTCTTTTCCAGTTTTAGGATCGATAATTGGATCCATAATATCATGAATCTTCTTACCTAATGACCACATAGCCATACCTAAATGAGTTTCAAGAATCTGACCAACGTTCATTCGAGAAGGTACACCCAAAGGATTTAGAACTAAATCTACAGGTGTGCCATCTTCAAGATAAGGCATGTCTTCTTCTCTAACAACTCGAGATAAAACTCCCTTATTACCATGACGACCAGCTAACTTATCACCAACTTGTATTTTTCTTTTTTGTGCAATAAAGACTTTAACCATCTTAATGACACCTGGTGCTAATTCATCACCTTCCTTAACACGTGCAATTTTTTCTTTTAATTGCTGACGTTTGTTATTAATAAGCTGACCAGTTCTAACAACTACTTGATTTAATCTTTCTTGAGCTTTTTCATTACCAACCTGAACATCTCTTAAAAATTCAAAAGGAATTTCTTTTAATGTTTCAGCTGTAATCTTAGTTCCCTTAGCAACTAACTCAACCCTTTTATCATTTACTAATCTTGCAGTTGTTTCTTTTCCGATTAAAAGATCAGAAACTTCAAACATTGCTGCTTCACGCAATATTTTAATTTCATCTTTATGATCTCCTTCAAGTCGCTCTATTTCTCTTTTTTCAATTTGAAGAGATCTCTCGTCTTTCTCAATTCCTTTTCTAGAGTAAACTTGAGTTGCAATAACAGTTCCACCTGTTCCAGGAGGTAACTTCAAACTAGTATCTCTAACTTCACCAGCTTTTTCACCAAAAATAGCTCTTAACAACTTCTCTTCTGGGCTAAGTTGTGTTTCACTTTTTGGTGTTACTTTACCAACTAGAATATCACCAGGATTAATTTTTGCTCCAATTCTAATGATACCTGATTCGTCAAGATTTCTTAGCGCATCTTCACCAAGATTTGGAATATCTTTTGTGATCTCTTCTTTTCCGAGCTTAGTATCTCTGGCAATACACTCATAACTATCAATATGAATTGAAGTAAAGACATCTCTCTTAACTAAGTTCTCATTAATTAAGATTGAATCCTCAAAGTTATATCCATTCCATGGCATAAAGGCTACAAGTATGTTTTGTCCCAAAGCCAAATCAGCCATCTCAGTAGACGGACCATCAGCAATAATCTCTCCTTGCTTAACCTTTTCTCCAGGACTTACTATTGGTTTTTGATCGATACAAGTATCTTGATTTGAACGTCGGTATTTAACTAAATTATAAATATCAACACCGGTATCAAACTTATCGTCCGTTGCTTTATCAGCTTTAATAACAATTCTATCAGCATCAACAGACACAACCTTTCCGTTTCTACTAGCAACTAACGTTGCTCCAGAATCTCTTGCTACCAAACCTTCCATTCCAGTTCCAACAAGCGGGGCTTGTCTTTGCATACATGGAACAGCCTGTCTCATCATATTAGATCCCATCAATGCTCTATTGGCATCATCGTTTTCTAAATATGGAATAAGAGAAGCAGCAACACTAACAATTTGCTTAGGACTAACATCTGATTTTGTTACTTCATCTGCCGCAACTTGAAGATACTCTCCGTCCTTTCTAACAGGAACTGTCGTATTAACAAACTTACTGTTCTTATCTAAAGGGGCACTCGCAGTTGAAATAGCTTCCCTCTCTTCTTCAAGCGCAGAAAGATAAACAATATCATCAGTTACCTGACCTTTATCACCTACAATTCTGTAAGGAGTTTCTAAAAAACCAAACTCATTAACTCTCGCATAAACAGCTAAAGAAGAAATCAAACCAATATTCGGACCTTCCGGCGTTTCAATCGGACAAATTCTTCCATAGTGAGTCGGGTTAACATCTCGAACTTCAAAACCAGCTCGCTCTCTTGTTAAACCACCAGGCCCAAGAGCTGAAAGCCTTCTTTTATGAGTAATTTCAGATAAAGGATTAACTTGATCCATAAACTGGGAAAGTTGAGAAGAACCAAAAAACTCTTTAACTACTGCAGCAACAGGCTTGTAGTTAATAAGATCCTGAGGGACAAGAGTGTCAATATCTTGCATCCCCATCCTTTCCTTAACAGCTCTTTCCATGCGAACAAGACCAATTCTGTATTGGTTTTCAATAAGTTCGCCTACAGCTCTAATTCTTCTGTTTCCTAAGTGATCAATATCATCAATTGCATACCTAACACCGTCAGCTGAGGTTCTTAGCTTAAAGAGATATCTAACTGTCTCTTTAATATCATCTTCATTTAAAACTCCTTGAGTCATTGGGGGAGCTTCTTTACCTTGAGAGATATAAAGCTTGTGATTTAACTTGTATCGACCAATATCAGAAAGATCATATCTATCTTCATTAAAAAATAAATTCTGAAAAGCCGCTGCCGCTGTTTCAGCTCTTGGAGGATCTCCTGGACGAAGCCTCCTATATATCTCAATCAAACTATTAGAAGTTGGAGCTCCCATAAGCCAAGAATATATATCCTCTTTTTCAGGAGCCATCTTATCCCCAGCAAGAGTTTTCCAAAGAGCTTCTCCAATTCCTCTATCATCATCATAAAGAACTCTGATAGTAGAAATTTCTTTTTGCATTAAAGTAGTTAAATTACCTTCAGCCGTAACCTTACCTTTCGCAGTCACAGTATCACCAACAATTTGTTCCCCAGCTTTAATTATGACAAACAAATTATCGCAAAGATCTCTTCCCTCTTCCTCAGAAAGATCTTGAATAGGCTCTAGCAACTTAGCAAATATTGCCTGCCAACCAATCATTATCTCTCCAGCAGAAACTATCTTTTTATTTGTCTTAGGGTGAATAACATCTTCCAGTACTTCAACGATGGAATCAGCTGCAACCATCCCAATAACGGAATCTGGATCTATATCAACAGACTGAACATCTGCCTCTTTCATTTTTCTAATAGAAGCTCTATTAAATTTTGCACCTGCCTTAACAACAGACTTAGAATTTATCTTAACTTCCTTATAAGCTCTTTGACCTTCTAACTGAGTAGCTTTAAATTCTTTAGTAACTACCCCGCGCTTACCAAAGGTTAGAACATCAAAATCATAGTATTCATCTAAAATTTCATCAGCAGACATCCCTAGCGCACGAAGTAAAACTGTAACGTTTAATTTTCTACGTCTATCAATTCTAACATGACAAATATCTTTTGCATCAAATTCTAGATCTATCCAAGACCCTCTATAAGGAATCAATCGTGCAGAATAAAGAAGTTTGCCTGAAGCATGAGTCTTCCCTTTATCATGCGCAAAAAATACACCTGGACTTCTATGTAACTGACTCACAACAACACGTTCAGTACCATTTATAAGGAAAGTCCCTCTATCAGTCATTAAAGGTATTTCGCCAAAATAGACTACATCTTCTTTTAAAGCACTTAAATTTCTAGCTCCAGTATCAGGATCAACATCCCAAAGAACTAGTTGAATTGTTACTTTTAAAGGAGAAGCCCAAGAAACACCCCTATCTCTACACTCTTCCAAGTCGTATTTAGGCTTAGTTAACTCATAAGAAACAAACTCCATTGAAGAAGTATTGTTATAATCTTTTACAGGAAAAACTGAGTTAAAAACTCTCTGTAAACCAATATCATCTCTCTTTTCAGGATCAACATCTTTTTGTAAAAACCTGGCATATGACTCCTTTTGAATAGCAATTAAATTTGGAATCTCTGCTATTTCTTTAATTTTTGAATAATTTCTTCGAACTCTAAAGTTTGTTTTTAGTTTTGTTGCCATAATATCTATATTGTATTTTTAAGTTATCATATCATTTTTTTCTTGATACGATTTTACTTTTGTTATAAAATAAAAAAACCTAACCTTACTAACCAATGTGATTAACAAATCGTACTAGTAAAAAATCGTACTAGTAAAAAATCATACTAGTAAAAAATCAAACTGCTACCAAATTTACACAACACTTTTGGGCATTTTTTAAATATGATGAAATACAGTGCGATATTCCACATAATATATACTTAAAAAATAAATTAAAAATTAATTCCACTCAATAACTCAAGACGAACGTCTAGAAAGTAGTTATAAATAAAAGAATTTGATAATCCTAAAGACCCAAACAAAAACGTCATATATAAATTTTGTGTTAAAATTTGCAAGTTAAAAACTATATTGCCTAAACGGTTCAGCTTGCTACTAATAAATTTAGTAACATACTGAACCTAACTACCTACTATAACAGGTAGTAATTTGCAAACGAGTTGCTGAACAACACCGAATACACCTGAAGCTACAAACAAAGACTATCTCCCTCTGTAGCGCCAAGTAGCTGGAATTACTTAATTCCTGCCGTAGCTCCAACTTCTTCAAGTTTAGCTTTCAGCTCTTCCGCTTCTGCCTTAGCAAGCCCTTCTTTTAAAGCTTTAGGAGCAGAATCAACCATTTCTTTAGCCTCTTTAAGACCAAGACCTGTTATTTCTCTAACAACCTTAATTACTTTAACACGCTCATTTCCAGCAGCTTCAAGCACTACAGAAAACTCTGATTGCTCTTCTCCACCACCTGCATCTCCACCAGCACCAGCAACCGCAACTGCAACAGGTGCAGCAGCCGTAACGCCTAACTCGTCTTCTAGCGTCTTCACTAGAGCAGCAGCATCCATAAGCGACATGTTTTTGATGTAATCAACTACATCTGAACTAGATACATTTCCCATTTTTCTTCTCCTAATTAATCCTTACGATATCCCTATAACACCGATCAGAATACAAAAATTTATCCTTCACCCTAATTGCACTAAGCAGATAGAGTGTCTTTATATGCATTAACAACCTGAACAATTTGCTGAGCAGGAGCGTTAATTGTTCTAACAAGCTGAGTAGCAGGATATTCAAGTAAGTAACGCAACTTAGAAAGCAACTCTTCCTTACTTGGCAATTTAGCCAACTCAGTTATTCCCGCCGTATCAAGAAAACCTCCATCAAACCAACCACCTTTAATTTCGAATGGTTCAAATTCTTTTTCAAACTTACTTGCTATTTTTGCAGGCCCAACTGGATCATTCTCATCGGCAAAAATTACAAAACTAGGCCCAGCAAATAAATCTGAATATTTAGTTCTCTCAGCTTTATCAGCTGACTCAAGACCTTTATCTATAGATCTTTTAACAAGCGTATTCTTAACAACATTAGCTGTAGCACCAACACCTGTAAGCTCTGCTCGAAGTTGATTAATTTGAGAGACTGTTAGGCCCCTATAATCAGCACAAACTACCAAAGGTGTGACAGAAAGCTTATTAGCTAAATCTTCTATTATCTGATCTTTTTCTTCTCTTCTCATATCATTATCCTTACACTAAGAAACTAATTTCTTAGGGCTGCTATATCTAATTTAATACCAGGTCCCATAACGCTTGATATCGTACCAGACAGTAAATAAAACCCCTTACTACTTGTTGGCTTAGCCTTATTAATTGCAGACAACAAAGCTTCAACATTCTCTTTAATCTTTTCTCCACCGAAAGAAGCTTTTCCAACTGGGCTATGAACGTTTCCTGCTTTATCAACTCGATACTCAACTCTTCCAGCCTTAGCAGCCTTAACCGCACTCGCAACTTCAAAAGTAACCGAACCAACTTTAGGAGACGGCATCAAGCCTCTTGGTCCCAGAATCTTACCGATTTTCCCAACCTGAGCCATCATATCTGGAGTTGCAATAACGCTATCAAAGTTTAGATTGCCACCTTGTATTTCCTTCACTAAATCATCAGCTCCAACAATATCAGCACCTGCGGACTTAGCTTCTTCAGCTTTTTCCCCTTTAGCAAAAACTGCGACTCGAATATCCTTCCCTAAACCATGAGGAAGAGAAATACCACCACGAATATTTTGATCTGCCTTTTTAGGATCTACACCAAGCCTAAACACTACGTCGATCGTTTCGTCAAATTTAGTAGTAGCTGTTTCAACTGCCAAACCACATGCCTTTTCTAGGTCATAGGCCTTTCCTTCTTCAATTTTTTCTACTGCCGCTTTATATCTTTTTCCCATTTTTATTTACCTAATCAACTATCAACACACCCATACTTCTTGCAGTTCCAGCGATTGTTTTAAATGCTGCTTCCTCAGTAGTACAGTTTAAATCTTCCATTTTTACTTTTGCAATTTCTGAAACTTGAGCGCTAGAAAGTTTTCCAACCTTATCTCTATTCGGCACCCCTGAACCTTTTTTAAGCTTTGCATGCTTCATAATTAAAAAACTCGCAGGAGGAGTTTTTGTAACAAACGTAAACGAACGATCGGAATAGACCGTTATAACTACCGGTATCAACTCTCCCATTTGATTTTTTGTTGCATCATTAAATTGCTTACAAAAATCAGCAATATTTAAACCATGCTGACCAAGCACTGGGCCAACTGGAGGCGCAGGATTAGCCTTTCCAGCTTCGATTTGCAATTTGATAGTAGTTAAAATTTCCTTTTTTGGCTTTGCCATTTTTACCCTCTAGTTTTACCTTTATATATTACTTAATTAGACACCTTTATCAATTATCCCGTTACCTTTTCAACCTGCACAAAATCCAGTTCAACAGGCGTTGCTCTTCCAAAAATGCTAATTAGTACTTTCAACTTACCTTTTTCAGGACTCACGTCTTCAACAGTCCCATTAAAGTCAGAGAAAGGACCATCAATAACTTTAACAGTATCTCCTTCATTAAACTTAAGCCTAGCAACTGGAGAGGCAGCCCCCTCTTCAACTTGTTGTAATATCTTATCAACTTCAGTTTGATCGAGTGGAAGTGGATTGGCTTTGTCACCAATAAAACCTGAAATCTTCGGAGTGTTAGTTACTAAGTGCCAAGTATGCTCATTCATTACCATTTGAACTAGCATATAGCCTGGAAAAAACTTTCTACTTGCTGTTTTTTTCTGCCCACGAACAAGCTCAACAACTGTTTCCTCAGGAACTCTAACCTCACCAAATAAATGAGCAATCTTACTATTGTTTATTCTATCTTCTAAAGCACGCTTTGCTTTAGCTTCAAAACTTGAATACGCATTAACCACAAACCATCTCAAATCAGGATTTGTATTTTTTGGCTTAATTGGCTCAGGCTCTTCTTCAGTAGCTTCCTCTTCTGCTGAAGCTTCTACAACTTCAACTTCTGAAATAGAATCTACTTCCGTATCAGAATCCGCATCAGAAGAAGTCTCAACAGGCGATTCTTCTTGTTCAACAGCTTCTTCAGCAATCTCATCTGCAGGCTCATCAGTAACAGACGCCTTACTCTCTTCCTCAGAAGAAGCTGAAGCTTCTACTTTTTCAAGCTCATTTAAACCTTGCTCAAAAATAGAATCGGCTTGACTAAACTTGCCATCCTCTTTTTCCAAACCGTCAGATTTATTATCCGAACTATCGTTACTACCAACTTTATTAAAATCTTCTATACTCATTTTGTCTACAATACAACCTTCATAATGCTATTAAAGGCTACGTCAAAAACTGCTAACATAATTGCTACAAAAGCAACTATCACTAAAGTAACAATAGTTGCTTGAATTGTTTCTTGCCTAGTTGGAGTACTAACTTTTCTAAGCTCTTCTTGAGCTTCAGAAAAAAATCCCCCAGCTGCTACTGCATTTTCTGTTTTTTTTGCTTTCAATTTCGTTAAATTTTCCTAACTAACTAAAATTATTACATTCACGTGCACAAGAATGATTGGAAAGGTTAGCAAAATTGCATTTAAAGTGCAACTGAAGAGAGGAATCTCAACGCCCTTTTAACTTGTTGATTATATTGTTTTTTTCATCTACAGCCGTTCCTCATAGTAAACAATATACTGAAGGAAATTGAAAATTTCCGGAAGTCTCCCGGAGGGAAGATAAGATATACCCGTCAAAACTAGGCTAAGACCGATCAGGTCTTAGACAAAAAGTCGAAAAACCAAATGACGACGGGTATATCAATATTAAAATACAAAACCCTCTGTAGATAATCTCTCAACTAGCCTTTCTAAAAGTTTATCCTCTTCTAGTATTGTTTCAGCACAGAAAGTAACAGAAAATCTCAAAAATTCACCAGCATTATTCCACGGCACAGTACATATAGAATGTTTTTTAATAAGATATTGAGAAACTTCTTCTGCATTTTTAAACTCTGTTCCATCACTCAAACCTTTTGGAGAAGGCACATAAAGGAAGTAAGTACCTCCAGGCATCTCTGCTTTAAAGCCTACAGATTTTAATTTCTCAACTAATTTTCTTAATCTTCTTTCATATTTTTCTTTCACTCTGTGACCAATACTAGGATTTTCTAATGCTTTCACTGCAGCTTTTTGTATTGCTATAAACTGTCCACTATCACAATTATCTTTAAAATCTGAAAAAGCTCTAACAATTCTTTCGTTTCCAGCAACAAAACCAATTCTCCAACCAATCATGTTAAACCCTTTACTAAGAGAATGAATCTCAACTCCTACGTCTTTTGCTCCATCAATACTTAAAAAACTCATAGGTTTGCTAGGGTAAGTTAAGACTATGTGCGCAGCATCATTTACAACTACAATATTATGTTTTTTTGCAAAATCTACGACTTCTAAAAAAAATTCTTTTGTAGCCAAAGCTCCAGTCGGGCTATTTGGATAATTAATAATTAAAATTTTTGCTCTATCGCAAATATCTTGAGGAATAGACTTTAAATCGGGCAAGAAGTTATTTTCAGATAACAGAGGCAGACTATAAACCTCACCACCATAATATTTAGTATGCGTACCGGCAACTGGATATCCTGGAACAGTCATGAGCGCCACATCACCTTCATTAATAAACAAACCAGGAAACATAGAAAGTGCTGTTTTTGAACCAATACAATGATTAACTTCAGTTGTCGGATCTAAAGCCACACCAAATTCTCCGTGCATCCAATTTGCAGCAGCATTTTTAAATTCTTGTATACCATTATCTGCATAACCTCTATTCTCTGGGCGTCCAATTAAATCCCTCATAGCTTCAACTACTATAGGATCTGCAACATCGTCATTCTCCCCAATCCCAAAATCAAGCAACTCTCTATCAGGATATTCAGCAATGGCAGCCCTTTTCGCTCTTTTAATCTTTTCAAACTTGTAAATCTCAGTCCCTTTGCCGTAGTTAGCTCCACCAATTCTTTCTGCAAATAAATTTTGAAAATACGGATCACTCATTTTTCTCTCCAAGATAGACAATTCTACATTTCCATACATAAAATGGGAAATATCAATATAGAAGAGTATCTCAGTCACTGTATTCTTTCAAGTGCTTGCTAAAGGCAAAATACTGCAAGGTAATTTCAAGGAAGTATGGATAATTTTCTCAGTTTGTTCTAGAAATTAAGTATGAATTCGAAAAAACTACCATTCTCAGCAGAAGAACTAAAAAAACTATGCTCCGATTTACCTACTCCGTTTTATCTATATGACGAAAAAGGTATCAGAGAAACTTGTAGAGAATTAATAAAATCTTTCTCTTGGAGTGCAGATTTTAAAGAGTTTTATGCAGTAAAAGCGCTGCCAAATCCTTATATACTCGAAATCCTCAAAGATGAAGGACTTGGCGCAGATTGCTCAAGTTTAGCTGAACTCACTTTAGCTAAAGCTATAGGCCTTAAAGATACATCCATAATGTTCACATCTAACAATACCACTTTAAAGGAATACGAAGAAGCACTTAAACTTGGAGCATATTTAAACCTTGATGACTTTACTCATATCAAATTTCTTGAAGAAAACTTAGAACTGCCAGAAACAATTTCTTTCCGTTACAACCCAGGCCCTGAACGTTCCGGTAATGTAATTATAGGTACCCCTGAAGAAGCTAAATACGGCTTTACTAAAGAACAACTTTTTGAAGGCTACAAGTACTTAAACGACAAGGGAGTTAAGCACTTTGGTATACACACAATGGTTGCTTCAAATGAAAGAGACCCTTATTTTTTTATTGAAACTGCAAAAATGCTCTTTGAACTAATCATCCAAATTAAAGATAAATCTGGAGTTAGTATTGAGTTTTGTAATCTTGGTGGCGGGATTGGGATTCCGTACTTACCTGAAGAAGAGAAAGTCGATCTTTTGACAATCTCTAAGGGAGTTCAAAATGAATACGAAAAACTAATCGTTAAAAACAATCTAAATCCTGTTAAAATTTTTATGGAAAACGGCAGAATGATAACTGGACCTCACGGCTATCTTTTTACAAAAGCTATTCATAAAAAGGAGATATATAAAAATTACATCGGTGTTGATGCCTGCATGTCAAATCTTATGAGACCTGGGATGTACGGTGCATATCATCATATTTCAGTAATCGGAAAAGAAGATGCAATTCACGATAAAACTTATGATGTCGTAGGCTCCCTTTGTGAAAACAATGATAAATTTGCAATTGACAGAAAGCTACCTGAAATTACAAACAATGACTTTTTAGTTATACATGACGCAGGAGCCCACGGCCATGCAATGGGTTTTCAATATAACGGTAAAGTGCGCTCCGCGGAATATCTATTAACTGAGAATAGAGAAATAAAACAAATCAGAAGAGCAGAAACTTTAGAAGATTATTTTTCAACACTAAGCTACCCAGGACTGTAATGAGAACTAAAGTAATGAAATTTGGAGGCAGCTCTGTTGCCAATGCGGAAACGATAAAAGCAGTTTTTGATATTGTTAGTCATGAAAATAGCGAAAGTATTTTTATCGTTGTATCAGCACAATCTGGAATTACAGACAACTTAACTCAAACTATTTCTGATCCGGAAATGCTTAATAAAATCAAAGGGCGTTTAACAAACTTAATTTCCGATCTCAAACTAGATCCTAATTTAATTCAAGATCTGCTAAAGTCTTTATCAATAGATCTTAACAAAAACTTACCTAGCCAAGAAAAACAAGCGCTCGTTATAAGCTATGGAGAAAGAATTTCGGCAACTATTATATCAGCGTTTTTTAACTCACAAGGCTTTTCTAACGAAGTTATCGACACTTCTAATTTTTTTATAACTGATAGCAATTTCTTAAATGCTCAATATGACGTTAGCGAATCCAAAAAGCACATAAATAACTTTCTAAATGCTTCATCGCATAAAAATTTTATTGTTACGGGCTTCATAGCTTCTGATTCTAAGGGAAATGTCACCACACTTGGTAGAGGCGGATCCGATCTAACCGCTACCCTACTTGGACAAATTGTAAATGCTGAAGAAGTTGAAATCTGGTCAGACACTAATGGAATTGCAAGTGCAGACCCTAGGATAATTAGCGACACAATAAGCTTAAAAAAAGTTTCATATGATGAGGCAATTGAACTTTCGAGTTTTGGAGCTAAAATTATATATGCCAGATCTCTAATTCCTTCAATTGAAACAGATACGCCAGTTTTAATAAAAAATACATTTAATCCTAAAAGCCCAGGAACTTTAATCTCGTCTAGCACTGAAGAAAACACTTTTAGCATAGCTACAAAAAAGGAAACTTCCATTATCACCATTTACAATCCTAAAATGATTGGAGCTGTAGGTTACTTATCCGCTCTCTTTAAAAGAATTGAAGATCTAGCTCTGAGTGTTGATGTTGTATCAGTTTCTGAAGCAACTGTATCTTTTACAATTTCTAAACTTTCAAAAGAATTAATACCCAATATTTTAGAAAATTTAAGCAATTTAGGAAGAGTTACAATTGAAGATGACCGAGCAACTTTGGCAGTTATATCAAAACATTTAAACCATAAACAAAACACCCTATCGCACTCAATTGACATCCTTTCTAAGAACAACATCGATATTGATATGATTTCCTATGGTAATTCTGAAATAAACCTTACAATTGTATTCAAAGAAAAAGAGCTAGAAAAAGCTACAACTTTGATTCATAAAGAGTTTTTAAGCTATACTAGGTAACCATGAAACCAAAAATACTCATTGTTGGCCTAGGCAAAGTTGGAATGATCCTAAAGGAGATAATCTCAAACTCCTCAGATTTTACCTTTTTCGGAGCTGTTGATAAGCACGAAAAAACAGCTGAATATTCTTCAATTAAGGATGTAGACCTAGAGAAAGTAGATGCTTTGATAGATTTCTCATCTGGAGAAGCAGTACCAGAAATAGTAAATTGCGTTGTAGAAAAAAACAAAACACTAAAAATGATTATTGCTTCAAGTGGGTGGCATGAACAACAAAAAAAAATTAAAACTATTGTAAAAGAAAATTCTCTTTTCTTCATGTACGGGGCTAATTTTTCTATTGGAACGGCTGTGGTAATGCGTGCAGCAGAATTAGTTTCCGAAATGCTTCAAGGACAAGGATATTCTGCCGGAGTAATCGATTTACACCATAATCAAAAAATTGATTCTAACAGTGGCACTGCTATTACCATAGGAGAAGGCATAGTTCGATCTAGCAAAGACTATAAAGAAATTGTAACAGGAGAAGTTGAAGGTGGGCTTAAACCTGAACAAGTACATGTGCAAGGCTTAAGAATTGGCAAGAATAAAGGCTCACATGAAATTATATTTGACAATGAATTTGAAGAAATTACACTAATACAAAGGACTAGAGATAGAGGCGAATATGCTAACGGCGCTTTTATGGCAACAAGATGGATGTTAAAGGTTGAAAAACCTGGCTATTATATATTTCAGGATTATTTAAAAAGTGAAGTTTATAAAACAAAATCTAATTAAAGGATTTTTACTGAGAATAATATGGAAAAAATTTTAAACCTAACTGGCTCAATAGTTGCGATAGTCACGCCTTTTAATGAAGACTCAAGCATAGACTACGATGCATATAGAAACTTACTTGATTTCCATCTAGCTAGCGGAACTCAAGGAATTGTTGTTTGTGGAACTACTGGAGAAACCCCTACATTAACTCAAGCAGAATACAAAGAAATAATAAGCTACACAGTTAAACATATTGCAGGCAAAATCCCAGTTATAGCAGGAGCTGGCACAAATTCAACAAATAGCACTATTAGCAATTGCAAGCTTTGTGAAGAGATGGGAGTGGATGGCTTGTTAGTCGTTGGCCCTTACTACAACAAACCTACACAAGCAGGATTCTATTCTCACTTTAAGGCAGTTGCTGAGAATACTTCTTTACCAATCATTTTGTACAACGTCCCTGGAAGAACTGCAAAAAATATTGATAACGAAACTACAATAAAACTGGCAAACAATTTCCAAAATATAGTTGCAACAAAAGAAGCTTCGGGAGATCTAGAACAAATTATGGATTTGATTGATCGAAAACCTAACTCTTTTAAAATCTATAGCGGAGATGATAGTTTAGCACTAGCAATTACGCTCTTAGGGGGCGCAGGTTGCATCTCTGTAATAGCTAACGAAATGCCTAAAGAGTTTTCAGAAATGCTAAAGCTTGCTCTTAATGGAGAAGTAAAAGAAGCAAAAAATTTACACTACAAAATGCTTAATCTAATGGGATTAAATTTTATAGAATCAAATCCTGCACCTGTAAAGGCTGCTTTAGCAAAAATGGGGAAAATTAAGGAAACGCTTAGACCCCCTTTAGTTCAAATGGAACCTCATAATAAAGAAATACTTTTTCAAGAATTAAAAAAATTAGATTTATAAATAAATCGGAAATAACTATGTCAAAAAATAAAATAAATGTTGCAATTGTTGGAGCCACTGGAGTTGTTGGTCAAGAAATGGCTAAAATTCTTGAAGAGCGAAACTTCCCTGTTAATAGTCTTAAATTGTTAGCAAGCAAATCTTCCGCTGGGAAAAAAGCTACGTTTAAAAACGAAGAACTAACAATAGAAGAACTGACAGCAAACTCTTTTGATAATGTGGATATAGCATTATTTTCAGCTGGAGCATCAGTTAGTAGTGAATACGGACCAATTGCCGCCAATAAAGGTGTGATTGTAATAGATAACTCAAGCGCATTTAGAATGGATAATAATGTTCCTCTAGTAGTGCCAGAAGTCAATCCTGATTTAATACATAGAGCAATCAAAACTGGTAAAGGATGCATAATTGCAAACCCAAATTGTTCAACTATTCAGTTAGTTGTAGTGCTAAAACCAATTCTAGAAAATTACGGAATTAAACGCGTAGTAATTTCGACCTATCAAGCAGTTTCTGGAGCTGGCAAAGAAGGACTTGATGAACTTCAAACTCAGACACAAAAAACTATAGACAAAGAAGCCATCACCCCTAAAAAGTTTACACATCAAATAGCATTTAACTGCATTCCTCATTGCGATACTTTTTTAGAAAATGATTATACAAAAGAAGAAATGAAATTAGTTAATGAAAGTAGAAAAATTTTAAACTTTCCTGAGTTAAAAATCACCGCAACCGCAATAAGAGTTCCTGTTTTTAATTCTCACTCGGAATCTGTAAATATTGAAACAGAGAAAGCAATCAACATTTCAGAACTTAAAAATATCTTACAAAACTTTGAAGGTCTTCAAGTACAAGACGATCCAAAAAGTAATATTTACCCAATGGCTATTCACACCGCTAATAAAGATGATGTTTACGTTGGAAGGATAAGAAGAGACGAATCTATCAAAAATGGTATTAATCTTTGGATAGTTGCTGACAATTTAAGAAAAGGAGCTGCGTTAAATGCCGTGCAAATTGCAGAACTCTCCATTAAGTAAAGAATATCCAAAATTATAGAGAAATTCTTTTTTGGAATAACTATAAAGATTTTTAAAGAGCCTAGACTTGCAAAGTTGAGGTTATTAGAAGAAAATACCAGCAGAATCCATACTTTATCTTTTATCAAACATAAGTAATAATCGAACCATACAATGCATCAATTGAAAGACGCAAAGTCTACATACAAAGTCAACTTATTCTTGCTTGTTTTAGTATGTATGGCTCCCTCTCTAGTACTTGCACAAACCGAACCAACTCATATTACTGATACGGGAGACATAGGTTCATTTTGTTTAATTACAAGCTTAGTTCTTTTCCCTAGCTACGTCCTCTCTTGGCTTTGTGGCAAAGTAAAATTACCTGAATATTTAGGTGCTATTTTAATTGGACTTTTCTTAGGGGAAACAGGACTTGGAAATTTTGCACCTAACTTGCACCAATATCTCTTTCCTAATGATACTGGCTTCGATTCACTTATTAAATTAGTTAGCTTTCTTGGCGCTTCAACATTAATGTTTGATGCAGGACTTGCAGTTAACCTTGATTCAGTAAAAAAATCTGCAAAAGAATGCACCATGATTGGCGTTTTAGGACTTGCTATCACTACAATTTCTGGTTTTCTATTATTGTTTTTTATTCATCAAACTTTAAACATTATGCCTAGCCAAAGTATTCTGGCGCCTCTAGCAATTGCATCTTTATTTGCAATTTGCCCACTTGTAATTATTTTTAAACTTCTTGATGAATGTCGTCTGCTTGGTTCAGAAACGGCAGCTATTAAACTTGGAGGTTCAGCACTTGGAGAAATATTAGCTTTATTATTTATAAGCATCTTTGTTGGCCTATACTCAAAATCAAATTCTTCTTCTGTTATACTCATGTTCCCTGCACTTGCCTTAGCTATAGGAGCTATATTTGTCGCTCCTTGGTTTGAAAAAATAGTTAGATCCTTAAGTTCACAAGACGAGCAAAATACAATCTCTATAAGATCCATAGCAATGCTTCTAATTTTGTATGGGGCTTTTTTTGCATTTTTTAAACTACCAGTTATTTTTGGGTTTTTTATCGCTGGCGTACTTGTGAATAGAACAACCCTAGTTAATCCAGAAGTTAGAAAACTTTTTACTCAAGTTTCCCATCAAATTTGGGTTCCTTTTTTCTTCGCGGCAAGCGTTTTTGAGGTTGACTTTTTAAGCAATATGAATTGGATGTTGCTATTTTTATACACTAGCGTCGCAATCTTCTCTAAAGGCATTATCACATACTTAGTTAGTTTAAGAGCTGGACTAACAAAATTTGACGCTAGGCTAACTGCCGTTTCATTTATCCCAATTGCTGTTGCTGGAATTGCTCTTATGCCAGAGTTTGAAAGAATTAATCTTATAACAGAAGAAATGTACACAGCCTTCTATGGAGCAGTTGTTGTAACTACTGTTCTAGCTGGAATATTTTTTAAATTCTTTGTAGGAAAAGAAAACAAGATTCCATTATTAGAATTGCTCGATAGAGATATTATTGAGTTGTCTGATATTCATACCGAATCGGCAGATTATCAACCTAAACTTAAAATTCTTTTTAAAGAAATAGCTGTTAAAAAGGCTGAAATACTCTCAATGACCCCAGAGGAAATGCTTGAAAGTATTTATAAAGATCATAATTATCTTTGTAGTGACAATGCTGAACATGGATTTTTAGCTATACACCTACGCACACCTAAAACTGATGCACCAAAGTTAATTCTTGCTAGGAGTAAACAAGGATTGAAGCTCCCTGCCGCAGATGGCGAAATTACTCACTTTATAACTTTACTTGCTATTCCGGAAGGAAAAAGTAGAACAAAACTTGAAGTTGCTTTATGGCCTTTAATGATTGATTTTTTAGAAACTCATCATGCACGTGAATTACTGAACCTTGATAGAGCACTACTTCTTGACAAGTTATTGAGTGCTTGAAATTAAAAACTGACCTCAACTACTGCCTAGGATGCTCGCCCTCTTTATTGCACAAAGTCCGTAGAAAAAGAAATTTAAACCCTCGTTCTTCTAAATCATAACAATGTAGTCATATGTGCTAACTTTATGCTAAACATATTTATAAACTATGCAAAATAAAAATATCATTGAAGAACTAAGCGATTACAAGCTTGATTTTAATTATTCCAAGCAAAACCTAAAACTGAGAACATCAAAATCGCTTTTTAGTGCGCCTCATATTGATTCGGGAACATTACAACTTTTAAATAGCTTAAGAAAAAACAAAGAGATTTCATATGATAAATGCCTAGATTTAGGATGTGGTTACGGCTCAATAGGCCTTTTCCTTAAATCAAATAATCCTCAAGCTAAAATAACTCTGAGCGATAGAGATTTATTAGCTTGCAGATTTAGCGCCTATAATGCAGCAATCAATTCGCTAGATGTAAAAATTACTGAATCAATTTTTTTTGAATCTATAAAAGAAAAGTTTTCACTGATATGCTGCAATTATCCTGCTAAATTAAATGAAGAGGGGCTTACTTTTTTACTTTCTCAAAGCGCTCTTCACTTAGAAGAGATGGGAACACTTGCAATAGTAGTTGTAAAAACACTTAAAAGTTTTTTGTTAAACTACCTTAAAAATATAGAAATCATACCATCATTTCAATCAAGTAGTAAAAACTATTTTTTATTACATTTTAGAAAAAAAGATCTTAAAAAAATTAAATCTAAAAAATGGTTTGACTCTATCAAAACTTTTTCTTTTGAAGAAAAAGACCTTGCTTTGCGTAGCTCTATTGGCCTTGGAGAATTCGATACTATTTCCTACGGAACGTTAACCGCCTTTGAACTAAGTAAAAATCTCGATCTTAGCTGCTCTCTCTTTTATCAGCCAATGCAGGGCGCTATAGCTTGTGGACTATCTAACAATCTTAAAAAATCTAAAACAACACTATGCTCAAGAGATTCTTTATCACTCAAAATGTCTTTAAGAAATACAAAAAATTACGATATTGATGCTAAAATAAATGCAGAAGCGTGGCTTACAAAAAACATTAATTACAATTACCTTTTTTATCGAGTAGAGCATATTAACAATACATCTCTCGATATCTATAACCTTAAAAATGCCAATACTAAGAATTTAATCCTTTTTGGTAAAAGTAAATTAGTAAACTCTCTAATAAAAAACTTTTCTTTTAAAGTTAACAAAAAAATTATTTTTAAAAACTATATCGCAACTTTGATATCGAAATTTCATTAACACTGAAAATCTACACACTTATAGAAAGTCCAAAAAGTAATTTCCTAAAAAAAGCTTTTTTGACTTTCTATATCCCCGAAGGGACAACAAATAGTTATCCCAAAATCAATAACTTACAAGGAAACCGAAGGTTTTCAAGAAAGAATTATTCGGAAATTACTTTTTGGGATAACTATAT
>CALJRW010000054.1 GCA_937976335.1 uncultured bacterium | reverse complement strand
CTCATATTGTCTCCTCTTTAAATTTAAAGATGACAATATCGGATTTTTCAATTTCAGATGGCGGACAATCAAAAAAGACTAATTCTTCAGTTATTTCAATTCACTAAGTGGATTCTAGATGATTTTAACGGGACACTAGTGGTATATTTTATTCCCATTCTATCAATTGGCAATTGAAAAGCAAAAAGTAGAGGAACTGTCATGGCCAATAATAGGTGCTTTAGAGGTATTGATTTAGGGCTGCCAAACTCTCCAAACGCAACAACTCCAAGAACAGTAATTACTATTCCAAGGAATCCAATAAAATTAATTGTTTCTCCAGTTAAAAGATATGCAAAAATTGGAACAAAATAGAGCTCTTGAGCGAGTGATTGGGTAGGCAATACTAAAATTTAGCAGATCGTATACTTTTGCAATTGTATAAAAACCAGCAAATGAAATTAGTCCACTAGTGATGATGTACGGATAGGCTTTACTTAAATTAGGGTTGAAATCTGAGTTAAATAAAATATAAGGAAAGATTATTATGGGAACAAAAAATTTAAAAAGAGCAATGAATTCTTCCTTGTCTTTTACTTGCTTACATTTGAAATTCCAATATGCATGAATTAAGGCAGAAAAAAGAATTAAAAAAATACTTATACTCTTCAAACTAAATTACTCCAAGCATCCGAGCTTTTAAAAAAATAGCCATGCTTTTTCCGTCGACAAAACTTCCATCAAGCATTTTGTTTTCAAATTCAGATATTGAAATTACTACAGGTTCTAATATCTCATCTGCATCCATAGGTAATGCAGATTTTTCTAAATCTGTAGCAAAAAAGAAATGTTGTATTTCATCACAAAAGCCAGGTGACGGATAGATGTATCCAAGTGATTTTAAAGTTCCTGCTTTGTAGCTAATTTCTTCTTGGAGTTCTCTTTGAGCGCAAAGTTCTGGTTGCTCATTAGCTTCTAAGCATCCAGCAGGAAATTCTAAGATGGTTTCGTTAATTGGATATCTATATTGTCTTGTTAAAATCATTTTGCCATCTCCTAGATAAGGGAGAATAACAGTTGCTCCTGGATGGGAAATTACGTCTCTAGTAGCTGTTTGCCCGTCAGGAAGTTCAATCTTATCATGATGTAAACTCATCATTTTTCCTGTATGAATAATTTTAGATTCTAGTTTTTTTACTTTATTTTTCATGTATTACTTATTCTTAAATGTTGATTCTTTATTGCTTAGAGTATAGAATTTGTCAGATATTAACCAGGCTTTTCATTTAAAATTAAAAAGGTAATCATGCTAAGCGAAAAAATAAAATCAGAACTTAATCAACAAATTAATAGAGAGTTTTCTTCCTGCTACAAATACCTTGCGGCGGCTGCCTATTGTGACAGTAATGATATGTCAGGTTTTGCTCATTGGTTTAAATTACAAGCTCAAGAAGAAATACAGCATGGAATGAAAATATATAACTACCTAGATGATATGGGTGGTGATGTAGAACTGTTACCTATAGAAAAGCCTAAAGCTAAATTTGCAAATTTTGAAGAAGTATTTCAATCAGCAGTTGATTGTGAAAAAGCTTTAGCGCAAAACTTTAACGACTTGGCTTCTCTGGCTCAAGCAGAAAACGATCAAATTACGCATAGTTTTTTAAAATGGTTTTTAGATGAGCAAATTGAAGAAATTGCTCTTACAAGTAGTATTTTAGCTAAAATTAAACTTATTGGAAATGAGACTGGTAGTTTGTATTTACTAGATCAGGAGTTAGGAAAAAGAACATTGATTGAAGACTAACTAAGGTTAGCTATTATATTCGTTTTTTATTATACTTTCTGAGTGAGATTGATAACTTACAAAAAGCATTTAAATTTTTTTATTTTTCTTTCTCTACTATTGGGGATATCTCTAGGCTTTTACTCAGAAGCTATTTCTTCTTTCTTAGTAATCTTTGGTGAACTATTCCTCCGTGCACTAAAATTAATGATTTTACCAGTAATCTTTTTTTCTATGCTTTCTGGGATCCTTAAGCTTAAAGGTGAAAGTCAGCTAGGAAAGCTAGGAATTCAAACAATCATCTTTTATTTTTTAACTACTGCAGTAGCAGTGATAACAGGTTTGATTTTAGTTAATATTATAGAGCCAGGAAAGTCTCTTAACCTTAGTGTTTCAAATTTAGAAATCTCAAAATCTAATTTAAGTTTAAAAGATATACTTTATAATTTTATCCCTGAAAATATTATTAGTGCAGGTGCTAGTGGAAATATTTTAGGAATAATATTTTTTACGATTTTTTTTGGTATTGCTCTTTTAAAAGTTAGTTCAGAAAAAATTGCCCCAATGATAGAAACTATAAATTCAGCAGTTTCTTGGATGATTGATATTATTATGCTATTTGCGCCACTTGGAATTTTGAGTTTAATTGCAAGTGTAACGTCTGATTTTGTAAGTAATGGTAGTCTGTCAAAGTTAGGGCCTGAGTTATTTACTTATGTTTTGACAGTAGTGTTAGGGCTTTTATTTCACGGAGTTGCTACGCTTTCGGTTTTGCTTTTGTTATTTAAGGTAAATCCAATTAATTTTTTTAAACATATGACACCAGCAATTAGTACTGCTTTTTCTACGGCTAGTTCTGCTGCAACTCTCCCTCTTACAATTGATTGTTTAGTTGATAGAGCAAAAATTAAAAGAAAATTTGCAAGTTTTGTTCCTCCTTTAGGAGCAACTGTGAATATGGATGGTACGGCTCTTTACGAATCAGTAGCTGCAATATTTATTGCAAATGCTTATGGAATTAATTTAGGTTTTTCGGAGCAAATCACTATTTTTCTAACTGCTACATTTTCTGCTATTGGCGCAGCTGGAATCCCTGGGGCAGGAATTGTTATGATGACTCTGGTGCTTTCTTCTGTAGGTCTTCCTGCAGAGGGTTTAAGCTTAATTATTGGAATTGATAGAATTCTTGATATGTTTAGAACTGCAATAAACGTCTGGGGAGATAGTGTAGGAACTGCTATAGTTTCTGCTGTAAATAAAAAATCTGATTAAAGTAAAAACATGTTTATCAAGCTCAAAGACGAAATAAAAAAAATAGTTAAAAAGCCAATTTTTTTACTTTTTATTGTTTTATTGTTCTCTTTTCTTTTGAGAATCCCAAGTGTTTCTTCTGGCTTGCCTTTTTTTCATCACGAAGATGAAGCTCATCATTTTAATAGAACTGTTAACATGGTTAAGGAAGGAAGGTTTAATCCAAAATACTTTTTAAAACCTTCTCTTCATTTTTATTTGCGTATGCCCGTAGTTGCTGCTTCTTTTTTATGGTCAGTCGGGAAAGGTGAAATTAAATCAATTCAAGATATTCGCACAGAAGATAAGTATGGTTTAGCTGGATATTCATTCACTGCTTCACATCCTAGAATTGTTAAATGGAATAGAGGTTTAAGTGTTTTATTGATTCTTATTTCGATTTTTATAGTATATAAAATTACCTTTGAAATTTCATATTCAAAATGGATGGCTCTTACAAGCGCACTTTTAGCAGGAATATCGCCAGAGCTAATTAAGTATGGATATATTATTGGTGTTGATGTTCCTATGACTTTTTTTTGCCTGCTTAGTACACTCTTTGCACTAAAATTATTTAAAAATTTTTCATATCCAAACTTAATTGCTCTAGCTGGGTTTTGCGGTTTAGCTGTTTCTTCGAAATATAACGCTTTACCTATAATGCTTTTACCTCTTCTTGTATGTCTTTTATTAAAAAGATTTTCGTTTGGATATATTTTCTGGTCTGTAGTTACTCCTGTGATTGCCTTTGTTTTAGGTAGTCCTTACGTCGTATTAGATTTGCCTAGGTTTTTAGATCATTTTGCTTATGAAATATGGCATTATGGAATTGAAGGACATGCTGGGAATAGCAGTGAACCAGGAATTGCTCAAGTTGTATATTATATTGATTGGCTTGGGAAAAGTGCTATTGGTTGGTTAGCTTTCTTTACTGCAATTGTCGGAGCTTTGTCATTTTTATATAGAGATAGAAAGAGAGCAGTTATATTGCTTTTTTTCCCAGTCTTATTTTTTACTCTTATGTGTTCTCAGAAAGTTAACTTTGTTAGAAACATGATAGTTATAATTCCATATTTTGCAATATTTGCAGGGTTTGGAACCATGTTTGTTGTTGACTGTTTGAGAGTTGCGTCAGCGCCGTTAAAAAAAACAATTACTATTTTATCAGTACTTGCACTTTGTCTCCAGCCTTTCCTTTTTTCTTTTTCTAAAGCTTTAGAGACAAGTTTAGCTATTGATTCAAGAAGCCTTGCTTATGATTGGATTAATGATTCTATATTTCACGGTGATATTGCTGTTGCTGGAACGTTGCAAATGCCAATTTTTACTAAAACTGTAAAGGGTAATACTAGATATACTAAAAAAGGTATAACTCGTTATGACCCAAAAGAGTTTGATCTTCTTCAATTGTATCAAGAAGGTTATAATACTGTAGTTATAGGACCCAAAGTTAATGTTCAACCAGAAGCTAATAAATTTTTAAAATTAGTTAAGATATTTCCAGGGCAATCTGAAATAAAAAGAGTAGTTAAAAATCCTCAAATTAGTTTTTTTCAATTTGAGAATAAAGCTTTATTAAACAAGGAGATTATTTCTAATTCTGAGTTATCTAAAATTAAATTTGATATATCTAGAAATGAATCAAATATTTCGTTTGGAACATGTGAACAAGAAAAAAATGTAAATAATCTTTGTTGGGCAAATAGCAAAATAAATGAATTAAAAATCGGCAAACGAAAAACTGTAAATTTAAAAGCTATCACTCCGTGGAAAAATCAAAAATTAAGATTTTTTAATCTTCAAAATTGGGAGCAGATTCAAAATTTAGATCAAAATTTGTTAACAACTATTACTCTTAATATTCCTGAAGAATCTTTGCGAGTTTTTGTTGAAATTAAAGAGATTCACTCTCCTTTAACTCAAGAACTTAGTGAAGATAGTCGAAGGTTAGGAGTCTCCTTTAATTAATTAGTGTTTAATAAGATTTAAGGAAAAAGGTCGAGAATCCCCTATTTCGTTAGCTTATTTGTCCTAGCATATATTTACTGTTATTATTCTTTAAAAAATAGGAGAAAAAAATGTACATAGTTACAGGAGGTGCAGGTTTTATAGGGAGCGCCGTTGTCAAAAAATTAAACGATGAAGGCATTACTGATATTCTAATTGTTGATTGTCTCCAAAAGTCAGAAAATTGGAAAAACTTAGTTGGCAAAAAGTATATTGATTATCTTCATAAAGATCTTTTTCTCGAACTAGTTGCCGAGGATGCAATTCATGAACATTTAGAAGTGCCTGCAATAACGGCTATAATTCACATGGGAGCTTGTTCTTCGACAACAGAAGAAGATATGGACTACCTCATGGAAAACAACGTTAACTATACGAAAGTGTTAACTGAATTTTCTATTCATCATGAAATTAGATTTATTTATGCAAGTAGTGCAGCTACTTATGGTGCTGGTGAGCTTGGTTATTCTGACGATCTTGAACATATAGAAAAACTGAAACCCATGAATAGATATGGCTATTCAAAACAGTTGGTAGATGAGTGGATTTTAAGAAAAGGTTATCAAGAACTAGTATGTGGTTTGAAGTTTTTTAATGTATACGGACCAAACGAATATCATAAAGAAAGTATGCGCTCAGTTGTTTGTGTCGCTTTTGAACAATTAAAAAAAACTGGAAAAATGAAATTATTTAAATCGAACTCTCCTAAATATCAAGATGGTGAGCAAAAAAGAGACTTTGTTTATGTTAAAGATTGTTCAGAGCTAATTTGGGCGTTAATTAACAATCCAGAAGTGAATGGTATTTATAACGTAGGAACAGGCACTGCAAGAACTTGGAATGAGTTGGTAGCGTCTGTTTGTTCAGCCTTGGAAATTGAAACTAGTATTGAATATATAGATATGCCTAAACATCTCGAAAAGCAGTATCAAAACTTTACTGAAGCTGAGATGACTAATCTTTTAAAGAAGCTTCCAGACTTCACTTTTCGCACTCTAGAAGCTGGAGCAAAAGACTATGTTTGTAATTATTTAAATAAAGATTACTTAACTAACTAGTTAAGTACTTGTTATTTCTATGCATTTTACTTACTTTTGATTTATTTCAAAAGTTTTGATAATAATTACAGAAGGTTAATTATGAAAAGAACGTACCAACCAAGTAACAAATCAAAGCACTCCACTCATGGGTTTAGAAGCCGAATGAGAACTAAGGGAGGTAGAAAAGTCCTTAATGCTCGTAGAAGAAAAGGGCGTTATAGAGTATCAGTGGCGACTAAAATTAAAGGTCACTATCGATCGTAGTAATCTTTTCTAATTGCTCTTCCTTATATATTAGATACTCTTAATTTTTTTAATTTATTAGTGAACTAAGATTATGTCTAAACCTGAGTCTAGAGAAGGTTTTTCTAAAGATTATAGGCTAAGGCGATCTTGGGAATTTCTATATTGTAAAGATAAAGGTAAGAGAGTACGTGGAAGGCATTTTGTTATTTCTTTTGCTGAGCCCTTAACAGATAAAAGCAGGTTAGGTGTTATCGTTAGTAAGAAAGTAGATAAGCGAGCAACAAGAAGAAATAAAGTAAAAAGAAGAATCAGAGAAATTTTTAGAAAAAACAAAAACTTATTTGCCAAAACTATTGATTTGGTAGTTATTGCAAGGCAAAATGCTGGAAGTCTCTCCTTTGAAGATACAAAAGAAGAGCTAATTAAATTGTATAAAAAAGCAGGGATATTGAGAGATGTTAAGGTTAGTTCATAAGCTTTATAAACTATTTGTCTCTCCCTTGCTTGGAAATAATTGTAAGTACTATCCTTATTGTTCAGATTACTCTGTTGAAGCCATTGAAAAACATGGATTTATTAAGGGGATACTTTATGGCACAAGAAGAGTTTTAAAATGTGGGCCTTACTCAAAGGGAGGATTTGATCCAGTTCCTGAGGTTCAGAAAAAATAATTTATAGGTATTGATGATGGATGGACAAGCACCAGATAGACGAATAGCAGTAGCAATATTTCTTTCAATTGCTGTAGTGCTTATTTATACAGAACTTTTTGTAAAACCAAAGCTTGCTCCTATAAATCAAACTTCTAGTCTTGAAAATTCTGCTAGCCAAACAAACGCTGAGGCAAAAACTGCTCCTGCATTTAAAGAAAGTCAAAAAAATAATAAAGCCCAAACTTTTGCTGCTGTTCCTGAAACTAAGAATTTAACTAATTCAGATTATCTAAACGCTCCAAGTGTGCAAGTGAACACTAATAAATATCATACTAAAATTTCTTTACTGGGAGGTCGTTTAATTAGCTTTACATTAAATGATTATAAAAAAGAAGTTAACTCTGACGAACCTCTTAATTTAATTAACAGCAACTTAAATGACTTTCCTTTAGGAGTAAGCGTTACAGGCTTTAATGATAGTGCGGTTGAGTATAAGTTGTTGGGTTTAGTTAGTAATAATAACTTTGATAAAAACATAACAGTTTCTGATAAGCCTTTAAAATTAGAGTTAGAAGGTAGTTTAACTGAGGATGTGAGTCTTAAAAAAATACTTACGTTTTCTAATAATTCTTATCTTTTTGATGTAGATCTTGTTTTATCGAAAGTTAGTGCTGATGGCTCTCCCTTAAAGCTTGAATGGTCTGACTATTTTGATCCAAAAGAAAAGGCTAGTAGGTATAATCCAAAATTATTAACTAATTTAGATATGGATTCATCGCTTGATAGACTTCCAACTACAAAATTCGAAGATAAGAAATTAAAGTTAAATTCAAAATGGCTAGCATTTGGAGATAATTATTTTACTTCAATTCTAATTAATAAGAATAACTCAAGCCCTTCAAATGTCATTTCGAAAGATATGCATGTAAGCTATAAATTAGAAGGGAAGCAAGACGTTGCTAACTTTTCTGTATATTTAGGCCCTAAAAATAATGCAGATTTAGAAGCTACTGGTTATTCTATTTTAAAAACAATAGATTTAGGTTGGTTTAGCTTTATTGGGCAGCCTATTTTAAGTTGTTTGAAAGTACTAAATAACTTTTTAGGAAATTATGGATTAGCAATCATTTTATTTACAATTTTACTAAGATTAGCTCTTCTTCCTCTTACAAAAATCACGCTTAATTCAATGAAGAATATGCAGAAAATTCAACCTGAAATGGCTGCATTAAAAGAAAGAATAGAAGACCCGAAGCAATTACAACAAGAGATGTTTGGTTTGTACAAAAAACATGGTGTTAACCCACTTGGTGGATGCCTGCCAATGCTTATACAAATTCCTGTACTTTTTGGAGTCTTTACTGCACTCAGGAGTTCAATTGATCTAAGGCACACTCCGTTTGCTCTTTGGATTCAAGATATGTCAGCCCCTGAAGCTTTAGATATTTTTGGATATGGTTTTCCGCTTATGGCTCTTTTAATGGGGATGAGTATGATTGCTCAACAGCTTCTTACTCCAACTGCAGTAAGTGATCCTGCCCAAAAGAAAATGATGTACATTATGCCCTTTGCATTTACTGCTATGTTTTTAATTTTCCCTTTTCCTGCTGGCCTAACTCTATACTGGCTAGTATCGAATCTTCTTTCAATTATTCAAAACATAACAATAAAGAGCGAGAAAGACGTTTCCCCTTTACTTGCTACTATTGTTGCTGGTGTTGTTGTTTATGGATTTGGATGGGGGATAACTTTAATATAATAACAGGAGTTTTGTTTAAAGATTTCAGTAGATTAAATTTTATAGTAATTCTCTGAAACAAAAGTCAGGTTAAAAACAACTTTTTTTGTGATGAATAACTTTTTTCTCTTAATACTCTTAAGCATATTTATTCTTAATAATAGCTTTGCTGACGAAAAACTAAAAATTGGTATTTCTGTTCCACTCACAGGTCCTTTAGCATCAATGGGAGATTCTTTTGTAAAAGGTATTGAGTTATTTAAACAAGACTATCCTGTAAAATATGATAAATTAAAGTTGTTTATTCAAGATCATAAGTATGAAGGAAAAGAAGCAGTTAATAGTTTTCATTTTTTAAATAATACAAAAAAAGTTGATTATATGATTTTTTGGGGAAATACTCCTTCTTCAGTAATTGGCCCTTTAAGTAAGAAATATAAAGTTAAAACTATTGCTCTTTCAAGCAGTCCTATATCTAAAGATAATGAGTATTTAATAAGTTTTGCTCCCATTACAAAGTATATTAAAAGCCTTTCAAATCATATTGATAATATAAAAAGTAAAAAACCTGCAGCTATAACTATCAATCTCGGAAATGCAGAAGAAGCTGTTTATTTACTAGAAAAAGAGCTTTCAGAAAAATTAAAAATTGAGCTTGTTAGTAATGAAGAAACTAATTTTTTGCCAATTCTTTCTAGATTAAAAAAATATGGAGCTGATAGCATAACACTCTTTGTAATGCCTAAGATTGCTGAAATCTTTGCAAAACAAGCAAGCCAACTTAAAATTAATATGCCTATAATTGGAGGTGATATTTTTGCCTTAAAATCATTTAAAGAAAATTTTAAAAAATACTTACCAAATTTGTATATTTCATATGGTTATGTGAAGGATGGTTTTTTAGAAAAATATAAAAAATTAGATTCTGAAACGCCTTATTTTTTTGAAACTGCTTCTGCATATTCTATGATGTTGGTTATGTCGGAAATAAGTCTTATTAAAGGAGATTAGATAAATGTAATTAAAAATATAGAATATAATAACTTTCCTATAGAAGGAATTAAATATGCTTCGAACAATATTTACGGAGATTTTTTTGACTATAATGTTAAGATTTACAAATGACCAATTCTACCATAGCCGCTCTAACAACAGCTCCTTATCCAAGTGGTGTTGCTGTAATTAGAATAAGCGGCAATAAAGCAAAAGAAACGCTTGAATTTATTACAGACGAAAAGAACGTTTCTAGCAAAATTAGAAACTTAACTCTTAGTAATATTATTAACCCGCAAACAAAAGAAATTCTTGATAGTGCTCTGGTAGTTTTTATGAAAGCACCAAATAGCTTTACTGGCGAAGATTGTGCTGAAATTCAATTTCATGGAAGTCCTTTAATTGCTAAAAAAATCCTAAATGTTTTATACGAAAATGGAGTAGAACCGGCTGAGCCTGGAGAGTTTAGTAAGCGTGCATTTATAAATAACAAAATAGATCTTTCTCAAGCCGAAGCAATTTGTGATCTTATTAGTGCAACAAACGATAGGGCGTTAAAACTAGCTCAAGAAAATTTATCAGGAAAGCTTAGCAGTATATTGACTCAAATAGGAGAACCTGTTCGAGACGTTTTGGCAGAAATTGAAGCAAGTATCGATTTTCCTGAAGAAGAAATAAATCCTGATACGCTATCCAAAATTAAAGAAAATATTTATCAAGCATCTCAAAAAATTAGTAATTTGATCGATTCTTTTGAGTATGGGGCAATTTTAAGAGATGGCTATAGGGTTTTGCTTTGCGGGAAACCTAATGTTGGAAAATCAAGTATTTTAAATTTATTACTAGGAAAGGATAGGGCTATAGTTTCTGACATTTCTGGCACTACTCGAGATTTAATTGAAGAGTCTATGGATTTAAATGGTTATAAGGTAGTTTTGTGTGATACAGCTGGCATAAGAGAGTCTAATGATAAGATAGAGCAAATTGGTGTAAAGCTTGCGAAGAATAGATTTGATTGGGCTGACTTAATTTTATACGTAGTTGATGCAAACAATCCAGATTCATATGAAGAAAACTTTCTAGAAGATCTAAATAGTCATTCTTCTAATGTTTCTGTTCTTGTTAATAAAATAGATCTAAGTGTTAAGTTGTCTACAAATAAAATTGCAAATTCGTTGAAATTATCATGTAGTACTAAAGAAGGTTTAAACGACTTACTTACATTCATTATTGGCAAAATTGAAGATTCTCAAAAAATATTTTCTGAAAGTAATCATATCCTTACCAATGAAAGACATAAAAATTGCTTAAATAATTCGCAAGCTGCTCTTAAAGAGGCAATTATTGCAATTGATAAATCTTTACCACTTGAAATAATTTCTTCAGAAATTAGGATTGCCTTAACTGCTTTAAATGAAATCATAGGAAAAACTTACACTGAAGATATATTAGGAAGGATCTTTTCTAAATTTTGTATAGGTAAGTAGCTTACTTATTTCTTAATTTCTTAAGTGCTTTATTTTTTCTCTTTAATTTTTTTCTTAATTTTGTAATAGAAGAGTTTAATTCAGAAATTTTAGCGTCGTTTTTAGAAGCTGATTCTTCACAGTTATTAACTTGGACTGTATTACAGATTGCTCTGTATTCCTCTCCGCAGGAATCATTAGTATTGTATTGTTCTAGTATGTGACCATCATCTCCACATGGATAAACTGAAGCGCAAAAATCATGAGATAAACTCAAAGTAGGAATAAATAGTATTAGTAGTAATATTAATAATCTTTTCATATAAACCTCGTACAGGTTAATCCGCACTTGCTTAAATTATGCTTCACTTGATATTACTATTCACAGTTAAGAAATGCCACTTTAAATGTAAGTTGTTGATTTAACTAACAAAAAAACTACTATAGGATCAAATAGCTTGTTAGTGACGAGTAGTCTATAGAAGGTTAAAAACAGAGGAAAATGGAAAATAACGAAAAAACACCAAACTTACTTGAAGAATATGGGCTAGAAGTTACGGCCGGTGAAGTAGAAGAAGGAAAGACATATCCAATTTTTGGTATGGTAACAAAAATTTTAAACGATATTCCAGGTGAAGTTGAGGTTGAGCTAAACTTTTCAATAATTGCTAAGATGAATCTGCCAACACCTGCTAAAGTAGAACTACTAAAGAAAAGAGCTTTCGAACCAGGTATTTTTCTTTCTAAGATTTTAACTAAGTCAGATACAATGATTGTTGATTGTCAAACTGTCATTTTTGGAAAACAACTTACAAAGCCAGTATAAAGGGTTGGTTGAAAAATACAGTTCTGCTTCTCTTGCAATATCTAATTCATCATCTTAGAATGCTTGATAAGTATGTCAAATAGTTCTCAAAATTCCTTTGAAGTTTTAGCGTTCGTAAAATCTTTGCTTTCTTTGCTTATTGCATTTTTTCTTATTAGAGGAACTGCAATTCAAGCTTTTAAAATTCCTTCAGGGTCTATGAAGCCTACTCTTATGATTGGCGACCATATTCTAGTAACTAAATTTAACTATGGTTTTAGACTTCCTTTTGTTAATCCAACAATTTGGCAATATGCTCATCCTAAAAGAGGTGATGTTGTTGTTTTTACGCGACCTGACGATCTAGAAACGCTTATGAATGAAGATAAGACTCATTTTATTAAAAGAGTTATTGGTGTTCCTGGTGATATTGTAGAAGTTAAAGGTACAAAAGTTTTTGTTAACAATAAACAGCTTGATGAAAAAGGATATGAGGTTTGGTGGGAAGACGGAGGAAGAAGTAATTTTGGTCCTAAGACAGTTCCAGAAGGAAAGCTTTTTTTAATGGGTGATAATAGAGATCGCTCTAAAGATTCCAGATATTGGTTCCCATATCATTTTTTAGATATAAAAAGAGTTCAAGGAAAAGCTTTGATAGTATATTGGTCTTTTGATTCGCTTTCTAGAATTTTTAATTTAATCAAATAATCTTATGGATCAATATTGTATCTTAAAAAATGCTATTGTTTTAGAAATTTCAGGTGCTGATTCTAAGCGTTACTTAAACTCTAGATTAAGTAATAACATTCTTGCTCTTCAAAACAATCAATCTCTAATGGCTGCAGCTCTTGATCCAAAGGCAAAGACAGAAGGTTTTTTTTTAGTATATAAAAAAAATGAAGATGAATATTTTTTAATATGTGATGGAGGAAATCCGACAGAAGTTATTGGAGCATTTTCTAGATATAAAGTAGCTGATAGAGTAGAAATAAAAGATCTCAGTCAAGATTATAGTTTAGTAAAAGTTCTTAATTCTAATTACAAACCTTCATGCAAGAATAGTGATTTAGTGATTGAAAAAAGTAATTATTTTGAAATTCTTACTTTAAATATCGATGAATTTCTGAATTCTAATACTAATTTAACAAAAGTTAAATATACAGAGTGGAAACTTTTCTGTGCTAAAAATAAAATTTATACTTTTCCAGAAGAACTTAATCCTAATTTATTTTTTCCTGAAGCTCAGCTTGAGAATGCAGTTGCTAAAAATGCTGGTTGTTATGTAGGACAAGAAGCCGTTGAAATGGTTACTTCGAGAGGTAAATTGCCAGCTAAAATTTGCGTAATTAAATTTTTAGGTAGTAGCTCTATTAAATCTGGAGAACCTATCTTTTCTGAAGATAAAGAAGTCGGTAAAGTCATTTCTATTGCATATGACAAGCAAGAAAATGTTACGTACTGTTTCGCAAGAATTAAAGATTTTAGTGCTAATAAGTTTTTAGTTGATAATCAGAAAGGAATTCTAATTTAAGAACTGAATTTCTTTTTAATTAAATTGCATATTAATATTACGGCTAGCCAGTTAAAAATTCCAAAAATAAAACCTAGCGTAAGAAATTCTTGAGAAATTCCATATAAAGAAAAACTAACCTTTGAAATAAAGCTTTTTTTAAGAATAAACATCCATATTAATGACTCAGTCAATAATAATGCAGTAAGAGTTCCATAAAGGATTAAAAAAGATTTTATCTTTTCTTTTTTAGAGTGTGTGAAAAAGCTATTTAAAAGCATTGTGAAGAAAAAGCTAAAAACTAAAAAAATAATTTGATAATTGTAAGTGTTTATTTCAGGTCCTAACTTTGATAAAATCATAAATTTTTCACTTGTTGGAACTTGATAGCTTGTTCCTAATGGAGAAAGGATAAGCAAGTCTAAGAAGCTTTGAGTGGCTCTTCCTATTGTACTTTGGTAATCTATTAGAGTTTGTTTCCAAGGAATTTTTCCATAAACTTTTCCTAAACCGATTACTTTAAAGACTGAATAAAAAATGCTTAATGCAGCAAATGAAATTAAGTAAAAAAATGAAGATAATAAGCAATCTAGTTTGAAGAAACTTTTTTTTCTGCTTAATCTTATATTTTCT
Source organism: uncultured bacterium (assembly GCA_937976335.1). Taxonomy (GTDB): domain Bacteria; phylum Bdellovibrionota_C; class UBA2361; order UBA2361; family CALJRW01; genus CALJRW01. Next base: position 7,345 of record CALJRW010000054.1, on the reverse strand, counting down.
GCAGTTTTATTTGCTGATTCTCTTTCAATCATTGCGGATTTTACAACTTCTTCATCAATTTCATCTGTTTGTATTTCAACATCAAAAATTTCCATTGAAGCTTGTTTAATATATTCATTTATTTCAGGATCGGAATCTGCAATTGAAGAAGTAGTTTCTTTATTCATTTCAATAATAGATAAAACCTCAGATGCACTTTGAGGTCTTTCTAGAGGATCTTTTTCAATCATTTGATTTATTAATCTGCATAGCCAGTTTGGAAGATTTAAATTTAACTCCTTAAGGGAAACTGCTTTTTCATCCAAATGTTTGTACATTATTTCTGCAGGTGATTTGCCTTCAAAAGGAACAAAGCCGGCTAGCATTTCGTAAGCCATAATGCCTAAAGCATAAATATCAGTTGCTGCTGATAATTCTTTGCCTGTCCAAGCTTCAGGAGCTAAGTAACGACTACTTCCTACAACTTCACTGTGTTCAGTTAAATTTGAATTGTTAGGTTTTGCAACTCCAAAATCCATAATTTGAATAACTCCTTTGCGATTAAGTATTACATTACTAGGCTTTAAATCTCTATGAATAATTCCTTGTCCATGTATTGCAGTTAAACCATCTGCTATAGATTTAATAATAATGAGAGCATGTTCATGCTCAATTACTCCTTCTTCAATTTTAGTATCAATAGTAACACCTTCAGAGTATTCCATTGTGAAATAAACAATACTTTCAGTATTTAAGCCAACATCAAAGGTACGAACAACATTTGGATGAGTTACTTGTCTTGTTAGCTGAACTTCTCGAAGAAATCTTTTTAGATGAACTTCGTCATTGCAAAGTTCTTTTTTTAAAACTTTTAATGCGACTAGAGTATTTTCAAGGACAGTATCTTCTGCTAAGAAAACTTTTCCCATGCCTCCAGCGCCAAGTACAGATTTAATCTTATATCTTGAAGCAAATAAACCGTCTTTAACGTATGAATCTAAATCTTTTTGCACGAAGTAATCCTTTTTTCTATATGTTTTAAATTTCGGTATGTTGTAAAAAGTACTTGATAATTATTTTGTTATTCTTGTAAGTATCTGAAAATTATAGTTTTTATAGCTTAAGTGATTAATACAAGATTGCTCCTTATTTTTAATATGATAGATTCTATACCTATGAATAAATTGTTAACGTTAATCTTTGCTATTAATTTAATTTTTCCCTCCTGCATTTTAGCTCAAAATTCTGAATATAGTTATCAGGCAGAAAAAATTTTTTCTGAAATTTTAAGCCCATTTTGTCCAGGGCGTTCTCTAAAGGATTGCCCTAGTTTATCAGCAAGTAATTTAAAAACTGATATTCAAAAAAAAATTGACAAGGGAATATCTGAAGAGAAAATTATGGAAGATTTATTTCAAACGTATGGTTCTCAAATAAGTGCAATGCCGAAGTTAAGCGGCTTTGGAAGTTTAGCTTGGATTGTTCCGGCTCTTTTTCTTATCTTAGGAGGAATAGTTGTTTTTATAATAACAAATTCTAAGAAAGTTCCAGAAGAAGACACTCAGCAGGATAGCTCCTAAAAGAACATGAAAGCTTGTAAATATAGCAGGGCGTTTTAAAATAATTACTCCTATTCCAAGTGCTACTTGAGCTGTCAATAGTATTAAGCAGCTAAGTAAAAACTTTTTACCTTGTTTTTCACTTAAGAAAAAAAAGAAAATAGTTGTAAGAAAAATTATAATACCAAGAATTCTATGTGCGCAGTGAATCAATATTTGAAAGCTAGTTACGGAACTTAAGCCTAAATATATTCTATCTGCATTTATTTGAAGTATCCATTCATCGAAATTTGGTGAGAAGCTCTTTGGTAAAAAAGCACCTCCCATTGAAGGAAAGTCAGTAATAGCTAAGCCAGAGCCGCTATGCCTCATAATAGCGCCAATAATCAGTTGGATATAAACTAAAATTACTAAAGTAGCAAAAAAATAAAGATGCTTTTTTTTATTTTTAAATTGTATATTTTTCTTATCCGTATGTGCAAAGGCTATTCCAACAATTATAAGAAGAAAAGTTTGTGCTAAAACTGCATGTGCCGATGAAATTTGGACTGGTAATTGAAATTTGACTGTAAGGCCACCAAGTATGCCTTGCATTATGACTGCAATAAGTGCGCACGAAGTTAAGACTTTAAGCCATTTTCTTTCTTCTTTTATTAAAGTCCATAAGAATAAAAATACAGTTAAAAAACCAATAATTGATGCATAAATTCTATGTCCATGTTCAAAAAAAATTCCACCTCGCCATTTTGATAATGGAAAAAGAAACATATTTTCTCCAAATGTGCTAGGCCAGTCAGGAACAGCAAGACCTGCGTCATGACTAGTAACTAAGGCACCTACAAAAATAAGGCTTAAAACAATGAATGGAAATATGCGAGCAAAGTTACTAAGCATATTTGGTTTTATATTCATGCAATAATTAAATCTATGACTATAATTGAAAACAAAAGAGGTAGATAAATAACCGACGCAAGTAAGAGCCGTTTAGTCCATAAATTAGTTCTTGCAAGGTATACATAAACAGCGATTAACAAGAAAGCCATTCCAAGCAAAAGTGCATTTATAAAGTAAAATTTGCTTAAAAAGCCTGCTAAATATGGTAGAAGAGATATTGGAATTAAGACAATAGAATACGCTAAGATTTGAAAAAAAGTACGATTGCCTAATTTATCATCAACATTAGGAAGCATTTTAAAACTAGCTCTTGCATAGTCATCTTTATATAACCAAGCAATTGAATAAAAATGGGGGTGTTGCCAAATAAATAAAATTGCAAAGAGTGACCATGCACCTAGACTTAAACTACCAGTAGCTGCAGACCAACCACCTAGAGGAGGCATTGCTCCAGGGATAGCGCCAATTAAAGTGTTTAGCCAAGTGTATCTTTTAAGAGGGGTGTAGACTAAGACATATAAAAATGCTGTAAGCAGAGCTAAGTAACCAGTAAGCAAATTAACTTGTTGCACTAAAAAAGCAGTACCTAAAACAACTAACACAACTCCTGAGCAAAGCGCTAAATGAGGAGGCACTGCTCCTCTAGGAATTGCACGATTTTTAGTTCGCTTCATCTGAGAATCTTGTTCCCATTCAAGATAGTTATTGAGTGTTGCGGCTCCTCCGCAAGATAGAGCTGTTCCTACTATAGTATAAAAAAGAATATCAAAATTTGATAAACTGCCTTTTCCCAAGATAAATCCAAGGGCTGCCATGATAACTATCATAAGGGTAATTCTTGGTTTGCAGAGTTCGTAGTAGGGTTTTAAATTCATAAGCTAGAGTGAAAATAGCTTTATTTTTTAGGTTTGTAAATCATGTGGCTTATATATCAAAAGCCCTCCGAAGCCTTGGCAAAGGAGGGAGGGAGAACAAATAGTTATCCCAAAATCAATAAGTTATACGGAAGAAAACCGGCATGCCCTACGTCGCTAAAGCTATGGGGGGGTATGCCGGTTTTCTTAACTTAATGAGATTGTTACTAATTCTAGCTTCAGTCAGTTTGTTTAATATTATCAGTAAATTAGAATTTATGGCAAAACAAGCAAATTTTTAGATGAAGCTACTCTTCCCTAACAGCCCTTTCCAATAAAGCAACTTTTGCATCTTCAGGTTTTACTTTGCCCTCAAGAATTAAATTAACTTTTTCTGTAATTGGCATTTCTACGCTTTTACTTTTGGCAAGTTTCAGAACTAGAGGAGTAGATCTAACACCTTCAGCAACAGATCCAAGTGATGAGATGATAGTTTCTAGTTTTTCTCCCTTACCTAACCTTAATCCAACAGTTCTGTTCCTGCTTGCGTCTCCAACTGAAGTTAGAATTAAATCTCCTAAACCAGAAAGTCCGTAGAGTGTATCTTTTTTTATACCTAAAGCTTCTGAAAGGCGAACCATTTCAGCTAATCCACGAGTTATTATTGCAGCTCTTGCAGATTCTCCTAAATTAAGAGAATCACTGATTCCTGATGCTATGGCGATAATATTTTTTAATATTCCCCCAAGTTCAACTCCTAAAGTATCGTTTGAAATATATAGCCTAAGAATTTCATTTGAAAAATTATTAGCAAGTGTTTTAGAAGTTTCAATATCTTTAGAAGCTAAAACCCAGCCTGTTGGTTTGCCTAGTACAATATCTTTTGCAAAACCAGGGCCGGACAAAACAGCAAGTTGGGGTTTTCTTGAAAAAACTTTTTCAGCAAGTTGTAATGGAGTTAGGAAAGGTTCATCTGCCATTCCTTTACTACAACTTATTAATGTATGATCGCTTGATAAGTTTAAATTAGAAAAAACAGATTTTAAAACTTTCGCAGGCAAGGCTGAGAAAATTATTTTTCTATTTAATACGTCTTCTATACTTGAAGTAGCTTTTAAGTTTTCATCTAATTTAAGATCTGGAAAATAGGCAATATTTTTTGCATCTTGATTGACGGACTTAACAATCTTCTCATTTATGCTCCACCCAAGAACATTATGACCCATTTTTGCAAACAAATTGCCAACAGCTGTCCCAAAATTACCTAAGCCAAGAATTGCGATGTTTTGATTTTTCATGGTTTTAGAGGTTTTGTTGTCCAAAATAATTTAACTTCTTAGTGTATTCTAGCAATTTGTTTGTTTTAGAGCAAAAGTGTTTAAAATAAAATTATCATTATCTTTGTAATTTAACTAAATTTCCGTCTTTAACTGTGTATGCTACAAATTCTGTTTCTATACTTTTTGTTTTACTAGTGTTTAAATTACCTGTTGCTCCATTAAAGTTTTTTAATTTTTTTAGAAAATTTAGAAAATCAACAGATTCTATTTTTTTAGTTCTATTTTTATTAGCAGCATATATTAAAGAGATAATGTCATATCCATGTGGAGCTCTAATTCTAAATGGTTCTCCATATTTTTCTAAAAATTTCTTCTTAAACCAATCTTGCGCGTTATACTCATTTATAAAGGTGGCTCCTTCGATGGTATGAAAATCATTTACGCTATCAAGAAAGCCAGTAATTGCTCCTTTATAAGTGGATTCTTTTACTCTTTTAATTAACCTTTCTAGATCAGGAGGAAATGCTGCTAAAAATATAGAATCTGGATTTTTTTTGATAGCCTTAGCAACTATAGTTCTTAGATCCGTACTGTTAGGTAAAAAAGTTTCGTATAGAAGAACTTGGATATCAGCTTTGGAAGCTTTTTTAAATAGTTCTTTAGAAGCATTTAAATTACTTTTTGCTTCTTGTGAAATTATAACAATAGTTTTGACGTTTTGTTCTTTGTATAATTTTATTTGCTCTCTTACGTGTGAGAAATATGTTCCTTCGAAAGTAAAGGTAAAGCGATTTGTAATAGCAATTTCTGGGTTCCATCTTATTGCTATATGAGGAACTTTCTTTTTTTCTGCAAGGGGTGCAACCACATCTGCCATATCCCATAAGCTTATTAATACGTCAACTTTATCGTTGCTTATTAGCTTGGTAGCAGCCGTTAATGAATTTCTTGGATTAAATTGATCGTCTTCTATCTTAAGAGTAATTTTTAAGCTTTTTGACTTTTTATCATCTATTGCTAGAGACATTCCTCTTACTATATCTTCTCCAATGTGAGACATATTTCCACTCATGGGTAATATCGCCCCAACTTTAATTGTTAGAGGTTCGGCGTATAGAGATAAATTATAAGAAAATATACTTAGAAAAAAAATAGATATTAAATTTTCATAAAACTTTTCTTTCATTTTTCTAACTTAACAAATTTCCCTTGAATCAAATGAAACATACTTGGATATTGAGGGGATGAACCTTTTTCATTAATAGTAAATGTAGAAGATACTCCTTTAAAATTTTTTATTTTATAAAGCTCTTTTTGAATTTTAACAGAGCTGCTATCAGCTTTTTTAATTGCTTCAGCAAAAATCATAATTGCATCATAGCCAATAGATACAAACCAACCAAGTGTAATTTCTTTTTTATATTTTTTTCTATACATTTCTTTAAGATTATCAAAAGATTTACTTGAAGGGTCAGCTAAGTTTGTTTGATATATTCCTTCGAAAGAATTAGGAGATTGTTTTATATGTTCTTCTGCAACAACGTCTGAAGTTATTACATCTGATTTTATAGAAAATTCTTTAAGTCTTTTGTAGAAAGTGGTGATATTAGATGTAATGGGAGAATATATCACGTCAGGTTTTAAATTTTTAATGACAGTAACAATTGATTTATAATCGCTTTCAGTATGATCACTTGAAAATTTTTTTAATATTTTACCTCCATTTTTAGTGAATTGTTTTGCAAAAACATTTGCTACATATTCAGACCAGGAATCAGTATTACTAACAATTATAGCAGTTTTAGAGTTTAATTTATCTATTGCAAAGTCAGAAGCCACACTTCCAGAGCTTGGAGTCCACGGACCAATACCGAATATATAATCGCCTACATTGTCAATTTCAGGGCTGGAATCCCATAAGGCAATTGCTGGTATTTTTTCTTTTTCATATATGGGGCCAGAAGACATAACATCAAAATACGAAGATAAGATACTTCCAGATACCTTGTCGTTGTACACTAATTTTCTAGAAGCAGTATTAGACATTTTTGCAGTATTGTGACCATCTTCAAAAATGACTTTTAAGGTATTTCCGTTTATTCCTTTAGTATTAACTCTTTCGGTAGCTAATTCAATTCCTTCTCTAAAGGCTGCTGACTGCATAGCTAAGTCGCCACTAAAGTGAAGAGTTGCTCCAATTTTTATTTCTTCAGCATGAAGAACAGAAAGAAAAAGATAAGTTAGGGTGAAGAAAAAAGAAAGTTTTATTTTCATATCTTAATTCTAGCAATTTACTTTTTTTTTAGCAAAAATTTAGAAGCATTAGTGTTTATGATATGTGTAATTTATTTTTTGAGACCTGTGAGTTTTAGGAGTTTCAAGAGTTTTATTGAATGACTACTCTTGAAACTCCTAAAACTCACAGCTCCCAAAAAACAGACTACTAAAAAACCAAAGTCCCAGCCAAGCAAAAAAGTAAGCAAGCACTAATTATTTCAATAGAACTCCAGACTTTGGGACTTTGGATATCTTTACCCATTTTTTTTCCTAAAAATCCTAAAATAGATGTCTTAGAGCTAATTAAAAAAGGTAAGTTAGTTAACCTAGCACCTAGAAAAACAATCTCAAGAACTCTTTATTGGGAGTGTCGAAAAACGGCTAAAACCCCCTAGATACAATTACTTGAAAATCTGTTAAAACCTTTTTATGAGTTTAAAGAAGGAGAATAAACAGATGAGCATGTACATCCCGAATTTAGAAGAGCTAATATCAGAAGATC
>CALJRW010000053.1 GCA_937976335.1 uncultured bacterium | reverse complement strand
TTTTTTTGTCAAAGACTAAACGTCTTTGCCTAAGCTTTGTGTTTTAGTATATGCGTTTATATTGGTTCGATTTGGCTAAAGCCAAAGTCTCACTCATCACCAAACTTTTTGAGTTTTTAGGAAAAACTCAAAATCGGTGACTATATACCCGTCAAAACTAGGCTAAGACCGATCAGGTCTTAGACAAAAAGTGGAAAAACCAAATGACGACGGGTATATTAAAAATATCAGAATTTTTTTTATTAACTTTTTTCATCAAGTAGTCTAAAAAAACTAGAAAAGCTTTAGTACTTGAGAACTCTGCTTTCTTAAAAAAATTATTTCCAAAGACTAACAATTCTTTCAATTCCCCAAAATGTTCCGATAGTGCCAAATAAATTCACAAGGCAAATAACTAAAAGAACTTTTGTAACTCGGTTTTTATAAAAGCCTCTGATACTCGTTGCATCATCAGATATATTTTCTAGATCAGAAACTCTAGGTTTTCTAATAGTAGCTTCAACAATTCCTCCTACCCAGCCAGCAGCAATCATCGGATTTAGTGAAGTAAAAGGAGAAGCAAGGGCTGCTGCAAGTATAGTGATAGGGTGAGCTAGGGCAAGAATGGCTCCTATGCCTGCTAAAAAAAAGTTAGCAATAAACCACATTTTTAGCATTTCTGAGCTAGTTTGGCCGCCAGATCTAACAAAGCCAGCAATAATTAAACCAATCACTAGAATTGGAATTCCCCAGCCAATAATCTTTCTAGTTAATTTAGGTTTAGGAATTTCATCTAAGGCTTTCATATCAATATCTTTACTGATCCATTCTTTGATTCCAGGAACATGACCTGCACCAACAACTGCAACAATTGATTTTCCAGAAGCAGAGCGCATTTTTTCTGCTAAGTACTTATCTCGTTCTGTAATTAGCGATTCTTTTACTTCAGGAAGAGCTTTAGAAAAATCTTTCATCAATTCATCAAGTGCATCAGAAGATTTAAGTCTTTCAATCTCTTCTTTATCTAATTGTTCTGTAGTGAAAAGGCTTGCAATCATGGAAAAGAGAACTTTAATCATTGAAAAAATACTTAAGTTAGACCAAGTTCTTTTTAAAGTAGTTCTTATTTTTCTATCTGCTAGAACAATTTCAGAACCGACTTCTTTTGCTACTCTTATTGAGCGCATCATATCTTCACCAGGTTTAACCTTTAAATTTTCACCTAGCTTTTTTTGAAATCCAGCTAAAATTAACTGAGCTAGAAGAACATAAGATTTTCCTTCTTTGATGACAGTGATGATATCTGTATTTTTCCAGCGATCTGGATTTTGAAGAGAGTCATACCTTGGTTGACATAGTTCTACAGCGACAGCATCTGGTTTTATTTCTCGAATAGTTTTTTCAGCAAGCTCAGCGCTTTCTTCACTAATATGGGCGGTGCCTACAAGATATATTTGCTTATCATTGATTTCTATTAAATCTAAGTTATTTTCTAAATTACTAATTTTGGCTTTGTTCATTCTCAAGAGTATAGTGCGAAGTTTGGATTGTATCAACTTAGGAATTTAACTTATATTATGTTATAGCATAAAGGCTAAAGAGACTAAAGAGGATAAAGTTGATATCGCATGAAAGTGAAAAATTTAAAAAGTTTTTAACTATTGCTTTTATATTTGCGATTTTAATACGTATTTATTTCTTTTACATCAGTGTCAAATACATACCTACAACTACAGATGAAGCTTTAGCGGTTTTAATAGCTAAAAGCATAGCTAAAGGAAACTTTTCACTTTTATTTTGGGGTGCCCCTTATCAATTCCCTACGGAATCTTATTTGATGGCTCCTTTTGTAAATTTTTTACCAATCAATGCCTTTGGCGCAAGAATTATTCCAGCAATTTTAGGTTTAGTCTCTGTTTTTGGATTTTATTTTTTATATAAAAAGATAAATAGAAATTACACATTTTTATTAATCTTTTTTCCATCAGCTTATGTTATTTCACTACAGTCTTCGTATTTTATTCCAGAATATACTTTTACTTTGACTTCTAGTTGGGCCTTACCGTATTTGTATTTAAAATATTTAGATAAGGGAAATTTAAAATATATTGTTTTTTTAGGATTGCTTGCGGGATTTTCTTTATCAACACATTTATTATCTTTACCAATTGTTTTGGTACTAAGTTTATTAGTTTGTGTTTCTCATTCATTTAAATCTGCGGTTAAAAATACATTTCTGTATATTACCAGTCTTATGATTGGGCTAGTTCCTTATTTAATGAGCTTATCTGAGGCCAAAAATACGGCAGTTGCGGTTACTGGTAATTATCCTATTATAATTGCAATAGAGCGTTTTTTTTCACCTCTAATTTCTAATAATCTTTCTACCTTACTTGGCTACACAATTTGTCCTTTTCCTGATTTGAAGCAAATTGAAGGTTTTTTACCTAACCTAACTGCTTTTTTTATGATTCTTTTTTGGTTGATTTTAATTTTTGTAACTATTTTTAGATTATTTCAGTTTATTTTAGCATCTTACAAGCAAAGATGGTTTGCATTTAATATATATGACTTATTTATAGGAACAATTTGGGCAAGTATTTTTGCATTTGCTTTTAGTAAGAGAGGAGATTTTACAGAGTTTCGTTACTTACTTCCTGTTGCATGGTTTTTCCCATTTTTGTTGTCATATTCTTTAAAGATTTCAGTTAAACCGCTTCAGGTTATTTTATCGATATACATATTTGTTAATGTCATTTTTAACTTTTTTAATTCTTATACTCTAGTAGAGTTATGGAAGAAAAAAGGCTTTAGCAAAAACAAAATTTTAGTGCCTCAACTTGATAAAGTTCTTACTTACTTAAGAGAAAATAATTTTGATAAATGTTACGCATCATTTTGGGATGTGAATAGAATCACTTTTGAAGCTGATGGAAAAATAATCTGTAGTCAGGCTTACAACGAAAGATTTCCTGGATGGAAGTTGCCATTTAAAGAACAGATTGATAATTCTGAAAAAGCTGCATACGTTCTTGCAAATAATAAATATGCACGTTTAAAGGCTTTAGATTTTTCAAAATATTTAAAAAACCTTGAGATTAAAGTTAGTTCTCGTAACGTTGGTAAGTATGTTATTTTTGACAAATTTAAATACAAAGAAATTAAAAATGATTTTGTTTTTAAGGAAATTGATTTTAATATTAATGAAAATACTGTTTACTTTCAGTCAGATAAAATTTTAAGTTTGCGTCGTATCATTGTAAAATCAAAGGATTGGTCTTTTATTAATCAAAATATCGACGTTTTTTCATCTAAAGACGGAAAGAATTGGAGGAAACTAAAAGCTAAAATTTTTCCAAACCCCAAAGGTATTTATATTAAAAAATTTCATCCTATCTATGGAAAAAACTCAAGTATTGATTTGTTGATAAACAGTTCTAACAACAAGTATTATAAGTTAGTTTTTTCTAAAACAACAAAAAATATTATTGATTTATTTTTAATTATGGAAAATAGTTAATATTAAACAATACTATTTAGTAGAAATCATTATGAAAAAAGTCTAGTACTTAAGTTGACTTGGACTCAGAACTTGAAATAGATCTTTAAACCACTGAAAGTCAGCGAATAAATAAAGAGAAATTCCCAGAATAAAACAAGCAATAGAAACAAACATTAAATGTTTTTCCTTATAAAGTTTTTCTGGATACTGAACTGGACTATTTTCCTTAAATCCCAAGTATAAATAGTAAGCAAAGATGTAAGCAACTAAAGGAATTGCGAAGACTAGTTCTAGCTTATAGAGCATAGAAAATGCCATAAGCCCTGTCATAAAAAGAGATAAATAAAATACATTTCCAGCTAACAACAATTCTTCCGTATAAAACTTAAATGATCGTCTATATAGTGCAGCTTGTTCTGGATTGTTAATTTTTCTATATTCTGCAAATCTCTTAGTTCCCATTAAAAAAGCCCCAAACATCCAGTAAGCAAATAAAGCTGATACAGGGGGTAGAATAGTTATGGATAGGGCATACCAGCCTATTGCCATACGTATTGGATTGTTAAGCGATTCACTTAGTACATCTAGATAAGGAAGTTCTTTAGATCGGATTGGTTTGATATTATATACACAACCCATTACCCACAAACTAAGAGCGCAGAGTCCTAACTTTGTATTTATTGAAAAAGCAATTCCAATTCCAAAAAATGCTAAGAGAAGCCACTCTGAGTATATAAAAATAGGTTTAATATTTTTAGCAGCACATGGACGTAATTTTTTTATAGGGTGAAATCTATCTTGCGGGGCATCTAAATATTCATTAATCACATAATTACTGGACGCTACAAGGCAAGTGCTAAAAATAGCTAAAATAACGTAAATAAGGCTTTTTGTGTTAAAAGTTTCAGGAAAAAAATAAAGACCAATAATTGCACCAGGTATAACAAAAATGTTTTTAGCCCAGTGATCCATTCTAGTAATTGAAATATAATCGCTAAGTTTAGCATTTTGGGTAGGGAAGCTAGGAGTAACTACTTGAGCTGATTTTTTAATATTTTTATCAATCGCAATATTCATATTTCCTAGTTTAGCATAGTATTGATAGTTATTCATCTTGATGAAAAAGGTCTAATGGAAAATGAAAGGAAAAGATGAGTTTTAGTTTTTATATTTTCAGTAAAACAAGGTGTTTTCAGTAACTTAACAATTTATAGTATAGGAAAAACTAGAGATGCTTTTTATACTTTCTATCCTCCCGGCTTGTCCTCCTAAGCCTTGGCGAAGGAGAGAGACATAACTATACAAAGGGATGATGATAAAATAATACTAATTCAAGCAGCCTGTTTAGCCACATCAGGCCAAGCTGCCATTGGTAGAGGAGTTAACATTTCAACCAAAACACCTCTGTTATCTACTTTCTTATCTAAAGATTCGACTGCATCAATTGCATTCTGAAGATTTCTATCAAATTCTTCGCAAAAAACTTTTTCATAAATTGGATATAATTTTAAATCAATTGTAGTATCAAGTACTTTAGCAAGTTTTTCTCGCATTGTTTTTTGATAGTTATAGTTTTCTTTATTATCTGAGCGAACATAATGTTTTACAGAAGCTAAACTTTTACCTTCTATATAATAACATAAAACTTCTTGCTTGGCTAAATAGTCTGCATATATTTCTCGATAAATTCTTAAATCTGCTTCAAATGCCATAAGATTTTTTTCTGTATTAATTCCAAAATCATTAAGATACCAAGAAGCTAAATGGCATCCTGGATCAGTAAATTGTGAAATGTATTGATGTTCTTCTTCGTGTATAAAATGATCAACTTGCTTACCTGCAAATGGTAGATTACGAGAATTTCTTTCTACTGTAATTATATTTGATAAATGATGACAAGAGTGTGCCTTATCAAACAAAGCAAAAGCTATTGATGAGTTAGATCTTTCAATTTGCTCTTTTGTTGGGGTTTTGTTAGCTGCTAACAAATGCAGCGCTCTTGCATAATCAATTACACTTAAGCAACGTAAGTGAAGAGTGTATGCACCTTGGATGATTTCTACTTTTCCTTGAGGAGGAGTTTTAAAAATTTTTTCATACACATCTTCTCCGTTGTAATTACAACATAAAAAGTTTACAGCTTTTACTCTATCTAAAATTCCTCTATATACTTTTCTGTAAAAATTTGTCATCTCTTCGGATAAATTGAGACTTATTGCGTGTCTATCTATTGTTTTATATATTGTTCGTATTGATGTAGATAAGCTAGCAATTTTTCCTCCTTCAGGCATTTTTTTACTTTTTCTAGCTAGTACTAAGTACTTAGATAACGATAAGCCAGATTCCGTTTTTAGTGAATTGGAAATATACGTTCTTATAGCAAGTTGCATTTTAGCAATTTTAATACGTTCACTAAAACCTAAGTTAATAAATGGAAAATTTCCTAAAAAGCCGTATGAAAGGCTAGTCTTATTATCTAAATCAGGAAATTGATTTTTAGAATCAGGGAATTCTGATTGAAAAGTTTGTAATGTAAATAGTCTTAGAGCGGTTAATGACTGAGCAATTATATTTGTAGAGTTTACTTCTTGATTTGGGGAAACTTCTTTACTTTTTACATCAAACATATACTTCAACAGCCTCTTACTACGAGCTTATTATCTTTATCGTTTTTTTATATAAAAAGCAAAAAAATACTAGTAGACTATAGCTGTAAATTAAGAAGATGAAATTAAAAAAGCTCCTAAAAGCATGATAGTGCTAGCTAGTATTTTTTGTCCTAAATTTTTCTCTTTAAAGAATAAACATCCAAATAAAATTCCAAATACAACACTAAGTCTTTTTAAAGCTACAATATAAGCTGTAGGACCTGTTACGTAAGCGTTCATTTGAAAAATAAACATACCAGCTACTAATATTCCTATGAAAATAAAAGTAGAATAGTTTTTTTTAATTTGAGATAGCGGATTTTTAATTTTTTTTATTGCATAAGGGTAAAAGATTAAGCTAGCAATAAAAACTTGCATTGTGATTTGCATCATAGGAGTTGAATGTCTAACTCCTTCTTTCTCAAGCATTGCGAGAACTGACATAATCGTTACAGCTACAAGCATCACTCTTGACCCTGGATCTTGAAAAAGTTTTATAATAGGATCGTAAGCTTTATACTTTTTTCTATCAATTCCTAATGTGTATCCGCCTATTACAATTAGAGTCATTCCAGTAAGTCCCTTTATATTAGGCCATTCTGAAAATAGTATAATATTTAATATGCTAATGATGAGTGGAGTTATCGTTATGATTGGAATAACAAGAGATAGCTCCGACAGTGAAATTGCTTTGATGTATAGTGCCCAGGCTAGAGCTAATAAACATCCGCTTAAGATTGAAAAGAATAAAAAGCTATACGTTATTTCGACTCTATTGCTTACTAAAAGGCAAATTAATAAAATAGGAAAAGAAAAAAGAGATTGCCCCCAAGATAGTAGGTAAGCATCAATACCCTTTGCTTTAAATTTCATAGTTGCGTCTCTTAGGGCGGCAAAGATTGCTGAGCTTAGAGCTAAAATAATCCAGTTCATTTATTTTTTACTTTTTTATCTTTAATTTATTTTAACAAATTTTGTATCTATAACTTTAAAGACATTTAAGGGCATCCTCCAAGAACCTTCATTAGAAAAAGTGACTGAGCCACCAGCACCTGGGAAATTTTTAATAGCTAAGAGTGATTGCTTTACTGATTCCCGACAACCTGACGCAATTTCTCCCGTTAAGCAAAAAATACCGCCAATTTTAATTGGTTTTATGCTAGTTTCAGAAAAAACACTTGTTGAGGCAAATAAAAGAAAAAGAAGTAGAGTCAAAAAGAATTTTTTTATATTCATAGAATTTTTTTTATCAAAAATTAGCAAATTTAGAACAATAATTTTTTTCATAACGTTTACTTCTACTCAATCTATATTGACTTTTATACTCCCAAATAATTTCTTTATTAGGATTAATTTCAAAAAGTTTTTGTCCAACATCTTCTGATATTAAAGTATTTCCATTTGGAAGTCTTTGCATAGAGCCAGCAGAATTAGAGAAGAAATTCTTGCCATTATCATAAACCCAAACTAGTTCATTGTTTGTTGGGTTAATTTCTAAAATAAAAGATTCATTTTTATGATAAATTCTACCATTATCAAAAATTAATATATTCCCTTCGCCAGGCATTCCTTTAGGAATCATATGTGCTTCATGTCCACCGCTTAAACCATCACGGTAATCACCTTCGTATTCCCAAATTACTTTTTTAGATTCTTTGTCAATAATTAATGCGGTCCACCAATTTCTTGGTATTGTAATAATATTGCCAGGTTTAAATCTTTTGTCTCCCGCATCATACCATTTATTCTCTGGAATGATGCTAACAGTGTTAATATGAGTCCAATCGCTCATTTTTTTATTTGCTTCAGCTTTGCCAGAATGAACAGTGCACGGACGGCGACCACATCTATTTAAATCCAAATGTTCGTGAGCGAGCCATTCCCAGACAGTTTCTCCATTTTTATTTACTTCTCTAATTCCATCTGAACGAATTTTCAATTTTTGCCTATTAGAGTCTGTTATTTTAGTTTTAAATTCTGCTGGTACGAATATACGATAAGGAAAAATAACGTTTCCGTTCTCTAGCACTTGTACATCATGATGAATAATATCAGAAGCAGTATATTCCCATAAAATTTTACCTTCCCATGAATATTCCCTAATTGTTTTTCTTAAGGTTTTCCAAGGTTCTTCATTCATTCCCCATTTGCTTCCATGAACAACCATTAAGTTACAGTTTGGTAATAATCTTGCTCTAGTTGCGTCAACATCCCATTTATGAAGAATTTTATTGTTTAGATTCGTAAGTACTACTGATTGAGAGCCAGTTAGGGGAATTAGATTATATCCAGGATAAGTACCTACTGCATCAGGTTGAGTTTCAGAAATTTTTCCTAATTTTGTAGTTGGAAGTTTTGGTGCAGGCTTATCTTTGTATTGTTTAAAAAAAATAGAAGCTAGAATTCCTATTAAAATAAATAATCCAAATTGCAACAAAAGGTTAGATTTTCTACTCATTTTAAATACTCGTTAATTAACTTAAACTGATTTTCATCAAGAGAATACGCTCTTGCTGTAAGAAAATCAATTTTTTCTAGTAATGCAGGAGTTTTAAGATTCATCGCCATTTTGGCAAGTTCAGATAAGCTTTCCTCATATTTTTTAAGCTCTAAAGGAATGGGGAAGTCTTTGAGATCGTCATTTACAATCTTTCTAAATAATTTTCTTTGCGATTTTCTACCTCTAAAATGAATAATAAATGAAGCAATTTTTGAGTTTAAGATTGCAAGTAAGCTCAAAAACGTCATGCTTGAAACATTAGAATTTGTTTTTGGAATTATGTGCAGTATTGATTTATTATACAAAGCGGTATCTTCAGTGTATGCAGCATGTAATAGATATGGCTTTTGTTTGATAATTTCTCGAATGAGAATTCTTGGCCCTTTAAATCTTTCTAATTTTTGTGGTTCAGCTAAACAATCTCCATACTTTAAATACCTACCTTTCCAATTAATTTTATATGAGCTAATAGTTTTTCCATCAAAGTATGGATAATAACTTGAATCTAGTTTTTTATCGCTATGAAAAACATGATTTTTAACTTGCTCAACTGTTTGAGGGGGAATTCCTTTACCTTTTGCATAAGCTTGTAGAGCTATTAATGATTGAAAGTCAGATTTAGTATCTTTAATGGGATATGAAACAGAATCAATTTTTTTTAAAATATGAGAAATATCTTTATTCCAAGTTTTAGGGATTAATAGAGCTGGTATTTTACCCCAATCCTCGAATTCTAAAGTTGAGCTTGCTGTAGAAGAATAGTGTGAATCTTTAACTGCAACTATGTTAATATTTTTAACTTTCTTTTTAGCAATGAATGTAACAACTTCAACTGAAGGGTCTTTAAATACGGAGAAGTTAAAATGAGATATCTCTAAAAGCGATCTATCACGGAAAAAAATATCTCGTATTTTTTCAGCACTTTTAATTCCTAGCCATGAATTTGGAACAACAAAAGAAAGGCAGCCTTCGTCTTTAATAAGTGAATAAGCTTTAGCCATAAAAACCATATATTTATTTACTTTTCCTTTTAAAGCATATGCATATTTTCTTTTAATAATTTGATTAACTTCGCTTGTTAGTTGTTCATTTCTTTTTAGCCCATATGGGGGATTACCAATAACGAGATCAAACTTTTGGTTTTTTATTTTTTCTGGAAAAAAGCTACTTACTTGATCTTCTTTTTCCAAGAGAAAATCTCCATTAAATAATCTTAATTTGGGTAATTTAATATTTAAGTCTTTTTTTGTGCTATTTATGTATTCTATGTATAGCGCAATTTTACACAGTTCGAGAGCTTTATTATCTATATCTACGCCTGTAATGATATTTTCAAGTGCAAAGTGTAAATCATAGTTTCTGTTATCAAATTCTTTTAAGATATTTATCAAAAAAATTCCTGCTCCACATGAAGGATCTAGTATTTTCAAAGTATTAAAATTTTTGAAATTTATTTCTTTCAAACACCTTTGAAGCATGAATGTGCAAAGTTTTTTTGGGGTATAAAATATTCCAGATTTTTTTAAAGTTTTAATATTTAGTTCTTGTTCATAAAAGGGACCAAAGTCTGTAGTTGATTTAACTTTAGGTTTAGCCTCTATTTTTTTTAAAAGAATTTGAATATTTTTAAAATCAATGTCGCTAATATTTACTAAGCGTGATATTTGAAATAAAGAATTAAATGAAGTTAGCTCAGTTAAGATTTCATCCTTACTATGACACTCTGTAAGCGGTTTAAAGTTTTTATCAAAATTGTAGAGTTTTTTTAGACAAAAATTATAAATTTCAAAAATAAGGGTAGGATTTTCAAAATCTGTTTCAATTTGTAAATTCAGGTTCTGAACAGTATTTGTCATATTTTTTTTAAAGATTTGTTTTTTAAGTAATTATTTCATAATATTAGTCAAATAGATAGATTGATGAGTTGAAATTTTAATGATAATTGTAGAGTATTTAACATATATAATTGCAAGAGTATTTATCATAATATGTAATCTCTTGCCATACAATTTTAGAATTTTTGCTGGTAAAACACTCTTTTCGTTTATTATATTCTTTGTACCAAAATATAAAAAAATAATTTATAAGAATTTTTCTTTAGCTTTTCCAAAAAAAAGCCAAGAAGAATTAGATCTAATTTATGAAGATTCAAAAAAATCTCTTTCTAAGTTTGTTATTGATTCTTTACGTTTGCCTAATTTGAATGAAGCTTGGGTTAAAAAGCATGTGAAATTTCCTCAACTTGCTGAGTATCAAGAACTTGAGTTAAGTTCAAAAAATGGCATTTTTCTTTGCTCTGGTCATGTAGATAGTTTTGAGCTTTTACCTTTTGCTTTATCGTATTATTCTAAACCAATTTCTTTTGTAGTTAGGCCTTTTAAAAATAAGTTTTTAGATAAATGGTGGTCTGATGTAAGGGGGCGTGCAGGAAACAGTATGATCCAAAGAAATGGAGCGATTAGATCTTTAGTTAAGAAGCTAAAAAAAGGACATAATGCTGGGCTTCTTTTTGATCAAAATGTCGTTAGAAAAGATGCAGTGTTTGTTGATTGGTTTGGCCGTCCAGCATCAACAACAAAAGCTCTAGGCTATATTGCCTTAGTTACTAGAGCTCCAACTATAGTTTTATGTATAAAAAGCTTAGAGAACGATATGTTTGAGGTAAGATTTAAACATTGTGATTTTAATCATATCTTTAATAATGATGACTTAAGTAAGGAAGAAAAAATGATTGAAATCACCAAAATTGCAACAAGCGAACAAGAAAAAATTATATTAGATAATCCTTCTGCTTGGTTTTGGATGCACAGGAGATGGAAAACTACTCCAGAAGAGTCAATACCTGAAGATTTTTATACTTAAATATTATCTTTAATAAGGGTTTTCCGTAATTTTTCAAAGGCTATACGTCTTTATATTGGCTCGATTTGCCTAAAGTCAAAGTCTCACTCATCAGTAAAATTTTTCAATTTTTCCTAAATATGAATAAGTTGATTTCTTATAAAATCATGGTTTAGTAAAAGCATTTTAAGTGCTATGCTTTTTCAGTGAAAAAAACATTTTTATTAATCATATTTGCGTCATACTTATCTTCATGCTCATACATGAATCCTAAAGGAAGAGATCCATTATTTTTCGAAATTAAGAATGCCCCTAGAAAAGAAATAAGCCAGAATTCTCAGCGTGAATCAAAAGCTTTTTATCATTACTTGCTTGGTGAGCTTTCTGAAAACGATCAAGAATATACTCAAGCTATCGATCATTATACTAAATCAAGCGATCTCTTTGTTGAGGCAACGCCTGAAGTAAATAGAAAGCTTGCTAAACTTTATCTTAGAGAGGGTAATCTTGAGAAAGCTTTAGAGCAAAGTCAAAGAGTGTTAAGCGCTGATCCTCAAGATGAAGATTCAATGCTTTTGTATGCAGGAATTTTAGAAGCTTCTGACAGAGGGAAAGAAGCTGAAGATGTATATAAAAAACTAACAGTTCTTAGACCGGGCAGTTTAGAAGCAAGTGTTTTTCTGACTAACTTATATCTTGAAGATGAAGAATATTCAAAAGCTTCAGATATTATAAATAACTTTGTACATGAAAATCCAAATAGATTTGAAGGTTGGTTTCATAAAGGAAGAATCGCTATTTTAAATGATGATTTACCTGCTGCTGAAAAAAGTTTCTTACAAGCTTTTCATTTAGATAGTTCGAAAGATGCGGTGGTCAAATCTTTATTGAGAATTTACTTAACTCAAAAAGATTATGATAAAGCTGAAGATTTTGCTAAAATTGCTGCTCGAGAAAATCCAGGAAGCCCTCTTCCAAGACAAGTTCTTAGTCAAATATTACTTGGTGCCGGAAAATACGATGAAGCTTTGGAGCATTTGCAATTTTTAGAAACTTTTCAAAAAGACAGTGACACTCGTTTAAAAATTGCGCTAATTCAGATTGATAAAAAAGAATTTGAAGAAGCTGAGAGGTTACTTAACTTAATTTTAGCTAAAGATTCTAATCATAACCAAGCAAAGTATTATCTTGCAGTCTGCCAGGCTGGTACTGGCCAAGAAGATAAAGCAATTGAGACGTTAAACACCGTAGATCCTTCTAATGAAGAATATATTCGTTCTATGACATTCTCATTCTTTTTGTATAGTGAAAAAAATGACTCACATGGAGCTGAAGAATCTATAAAAAAAGCATATTTAGCAGATAAAAGTAACTTAAAAACACTTTCCTATTTAGTTTCAGTTTACAGAGAAAATGATAAATCAGGAGAAGCTCTACCTTATTTAGATGAAGCCATAACTTCAAATCCAGACAATGAAGGTCTTTTGTATACTAAATCTGTAATTTTAGGAGACCAAAACTTAAGAGTAGAATCGATTGCTACTATGGAAAAAGTACTCGAAATAAACCCTAAAAATGCTGATGCTATGAACTTCATTGCTTATGCCCTAACAGAAGAAAGAACCGATTTTGATAGAGCATTTTTGCTTATAAAAAAAGCTTTAGAGATAAGACCAAAAGATCCATTTTATCTTGATACGCTTGCTTGGATATATTTTCAAAAAGAAGAGTATGTTAAAGCTGAGCAAATACTTTCTGAAGCATTGCAAGCTGGTGGTGATGATCCTGAAATTTTAGAACATTATGGAGATGTGCAAAAAAGCTTAGGTGATAATGCAGAAGCTCTGAAAGCTTATGAAGCTGCAATTGAGCTTTCAAGAGTTGATAAATCAAGTAACTCCAAGAAAAGAATAGAAAAACTTCAAAGAAAATTAGGTGATTTAAAT
Source organism: uncultured bacterium (assembly GCA_937976335.1). Lineage (GTDB taxonomy): Bacteria > Bdellovibrionota_C > UBA2361 > UBA2361 > CALJRW01 > CALJRW01. The sequence goes on along the minus strand of CALJRW010000053.1, from coordinate 14,578 downwards.
AGATCAAGCTAAATGAAAAAAGTATTTTTCTGTTTATTATTTTTAACAGCATGTGGAACTTTTAAATATCCCAAAGTTAGTGGAAGACCTGTTCCATTAACAAAAAATAAAAAAGTTTTAGAAGCGGTAACTCTAGATTTTAAGAAAATTGCTAAGCTTAAAATGTTAAGTAAAGTAAAAGCTAGTAGTTTATTAAGAAAAGATAGTTTTAGAATTGCTTTAAGTCTTGATAATAAAGAGTTAAAAGTTGAAATTTTACCAACAATAGGAAGCATTCCTATAGCGACATATATTGAAATTAATGGAGAAGGTCTACTTTTCGATAGTAAAGGTAGAGTTGAATCAAGAAATGAAAATATATTTAGTAAATATTTAGAAATTGATATTCCTACAAAAGATATTATTAGTTTATTACTTGGCAAACTTTCACCAGCTATTGTTAAGAGAATTTCTTTTTATAACGTTAATGATGAGATACTTGGTTTTGATGTAAATGAAGAGTATTTGATTTCAATAAATCGGGAAGATATACTAAAATCAATTTTGCATAAGGATAGTTTAGAGATTAATTATTCAAAGTATAAAAAATATGGAAGCGTAAAAGCTCCCTATATTTTTGAAGCAAGAGTAAAAGAAAAGAATTTAAAGCTTGAATTTATAACTAAAATTTTAAAGGTAAACTATGTTAAATAAGATTGTTACATTATTTTTAATACTTTTATGTATTTCCTGTAATTCTAGTTCAAAAATTAATAATGAAAAAAAACGAAGTAAGTTAAAAGTTAAAATTGGAGCAATAATTCCTTTAACTTGGGCCTGTTGCCAATATGGGGAAGGAGTTTTTAGAAGGTCTTGAAATTGCAAAAAATAACTTGCCCGAAAACTCAAAATTTGAATATGAGATACTTGTTGAAGATGACCAAATGCAAGCTTCGAAAACTGCTATAGCTTCTAATAAGTTAATAAACTTAGATAAAGTAGATGCAATAATTTCAACTTGGTCATATGGAGGAAATGTGGTTGCTCCTATGTTAAAAACGAATCAGATTTCACATTTTTCTATGGCTTGGGATATAAACATTTTAAATAATGGAAGTAATAATTTTTTATACTTAATATCTCCAAAGCAATTTGTACCGTATTTTTTTAATTCTTTTGAAAGACGAAATTATAAAACTGCTGCACTTCTTTATTTTCAAGAAGCAGGTAGTCTTTATTTTGCAGAACTTTTTAAAAAAACAGCTAAGGAAAAAAATATTAAAATCGTTTACGAACAAGAAACTTTAGGAAGTGAAGACTTTAAGACTATAGTTTTAAAGTTAAATCAAGCAAATCCAGATATTATATTTGCAAATATTGTAGGTGCAGATTTAGAGAATTTGCTTTTACAGCTCAAAGTGCAGAAAGTATCAGCGCCCATTACAACTTTAACAGGCTTTGACTTAATGTCTGATTTATCTTTAGCAGAAGGGCAAACTTACATTTCAGATTCGGTACCAACAAATTCATTTTTAGCTAAACATAATAAAGATTTAGGGAAAGATCCGGTATATGGTTTAGGCAATTACTATGATGCAGTGATGACTTTAGTTTCTATATATGAATCCTGGGATGGCTCAGGCAAACCTAATAAAGATTGGGTTAATAATAAAATTAAAAACTTAAAAGGAATGAAAGCAGCTCTTGGTAATATTGATATTGTAGATAATATTATATTCTATGAGCCTCAAGCTTTATTGATAAAAGATGGGAAAAAAGTACGTATCTCACTTGATGAATTATAGACTAACTACTCTTATCCAAATAACTTACCCCTACCTTAAGTGCATATCGAGAAATAGAATAATTAATCACACTTAGTAAAATAAATGTACAAATAAGAGTCATTATCCAATGCTCTTGACTAACAATAGATCCATTTGTGTATAAAGTATCAATAAACCCTAAAACTGAAATTGGAACTAGGTTAATAAAAAAAAGCATTCCACAGCATAGCATATAGATGATACTTCCTAAACCAACCGTGAGCTGAGCTGAATCATTCCAATCAAATTTAGAAAAGATAGCGCCAAAAGCTATACCAATAGCAGTAAATGAATAAGCAATAAAAAAAGAAGCAATAGCAGTAAGAGTCATATATTTAAAGCTTGAGTTAATAGAGAATGTTCCACTTAGAAAAATCATTAAGCTTATTAGGCTTATTGGAAAAAGAAAGCTGTTAAATTTAGCTTTTAAAAATGCTTTAGTTGATAAAGGAGAAGACTTTATAATCCAAAAACTTTTTCCTTCCAAAGAAATTGCAGGGAAAACAAATCTTGTACAAATTGTTAAAAGTATAAAAGATCCCATAAAAATATTTAGCAAAACTAAAGCGAACTTCCACCAAATTAGTTGAAAAAAATCTAAATTTTCTGGTTTTGCAATAAATTTTAAATTATTAAGATAGATAGTAGAAAGGGCAATTATTAATACAAGTTGAACTGCATAAATAATATTTCGTGAAAATATTTTTATTTCCTTAAGTATAAATCCTTTAGAAAAGGAATTGATAGTATTAAGTTTCTCAATTATAAAATTTGGCATTATATTTTTATTTTGCGAATGAGTTTCTCGACTTCCTGTACATTGTTCTAAGCCTTTATTGTAACAAGCTGCTTTGATAAGACAAAGTAAAAAGAAAGCTGATAAAGTAAAGGCAAAGGGGAATAGCAATAATTTAAAACTAGAAAGAGGAGAAGATGAAATGCTATCTATCATACTTGATGTAAGCCAATTTGTTGGTAAATAAGAATATGAAGAAATTTGCTGTAAGAATTCTAAATTTTCTTTTTGAAAATTTATATTTGAGCTTATATCAACACTATTTGGGCTTCCAATTAGAGCAAATAAGCCAATAGTTGCAATTCCTAAACAAATTTCTTTTTTTCTATTTAACGGAACAAAGTATGCTATTAATAAAGCAAAGATACTAGCAATTATAGCTGATAACATAAATATACATAAAAGCCCTAACATTGATGTTATATAAAAATTTGTACCGCTACTTGTTGCAGTTCCAATTGCAAGAATAGTTGGTAAACCGAAAACTAAAATTATCCAAACTGAGCCAGATAAAATAGTAACGATTTTATTTGTAATAAACTTTTGATTACTAATTGGAGAAGCTAAAAATAAATTTAAATCTTTACTAAAAAAAAAAGTAGATATAGCAAGAACAATATTTGAAAAACACAAAAAAATAAACATTGCTAATAGAAAAGCTGCTATAAGATTTTCTAAATTAAACATTCCTTCTTTTTGGATGATTGAGTAAAAAGTTTGATAAACGCTTACTACTAGAAAAGCACCAATTCCAATACTAACATATAGCTTGCCTTTTTTTTGGGCTTGTACAAGTTCATTTCTAGCAATCTTAACTGATGGAATAATCATTGTCTGCGCGTTTCATATGTGTTTTCGTGAGTTAGTTCAATAAAGATATGCTCTAAATTTTTATCTTTTGCGTTCATTTGATCTTTTAAATTGTCTACTGTTCCTACAGTAAGAATCTCACCTTTGTTAATTATTATTATTCTATCTGCAACCTCTTCAGCAACATTAAGAGAGTGAGTTGAAAGCATAATTGACATTCCTTTTTCGGCATATCGTCTGAGTGAATCTTTTAATAATTTAGCACCGTGGGGATCTAAGCCTACAATTGGTTCATCTATAATCATTACTTTTGGTTTATGAACAAGGGCAGCGCAAGTTGCAAGCCTTTGTTTCATGCCATGAGAATAGGATTCTATTAAATCAGAATGCCATTGGCTTAATCCGTATTCAGTAAGAAGCTTATCTATTCTTTCATGTGCTATATTTTTTTTAACTGAGTAAAGATCTGCACAAAATTCTAAAAATTCTCTACCTGTAAGTTTTGGATAGAGATATGGCCTGTCTGGGATATAACCTGTGATTGATTTTGCTTCAACTGGATTTTTAACTATATCAAATGAATCAATTTCTATGCTTCCTTGGCTTGGTCTAAGAATGCCCGTTAGCATTCTCATAGTTGTAGTTTTTCCGGCACCATTAACTCCAAGAAAGCCAACAATCTCACCTTTGTTAACTTCAAAGGAGATATCATTTACTGCCGTAAATTTTCCGTAGCTTTTAGTTAAATTTTTTACTTTTATCATATCCTGTATTTAGATGCAGAATATAAGTTAAAAGATGCTTAAACTAAATCTTCTAAGTCTATCGAATTATTGCTATTTTTAATAATTTCACTAAAAGCCTCAGAAGCTAATTGGTAGCTTTCAGTATCAGTATCAACGGCTTGTCTTGCTATTTCTGTTAGAGTTTCTACAAGTTCGCCAATTGTAGTTTCTATTTCTTTAATTGCAGTATGAACATCTTTTTTCATTTTAAATACCTATAAAAAACGCTTTTTAAGCTAAAACCTTAAACTTTTGTTAAGATAGACATTGAGATGCATATCTTAATTGATAGTTTCATTTAACTAACACAGTTATTATTGCATTTTTGCTAATCTTAGTCCTCTGTATTCGTTAAAATTGGAATGAGCTTTCGGAAGTTACTTTTTGGACTATCTGTAGTTAACACAATAAGTAATAAGCAATAAAAGCAAAGGTATTCTGCAACATAAAAATTACTTCTTAACTGTTTTAATATAATAAATAGGTAGACCTTGATAACGAAACAGGTTTTCAAATTCTGTTGGAATATTAGCCATAGCGTATTTGCTTTCTAACAAATTATTACTCTCCGCAGTAATGTCTAAAATGTCGGAAGTAAAATATTCTTTTACGGAATAGAAATAATTTTTATGATCTGTTTTGAAAGAAATAAATCCTGAATTCTCTAGTAGTTTAGTCCAAAGCTTAATATTAGTTTTAGAGACTAATCTGTGTTTAAGCCAGCGTTTTTTAGCCCATGGATCTGGAAAATTTATATAAAATCCTTGAATGGAGTTTTCAGAAAAAAAATATTTAACTTCTTCAGCTTTGCCTCTAACAACTAAAAGGTTTTCAAGTTTGTTAAGTTTAGCTTTTTCTGCAGTTTTATATGCTCTTTTATAACGAACCTCAAATCCTATACAAAGCGAACTAGGATTTTGCTTCGCAAGTTCTACTAAATGCATTCCAGAACCTGAACCAAATTCACATATAATACCGTCGAAATTACTAGCCTTTTCAGTAACAAATTTTTTTGCATTTTCTGTTACTGTATTGTCTTTTAGAGAAACAATGATATCTGGAATATCTTCTAATTTAGCAATATATTGATTTTTCCACTTATTTGAATTCATCTAGTGAAAAATATACTATGTTATTAAATTTTAACCAAATTTCTGGAGTATTCTAGGTGAATTCTTTTAAACATGTTTTAGTGATGTTGTTACTGCCGTCATTTATTTTTGCAGCTCCTCAAAAGCTAGAAGTTGATATTCTTAAAAGTAAAGTGACTTGGAAAGGGAATAAGCTTATAGGTAGTCATGATGGTGTTCTCTCTCTTAAAAAAGGACATATAATAGTTGATGGTGATGATATTATGTCAGGTGAATTTATATTAAATATGTCTTCTATTGAAAATAAAGATATGCTTAATAGTCCTAAAGAAAAAGATAAATTAGAGGGACATCTCAAATCTGCAGATTTTTTTAATGTTTCTAAATATCCTGTTGGTACTTTTAAAATTACTAGCTCTGAAAAAAATGCTTCTATGACTATAGTAAATGGTGAACTAACAATTAAAGGTCTAAGTGCGCCTGTTATTATTCCTGCAAAAATTTCTAAAAAAGAAAATATTTATTTTGCAACAGCTAATCTTAAAATCGATAGAACTCTTTGGGGGATTCAATATAACTCTAAAAAATTCTTTGATCCTTTAAAATTAGGGGATAAATTGATTTATGATGATATAGAGATAGGTTTGTATATTGAGGCTAGTTAAGAGATTTAGAGCTTTTACAGAAGAGTGCTAATTTTAGGCAAAGAGTCACAGTGTATGGTTTTTTGGACTTTCTATAGTTCTATATTTAAGACAAAAACTAAAAAATTAATATCACCTGCCAGAAAATCTTGATCATAACACAGTTATAGGTTTAAAAGGGTTTTTATGAGTAATATGTTGAAAATATTTAGTTTTATTAGTATCTTAGCACTTTTCTCTAGTTGCTCAACTACGCAACAATCAGTATTAAATGCCCCACCTAAACAGGTAGCGTTAAAAAGTGGTTTAACAGGAGGTCTGGTTGGGGTAGGGACTGGAGCTGTTATAGGAGCAGTAATAAAAAACGGCGTAATTGGCCAAAGTGCTCTTCTAGGCGGAGTAGTAGGGGTTCCAGCTGGTATGTTGATTGCTGTTGGATATCAGAAGTATAAAAGAAATCAGGTAGTAGGTGAAAATCAAGCCCAGATTAATAAAAATGCAACCTTTCTAAAAGAAAGAAAAAAACAGATTCAAAAGTTAAGAGAGCAGTTAACGGATGAGTCTTTTCAGCTATTGCCAAATAAAGGTTATAAATCAAATCTTTACACTGGATCTACTATTGGTAATTAAGTTTATATTTAAGAATATCTATAATGTAATGCTCGCAAAAAGTAATTTCTGAATAATAATTTTTAGTTTTTTAAAAAATCAGTTATAGTTTTTTTGTGATTAATAATGAAACTATAGTTGGAATAATTGGTGGAACTTCAGTATACGATCTTGAACAACTCAAAAATCGTGAAGAGATCGATTTAGAAACTAGTTTTGGTAAACCCTCATCAAAGATTATAACTGGCTATATTGATGAAGTAAAAGTTTGTTTTATTTCTCGTCATGGCGTCGGACACACCTTACTTCCATCTGAAGTTAACTATCAAGCTAATATTATTGCACTAAAACAGTTAGGAGTTACGTGGTGTATTGGCGTTAGCGCAGTTGGAAGTTTAAGAGATGATTTTAAGCCTGGTGATATTGTTATTCCAGATCAAATTATTGATAATACTAAATCCAGAAAATCAACATTCTACGGTAATGGAATTGTAGTACATATACCTTTTGCTGATCCGTATTGTTCTTTTCTTAGAAAAAAGCTTATTGATGCTTGTAAGCAAACTAAAAATACTGAATTTACAGTCCATGAATCAGGAACTTATATATGTATTGATGGACCACAACTTTCGACTAGAGCAGAATCTCATCTTTATAAAACGTGGGGTGCTGATATTATCGGTATGACAAATCAGCCAGAAGCTAAACTAGCTAGAGAAGCCGAAATTTCTTACTCAACTATTGCGCTTGTAACTGACTATGATTGTTGGAAAAGTAAAAACTCAGATGTCGACATTCAAGATATACTTAACATTATGAAAAAAAATTCTATTTTTGCTAAGAACGCTTTGAATGTAGTTTTACCGACTCTTCAATCTGAAGCTCAGCCTGAACATGTTTCTGAAGTGCTTAAATTTTCAATTATTACTGCACTTGAAGATATACCAGAGAATACTTTAAATGATTTAAAACCCTTGCTAAAGAAGTATACTTCTTGAGTTTCTTTGTTTGCTCAATTGTCAATCTTATAATATGTTTTTGAAATGAAGATTATGCCATTTAATTTCCACAATACGTTAAAAGAATATAACTTAACTTTAGATAGAATTACTCCAGAAATTTTACAGGTTAATGTTGGTAAACTTTGCAATCAAGCCTGTTTACATTGTCATGTGGAAGCTGGGCCTAAAAAAAAGGAAGTTATTAAATCAGATACGGTTGATAGAATTATAGAAGTTTTAGCAAATAGTCCGAACATAAAAACAGTTGATATAACTGGAGGAGCTCCTGAGATTGTTCCAGATTTTAGAAGGCTAGCTAGCGAATCTGTTAAGCTTGGAAAACATGTTATTGATCGCTGTAATTTAACAATTTTTTTTGAGAAAGGTCACGAAGACTTGCCTCAGTTTTTAAAAGAACATTCCATAGAAGTAATTGCCTCGCTCCCTTGTTATTCTAGAGATAATGTTGATAAGCAACGAGGGACAGGAGCTTTCGATAAGAGCATCGAAGGTTTGTTAATCCTTAATGAGTTAGGCTATGGAAAAGACGATCCTAAATTGCCCTTACATTTAGTGTATAATCCCTTAGGACCTAGTTTGCCACCAGCAGAAAATCAACTAGAAGAAACGTATAAAAAAAATTTACAAGAAGATTTTGGAATTTTTTTTAATAGACTTTTTACCATTACCAATGTTCCAATTAAAAGATTTCTTCATCAAATTAAGAGAGAGGGAAAGGAAGAAGAATATATGGAGCTTCTTGTTAGTAGTTTTAACCCACATGCTGCTGAAAAAGTCATGTGTCGAAATTTAATTTCAATAGGTTGGGAAGGAGGTTTATTTGATTGTGATTTTAACCAAATGTTAAATCTTCCAATTGGTGGCAAAAAAGTAACAATATGGGATATTGATAGCTTTGATAATTTTAATAGTGGAAAAATCACTTTTGATAGCCATTGCTACGCTTGTACTGCTGGAGCTGGAAGTTCTTGTAGTGGATCGTTATTGGAATAAGGATAAATATGAAAGAAGAAATTGAAAAAACATCTAGTAAATTAAGTTTAGTAAAAGAATACTATGGCGAAGTTTTAAAAAGTAATAAAGATCTAAAAACTACTGCTTGTTGCTCTATCTCTAAAGTTCCTAGTTATATTAAAGATATATTCTCTCTGATAGATGATGAAGTTCATGCAAAATTTTATGGTTGTGGTTCACCAATTCCTCAAGTTCTTGAAGGTATGACAGTTTTAGATTTAGGCTGTGGTTCAGGTAGAGATTGTTTCGTTTTCTCTAAATTAGTTGGTGAAAATGGTAAAGTTATAGGAGTTGATATGACGGAAGCTCAACTTGAAGTAGCTAAAAAGTATCAAGACTCTATTGCGGGAAAATTTTCACATAAAGAATCTAATATAAATTTTAAGCATGGATATATTGAAGATCTCAAAGCATTAAAAATCCCTGATAATTCAATTGATATCATTACTTCTAATTGTGTAATTAACTTATCTCCTAATAAAGAGGCTGTATTTAGTGAAATTTTTAGAGTTTTGAAGCCAGGAGGCCAGCTTTATTTTTCAGATGTATTTTCTTCTAGACGCGTTCCTAAAGAGTATTTAACAGACTCAGTCCTCTTAGGTGAGTGTTTAAGTGGAGCACTATACATAGAAGATTTTAGAAGACTTTTAAGTAAATTTGGATGTCTTGATTATAGAATAGTAGAAAGTTCGCCAATTGATTTATTGGATGAATATGTTATTGGAAAGCTTGGTCAAATCACATTTCGCTCTCTAACTGTCTCAGCTTTTAAATTGAGTAACTTAGAAGATAAATGTGAAGATTATGGCCAAGTTGCTAAGTATTTAGGTACTGTTCAGGAATCTCCTTTAAAATTTGTGCTTGATGCTAATCATATTTTTGAAGCTCATAAGCCAATGTTAGTTTGTGGAAATACTGCTAGTATGCTTTTAGAAAGCCGTTTATCTAAGCATTTTGAAGTAGATAGCAATCGTAGTAAACATTTTGGTATTTTTAATTCTGCAGTAATTGATGTTAACTATGAAAGTGAAACTTCTTCTTGTTGTTAATAAAAAACTTCTCTTATCTTAAATTGAAGATTTAATGAAAATATTGATTTTTTTTAGCAATATTTTAGGCTTTTTACCATTCAAACTCAGCTAATTTTGTATCGCCAACGTACCATTGTTTATCGGGACATCTACTAAGACACCGTGAGTTAAACAGTTCAAGTTTGGAATGTTGAGTAACCATTACGTTTTCAAAAGATCCTATATATTGTGAATAGCCTTTTGTTCTACAGTCATAAACCGAACCGTGCATTGAAACTCTATTAGCACCTGTAACAGCTCGATTTGTCCAAGCTGTTAATCCAAAATTCATATAGTCAGGGGCTACCGTACCAATAGCCCAAGATAAATCTGATCTATCAGCCTCTCCATATCCATTTCCATGATGTTGCCAATCTCCACAAGGTAATTTCCCATATTGTTCGTAAGTAAATGTTGTAACCCCAGTTTCTAAATGTCTTCCAAGCAATCTTTCATCGTAAGTATTATCTCGTCCTTCAAAAGCTACTTGAAAGTTTCTCAAATAGTGTATTCTTTCTGAGTCATATACATTGATTATAAGTTCTTTGTAATTTGCAAAAGCAAGAGAGGCAAGTATTGAAACTATTCCAATTGAGACAAGTAGTTCAACTAATGTAAATCCATTTTCACGGTTTGTAGTGCAAATTTTATTTTTAATTATACAATTCATTTTCTATCAATGCTCACAACAAGAAAAAACATTTGTTACAGTATAGTATTCGGATTTTTTCTCTACTAACTTTAGGATTAACAAGTAGTATTTCGTTAGATTTTCTAAGTGTATGTAATTATTAACAAAATAGATTAAATTTTTCCAATTTTTTCCTGTAACAAGCTCTATTTTTCAACAGTATTTTTAATCTATTAACCACAAATTTTCTTTAATTCCTCTACTTGATCGGTTTTCTCCCAAGAAAAATGACCATTCGAAGATGGCTCTCTACCAAAGTGTCCATAAGCGGCAGTTTCAAAGAATATTGGTTTTTTAAGATCGAGCTGTGCAATTATTCCTTTAGGCGTAAGTTTAAAGACTTCAGGGATTGCCTTTTCAAGCTTTGCTAACTCTACTTTCTCAGTACCGAACGCTTCAACAAATACAGATACTGGCTCTGCAACTCCAATTGCATAGGCTAGCTGTACTTCACATTTGTCGGCAAAACCTGCTGAAACAATATTTTTTGCTATATATCTTGCCATATATGCTGCCGATCTATCTACTTTTGATGGGTCTTTTCCAGAGAAAGCACCACCACCATGTCTACTGTAGCCACCGTAAGTGTCAACAATTATCTTTCTTCCTGTTAGACCGCAATCTCCAACTGGGCCACCTATAACAAACCTTCCTGTAGGATTAATAAAGTATTCAGTATTTTTAGTAAGAAAGTTTGAAGGAATAACTTCATTAATAACTTGTTCTCTCACAAATGTTTTTAAGTCACTTTGAGAAATATTTTCGTCATGCATTGTTGATAATACAACATTATTAACAGAAATAGGCCTCCCATTGGAATAATTTAATGAAACTTGCGCTTTTGAATCAGGTCGTAAAAAGCTTGCTCTTCCAGCTTTTCTTACAGATGCAAGTTTAGAAACTAATTGGTGAGATAATGAAATTGCCAATGGCATTAATTCAGGTGTTTCGTTGCATGCATAACCAAACATCAGTCCTTGATCGCCAGCGCCTTGTTCCTTAAACTCTCCTGAGCCTTCATCTACACCAACACAGATATCTTGTGATTGTTGATTTATATGGACTAAAATATTTGCAGAATTATGGTCAAAGCCAACATTAGTGTCAGTATAACCGATATTTTCAATAGTAGCTCTTACAGCTTCGTCATAATTAACTTCACAATTTGAAGTAATTTCACCAGCAAGAATTACAGTATTATTTTTCACTAAAGTTTCACATGCTACACGACTTTCTGGATCACCTTTTAAATGAGAGTCAAGAATTTTATCACTAATTTGATCAGCGACTTTATCAGGATGTCCTTCAGAGACAGATTCAGATGTAAATACGTAATTTTTCATTTTAACCCTAAAAAAATAAATTTACGAACTCTAACGTAATAGAACTAACTGTGTCAAGAACAGACTAAATATGTCAATGGGTATAATGTTTTCAACTAACTACTTTAACTCTTGTTCTCCAAAATTGTATAAATTCTCGCTTTAAATGCATAAGAAAAATTGCTTATCTCTATAGTATTTTTGTTCATAAGCGTTCATATGCTAAGGTACCCAAAATGGCTAAAAGACTAGAATCTCAAAAATTAGTTAAATCTTATTCAGGCCGGCGTGTTGTTGATGGTGTTTCTATGTCAGTTCAAGCCGGTGAGATAGTGGGTCTTTTAGGTCCAAATGGAGCAGGAAAAACAACAAGTTTTTATATGTGTGTTGGATTAATTGCTCCAGATGAAGGATCTGTTGTTCTAAATGGTCAAGATATTACTAGAGAACCTATGTATTCTAGAGCTAGATTGGGATTAGGATATTTGCCTCAAGAAGCTTCGGTATTTAGAAAATTAAGTGTTGAAGATAATATTATGGCTATTTTAGAAACTATTGATTTTTCTTCTAAAATGGAAAGAAAGAAAAAACTAGAAAACTTGTTATCCGAACTTAGCTTAGAGCATTTAAGAAAAACTATGGCTAGTGCACTTTCTGGTGGTGAGAGGAGAAGGACTGAAATTGCAAGAGCTTTAGCAAGAGATCCAGATTTTATACTTCTTGATGAGCCTTTTGCTGGTATAGATCCAAAAGTAGTTAAGGAAATACAAAAAATAATATTAAAATTAAAGAAGCAAGGAATTGGAATTTTAATAACCGATCATAATTTTAGAGAGACACTAGATATTTCAGATAAAGCATATGTCATGGCTGAAGGGAAAGTTATTGAAGAGGGAGACAAACAGGCTATATATGCTAGTGATTTGGTTAAGACTTTTTACTTAGGTAGAGACTAAGTTTTTTAGAATCTTAGTTTGTAACTACTATTTCTCTAAAGACAGTAAATAGTTATCCCAAAATCAATAAGTTATAAGGAAAATGGCATACCTTCTATAGCTTCGGCATCAAGCACTTAAAGCCGTTATATTGATTATGATTTCTTTTAGTTTATTGAATATTTTAATTTTTTTTTAAAACGTTTTTACTTATACTGTCATCTAAATACTATTAAAAGTAATTGTTGCTTGCCTTCCAGGGGGATAGTGATTTCAAAAAATTTTTATAGCAATTTTTTTGGACTCGTTGTAATTGTATTAATATTTTCTAATAAGAATTATGGATTTTAAGTTAAATATTTCACAAAAACTTAGCCAATCTTTAAGGATCAGTCCACAGTTAAAACATGCTATCTATTTACTCCAGCTTAGTCGACAAGATTTAACTAGAGAAGTAGAAAAGCAGCTTCTTGAAAATCCTCTTTTAGAAGAAGATAGAGAGACAAGCAAAAACAATGAAGAAATAGTTGATACTAATGCTAATACAGACGAAGAATCTTTTCTTTTAAACGATTACGATCAACCTAGTATTTCTAAATCTTCTAGTAGTAATGATATGCCTTCATATGAAGCAATAGTATCAAATCCTAAAACTCTTAAAGATTATGTACTTGAACAGATAAGGTTGACTGATCTTACAGAAATCAATAAAAGTTTAGTCGAATATTTAATTGGAGATCTTGATAGTTCTGGATATTTGAGACTTCCAGCATCTGAAATATGCAAAAAATTAAATATCAATGAAAAAGAATGCATTGAAGGTATTGAATTTATACAAACACTTGAACCTGCAGGTATTGGTGCGAGAACTTTAGAAGAGTGTTTATTGTTGCAGTTAGAAAGGCTTGGACTTAGACAGTCAATTGAAGGGAGGTTAATTTCTCAACATAGTAAACTTTTAGAAAGTCGTGATTTTCAAAAAATTGCTAAACTAGAAAATATTGAAATTGGAAAAGTGATCGAGGCTCTAAAGGTCATTCAAAAGTTAACACCAAATCCTTGTAGTGAGTATTCGAATAATGAGACTCAATATATAGTTCCGGATGTTTATGTATATAAGCATGAAGATGAATTTGTTATTAGTTTAAACGAGGAAGGTCTCCCAAAACTTAGATTAAGTTCATACTATGTGGATATTTTAGAGGGTCAAAAAAGTAAAAATGGAGTTGATAAAAAGTATCTTTCAGAAAGATTAAAATCAGCATCTTGGATCATTAAAAGTATTTATCAACGTCAAAAAACTTTATTTAAAGTTTCTGAAAGTATATTAAAATTTCAAAAAGACTTCTTTGAGCTAGGTGTCAAACATTTAAAACCTTTATCTCTTAAAGATGTTGCAACAGATATACAAATGCATGAATCTACAGTTAGTAGGATTACTTCTAATAAGTTTATGGACACGCCTAGAGGAATTTTTGAATTGAAATTTTTCTTTACAAATTCATTTTCCTCAGGTAATGGAGATGAAGTTTCATCTAATTCTGTAAAGGAAAAAATCAAAGATATAGTAATTTCTGAGGATAAGTTAAATCCTATTTCAGACCAAGCAATAGTTGACACCTTAAAAGCTGAAGGAATTACTATTGCAAGAAGAACTGTTAGCAAGTATCGAAAAGAACTAGGTATCTCTACGGCAGCTAAACGCAAAAAAAACTTCTCATTATCTAAACTCTGATGTATACTTTGAGTCTGTAGATATGAGGTAAAGAAAATTATTTAAGTTTTTAAATGACTTGAGTTTGTTGGGCGAGCAAAACAATGGCGAAGCCATTTTTTGCCTAAATAAACACATATACTGCTCAAACATATAAGTCTGAATTTATGCTATGCATAAATTTCAAGAAAAAACGCTAAAACCAAATGTCGAGCAGTATATAAGTTAAAGCTTAGTTGGAAGCATCGGGATTTAAGAGTTACAAAATTT
>CALJRW010000052.1 GCA_937976335.1 uncultured bacterium | reverse complement strand
TGACATTGCTTCGTACATAACTGTTGGATTATCAAAATCATCACTAGCTTGAGCTTTTAAGATTAGAGAACCATTTTGGCCATCTAGGCATGTGAAGTATGAGTTTCCAGTAGTTACTTCAGCTGTTATATCTGAAGAAGGTGAGCTAGTGAGATGTAAAGTATTTGCAAATGGAAACTCAACAGGAGTAGTTCCATTAAGTTTACTCATTATTCTAACTGGTATATCTGTTTCTATGTTAGTTCCAATTATATCAATCTGAATTTTATTAGTTGTAATATTTTCAAACTTATTTGCATTCCAAATATTAAAATCAGAACCGTCAATAAAGCCATCTAAGTTATAATCACCATTTTTAATCGGATGATCTCCTGGATTTAGAACAGTAAAAGCATTTTCATTCCAAGCGTTAAAATCTCTGACGTCAACACTACAGCTACCATCTTGGTCAGCTGAACTCTGTGAAAAAGCAATGCATGGTATTAATAATGTTAGTAAGAGTAAGTTTTTCATAATAATCCTTATGTAAATCGTCGTATGCCCTACGTTTGCTAGGTAGTATATCATAATGCATACCCTTATAAAAATCAGCATATTTAAGTATTTTGCTTCTAGAATAATTAATTATTTCATAGAAGTACGTAAAATTGTTTAAAATCAAATTAACGCTCTTTTACGATGATTTATTAAGATTATTTAAAGGGTTTTTGTAAAAACTTGAGTATTTTTAGGCTTATAGTATTTAAAGGGGTTAAGGCTGCTTGGGAACGTTTACGTGCAGGGATATTAGTCTATGGTATTTTTACTGTTATTCTCTAACTTAATAACTTTGAGTTTTAGCTCTTGTAAAAGTGCTTTATATCCAAAAAATTAAATTTATAGAGAGTAAATTTTCTTATCCCGCATTCAGGTTTATAATGCACCTGCATTAATATCAATGACCTCTTTTGCTTTTAATTTTTCAATTATAGAATTCCTTAGAGTGTTTCTAATTTGATAGTTAGCCCGTTTTAGATAGTTTTCTTTTTGTTCCTCATATTTATCTAATGTTGGTTCTGTAACTGCTGCAACTTCTACTAAATAAAACTTATCGTTAAATTTAAAAACTTCTTCCAATTTTTTAGGCGTGCTGGTTTTAAAAACTCGAGTTTTCACAATTTCATTAGCTATAATTTCAGTGAAAGGGCCAGTTGACTTTATGTCCTTAATATCTTTTGAGTTAGAGAAAAGAGTTTTTAAAGGCTTTTCTGGGGAATTTAAAGCTTTTTTTAACATTTCATCAGCACTTTTTTCAGCTAAGGCAAAAGCTTTTACTTTTTTTAAGTTGTTTTCAACTTGGCTTTTAACATCTTTAAAAAGTGGTATTCCAGATTCTTTGTATTCTAAAACTTCAACAAGAGCAAAATTGTTTCCAAGTTCAATTACTTTAATAGTTTCTTCAGGAAATTCCAAAATCTTTTTACTTAAGCCCTTTAGCTTTGGATTAACATCAACAGTACTATCAACTAGCTCGCTTGTAGCGAGAGTATAATTTTTACTCTTTGCAAAAACTTCTAAGCTACTTTTAGTTTTCTCCAATTCATCTTTATACTCAGATGCTGTAACTGATAGATAGGAAGGTGCTTCTTGTGCTTTTAGAGTATTAACAATTTGGTTTTTTACTTCTTCTAAGGGTTTTAGTTTTCTAGGAAAGAATTTATTGATTTTTACGATATGAAAACCTTTAGAGCTTTTTACAATGTCTGTATAGCCTTCAGAAGCTAATTCATCTGCAGCTTTAAAAATTTCGCTTTGATTGCTTTTGTTGTTAAGAATGCCAATTTTTCCTCCGTTAAACTTAGTAGTTACGTCTTCTGAATGTTCTTTAGACAGTTCAGCAAAGTCTTTACCTGCAAGGGCTTCTCCTAGGATGTTTTGAGCCTCATTTTCAAGCTTATTAATATCGTCTTCTGAACTTCCTTCGGGAATTCCAATTAATATATGACTTACATCAGCTTTTGAGTTCTCTGTGAATTTATTTCCGTTTTCACTGTAATACCATTCAATGTCTTCATCTGTTACTTGTACTTTCTCTCTAAAGTCTTTCTCTTCTAAAAGTATGTATGAATATTTAACTTTAGGCTTTGTTTCATAGTCTACTGCATTTTCTGTAAAGTAATTTTCAAGTTCGTTGTCAGCAATCTTAGGAACTTCATTAACTTTATCAGCAGGGTTAATTTCTACATAATTAAGCGAATAAGTTGTTTCATTTTTTCTATAGCTTTCTAGGGCAAATGCTTTAGTTGAGTTAGAAAAGTCTGATAAAAGAAGTTCAAAGTTTTGAGTGCTAAGTTGTTCTTTAATTGAGCGTTCAAATGCTAGTGCAGATCTACCAGTTGCTCTTAAGTATTGACTATATCTTTCAGGTATAAATTTTCCATTTTCAGAAAAAGAGTTTTGTATCTGCATTTTAACTGAGGAGTCAGGAACAGCAAATCCTAATTTTTTAGAGACTTTTTTAATTAAAGAATTTTCGATAATTTTATCAACTGCTTGGCTGGCAATTCTTTTCTCATCTTCCTCTCTAAGTTCTACTCCAAATCTTGCAAGGTTTGCTCTTTGGTAATTTATTAACTCTCTTCTCTTTGCAGCTACTTGTTCGTAAGAAATATCAGTATCGCCAATTTTGATAGCATGTTGAGAGCCTTGCTGATTACCAGGATCTACACCAAAGAAGAGCATTGAAGCAGCTAAGATACCGACAAATAAAAAAACTAGTATTGATTTCTGCCATCTATGTATTGTTTTGAGCATTTGGTTCCCTAATATATAAAAAAGTTATAAAAGGAGATTATCAGGCTACTTAGCAAATCTCCAGTGTATAATTTCTTTGATACTTTCTAAAAAAGCAAGTGCTTCCTGCTCTTGAGAGGGAGTGGTCATTAAGCATAAATTCTTTTCTAAAGTTCTAGCAATTCCAAGCCCTTCACAGAGTTCAAAAAAAGAATAAAAAAGTACTATTTTTGATGATGGGACCTCTATGTGGAAAATACTACAATATTTATCTGGTCTTTGAATATAAGGTTCGTTTGAATTCATCTATCTGATTTTTATTAGTAAAATATATAAAGTATATTAGAGTTGTCTCGCTATTATTTTATCTTCTTTAGCTCTTCAGTAATAATTTGATTCACTAATTCTGGCTTTGCGTTTCCAGCACTCAGTTTTAACACTTGACCCACAAAAAAACCATGTAATTTATTGTTGCCATCAAGAAATTTTTTAAGATTATCGGCATTATTTTTAAAGACTTCATTAACAAGAACTCTTATTTCTTCAGGATCTGAGATTAACTTAAGCCCTTTCTCTTTGATTATTTCTTGTATTTTTTTTGAAGGATTTTCAATTAAGATTTCAAAAATAGTTTTAGCCATTTTGCCACTAATAACTTCTTCTTTTATTAATTTAATTAATTCACCTAAAACTTCAGAAGAGATAGGGTTGTTAGAAAAATCAATATGCAGTTTTTTTAAAGCGCCAAAAAGCTCAGAAGTAATCCAGTTGCAAGATAGTTTTGCATCCTTACAAACTTTAAAAACTGCATCAAAATAGTCTGAAAATTCTCTTTCAGTTGTTAAAACTTCAGCATCATATTCTGTTAATTTATGAGTATTAATAAGCTCTAATTTTTTTTCTGAAGGTAAAACTGGCATGGTTTGTCTTATCTTTTGAATCCAACTTTCTTCGATAACGACTGGAGGTAAGTCTGGATCGGCAAAATAACGATAATCTGCAGCTCCTTCCTTGCCACGCATTTCGTGTGTAGTTTCAGTCTCGCTGTTAAATAGTCGTGTTTCCTGAATTACCGTTCCGCCTTCTTTTAGTATTTTTAACTGTCTTGCAATTTCATATTCAATTGCTTTTTCAACATATTTAAAAGAGTTAATGTTTTTAATTTCCGCGCGCGTGCCAAATTTTAACTGCCCAACTGGTCTTAAAGAAATATTTGCATCACAACGAAGGCTACCTTCTTCCATATTACCATCACTAATTCCTAACCAACGAACAATTTGTCTTATTACTTTTAGATAAAGCCCCGCTTCTACTGCATTTCTGATATCAGGTTGTGAAACAATTTCTAAAAGAGGAACTCCAGCTCTATTAAGATCAACAAGAGAAGAGTTTGTTCTTGCATCATGTATGCTTTTTCCTGCATCTTCTTCCATATGAATTCTAGTAATGCCAATAGTTCTACTTGTTCCGTTATCTTCAATAGTAACTCGACCATGTTCACAAATTGGTTCATCAGATTGTGAAATTTGATAACCTTTTGGTAGGTCGGGATAGAAATAATGTTTTCTAGCAAAGCGATTAAACTTTCTAATCTGACAATTTAGTCCTAATCCTAAGAGTATAGCAGAATCAATTACCCTTTTATTTACAACAGGAAGAGCTCCAGGGAGGCCAAAAGTTAGAGGGTCTATTAAGTTATTCGGATCTTCTCCAAAAGTTGTGCCAGCAGAGCAAAATATTTTAGATAAGGTATTTAGTTGAACGTGAGTTTCAAGTCCTATTACTGCTTCGTAATCCATTTCTTATTCAAATCCTTTTGGTATTCTTTTGTGCCAATCATGCGTTTGTTCGTAAAGATAGGCCGTTTTAAAAATAGTTTCTTCATCCCAAGCTTTGCCAATTAGTTGTAAGCCAATAGGCATGTTGTTTGAGTCAAATCCGCAAGGGATGCTCATTGCAGGCAGTCCTGCTAAATTTGTGGGGATAGTAAAAATATCATTTAAGTACATTGAAATAGGATCGTTGCATTTCTCTCCTAAATTAAATGCAGTCGTCGGGGCAGTAGGGCAAGCTATAATGTCGCATTGATTTTCAAAAACCTCTTTAAAATCATTAGCAACTAAAGTTCTGACTTTTTGTGCTTTTATGTAATAGGCATCAAAATAGCCTTCTGAAAGAACGTAAGTTCCAATTAGTATCCTACGCTTTACTTCCGTTCCAAAACCTTCAGTCCTTGTTTTACAGTAAAGATCAAATAAGTCTTCAGTATCTTTTGATCTTTTCCCATACCTAATACCATCATATCTACTTAAGTTTGAAGCTGCTTCTGCTGGCGCAATAATGTAGTAAGTTGCGACTGCATATTCAGTATGTGGTAGACTTATTTCTACTAAAGTAGCTCCAAGTTTTTCCAGTTCGCTCAATGCAGTTCTGATAGATGTATCTATTTCTGTATTTAGTTCTTTTATGAAATATTCTTTTGGAATTCCAATGCGTAGGCCCTTAATGTCTTTGCCAAGGGTTGATGAGAAATTAGGAATAGGGACATCAACACTTGTAGAATCAAGAGGATCAAATCCAGCTATTATTTCAGAAACTAGGGCGCAATCTTCTACAGAATTTGTCATTACTCCAACTTGATCAAGTGAGGAGGCGTAAGCAATTACTCCATATCGACTATTTCTTCCATATGTTGGTTTTAGACCTACAATTCCACAAAAAGATGCAGGTTGCCTTACAGATCCTCCAGTATCTGTCCCAAGTGCAACAGGAATAAGTCTAGCTGCAACTGCAGCAGCACCTCCTCCGCTAGAACCTCCAGGAACTTTATTTAAATCCCAGGGGTTTAGTACGTTCCCAAGGGAGGAATTCTCGCTTGAAGAGCCCATGGCAAATTCGTCCATATTGTTGTTTCCAATAAGAATGGCTCCACTAGACTTTAACTTAGAAGTGACAGTTGCATCGTACGGAGCAATGAAACCATCTAAGATTTTACTGCATGCAGTTGCCGGGTTATTTCTAGATAGAATGTTATCTTTAAGTGCAACAGGAATACCTGAAAGCGTATCAGAACTTATATCGCTATTGTTAAGATCTTTTTCGTTTATTGGATGTATATGAGAAAATGCATTTAGATTGTTAAATTTTTTAATTCTTGAAAGATAAAAATCTGCAATTTCTTTTTTAGAAAAATCTTTTTGTTTTATTCCTTTTCTTAATTCTTTAATACTTTTATTAATGAACATTTTGTTACTCCTGTTCAATTACAATAGGCACTTTGATATATGTGCCAGAGTTTTCAGGCATAATAGATAAGATTTTTTCTTTTGCAGTAAAATCGCTTCGTTTGTCTTCACGAAAGATATTAGTCGCCCCATGTACATGACTTGTCGCATCAATATTTTTTGTATCTACTTCATTTAGTTTTTCCGCAAGTTCAAGTATTGAGTTAAATTCTTCTATTAATTTATTAACTTTCTCCTCTTCTGGGTGCATTCGAGAGAGCTTAAATATTTTGAAAATGTCATTTTTTTGAAGTTTGTTAGTAGTCATTAGGCCGTATTGTCAGTTAGCTTAAAAATAATGTAAATATAAATAGCATTAATATTATGTACTAAAATGAGAAAAAAATAAAAAACGAGATAAATCAAGATCTTACGCTTTTATCTTCTCTAATTAAAATAGAACTATTTTAATTATAATGAATCTAAATAGCTATAAGTACAAATATTTAGCTTAGTTTGAATTTTTCAAACGATATTTAAGGGAATATTAGTTAAATTGACTACAAGTAGCACAAAAAAATTTGATTACGATCTTCTAGTACTGGGTTGCGGCCCAGCTGGGCAAAAAGCTGCATTTCAATCTGCAAAAATTAGAAAAAAAGTTGCAGTTGTCGATAAGATTGGAATGGTTGGTGGTAATTGTGTTCATAATGCAACAATTCCAAGTAAGTCATTTAAAGAAGCCGTTGTATATCTTTCAGGCTTTAGGCAGAGAAATATTTATGGTGCTGGCTACAGAGTTAAAACTCACATTGAAATGTCTGATTTAACTTTTAGATGTAATCGAATAATGCAAGATGAGTATGAAGTCTTACGCGCTCAATTTAGTCGAAATCATGTGGATCTTTTAGATGGTCATGGTTATTTTATTGATGAACATACAATCCAAATCACTTCTCCTGAGGGAGAGATAACTAGTAAGACAGCTAAGAATATTCTTATTTCAGTTGGTGCTAAACCTGTCAGACCAAACTATATCGAATTTGATGGAGTGAATATTTTTGATAGTGATGACATTCTTTCTATGAAAGAACTACCAAGAGATATTACTGTTGTTGGCGGGGGAGTTGTTGGAACTGAATATGCTTCAATGTTTGCAGCGCTTGGTGTGAATGTAACAGTTGTTGATGCTAGAAAAGAGCTTTTATCATTTATGGATAAAGAGATAGTTGAGTGTCTTGTGTATCAAATGAGAAGCATGGGAGTGACTTTTAGGCTGGGCGAAGAAGTTGAATCAGTTAAAACTCGAGAAGATAATTCAGTAGTTACAAAGCTTAAGAGTGGGAAAGTTGTAGTTTCTGATGTTGTTTTAGTTTCAGCTGGAAGAATTAGTGCAACTGAGAATTTAGGTTTGGAAAATTTTGGTTTAGAGCTTGAACCTAAGGGAAGAATTGCAGTTAATGAAAAATTTCAAACTAGCTTGCCTCATATTTACGCTGCAGGAGATGTGATTGGTTTTCCTGCACTAGCTGCAACTTCATCAGCTCAGGGAAGATTAGTAGCTGTTCATGCTTTTGATATTGATGATGAGATAATGGAGGTTCCACTACCAATAGGAATGTATTCAATACCAGAAATTTCTTATGTTGGTGCTAATGAGCAAGAGCTGACTGAACAAAATATTCCATATGAAACTGGTATTGCAAGATTTAAAGAGATTGCAAGAGGTGTTATTATTGGAGATGAAGAAGGAATGTTAAAAATACTTTTTCATAGAGAAACTTATGAAATTCTTGGAGTTCATATTATCGGAGAATATGCGACAGAGCTTTCTCATATTGGTCAAGCTGTTATTGCCCTTAAAGGGGGCTTACGTTATTTACGAGATGCGGTGTTTAATTATCCGACATTAGCCGA
Source organism: uncultured bacterium (assembly GCA_937976335.1). Taxonomy (GTDB): domain Bacteria; phylum Bdellovibrionota_C; class UBA2361; order UBA2361; family CALJRW01; genus CALJRW01. The sequence goes on along the minus strand of CALJRW010000052.1, from coordinate 13,003 downwards.
AGCCTACAAGGTAGCTGCTTTTGATGGCTACAATAAAGCGAAAGCTTCCTTGGCATTGAAAAAAAAATAACTTCACTTTTGTATGAAAGGCATAACGTCAAAATTTTTAGAAATTTTAGCTCATAAAATCAGAGGTGATTTGGGTGTCGTTAGTAATGAGCTTTATGCTTTGAAAGGTGAAGTAGATAATCTTGCTTTAGATAAAAGCAGTATAGATAAAAGTATAGAAAGGTGTCAGAGAATTTCTTCTCTCTTTAAAAGTTTATCATATATAACAAACATCACAAATGAATCGATTGCATTTACTTCCACAGAAGCGCTTGTCAATTACTTTTTTCCTAATGTTGAAGTGCTATCTTCAAGAGAAATTCGTCCTGATGAAGATGTTAACTTTTATTTCAGGATTTTGAATTTATTTAAAACGGCTCTTATTGAAATTGATGCCTATTCATCAGCTGAATATTGTTTGTCTGACTCTGATTTAGAAATAACATTTCCTAATCCAGATAATGATAAACCAGAGAAAAAAGCTTTAAAAAGCTTGTCAGCTGTATTTGAACAATTTTCTTCTGAAACTATTTTATATCCCTGCCTTCTTGAGCTATTATTGCTTGAATCTAAAATAGATTACGCAATTTATAATGTAGAAAAAGTTGCTGTAGAAATATCTATATTTTAAACTTGAATTCTTATACAAAAAATTAGGGAGTAGGAAAGAGGACTAGCTAATGCCAAATATTTTATTAATAGATGACGATCAGGATGCTCTTACTAGCTTAATGAGAGCGCTTGCTTCTAGCAATCTTGAAATAGATTGTTTTGGCGCATCAACAATTGAAAAATCTTTAGAGATTCTTAAAAAGCAAAAGCCTGATGTTGTAGTGCTCGATTTATGTATTGATGAGTCTAAAGGAATTGAATCTGGTTTTGAACTTTTGACTAAAATTAAGCAGATAAGCCCGGTTACATCAATTTTGATGTTAACTGGACATGGAGCCATTGAGAATGGTGTCAAAGCTCTAAATTTAGGTGCGTCGAGTTTTCTTGAAAAGCCTGCAAATATACCGCATTTAGTAGCTTTAATTTCAGATGGTTTAAAGAGAGCTGAAATTTTAAAGCAATTTAGTCGAGAAAAAGAGTTTATTAAGAAATCTATAGAGAAAGTTTTGATTGGTAAAAGCGAAGCAATAAGTAAATTAAGAAAAGACATTCTCTTTGCGTCTTCGACAAGTCAGCCTGTTTTATTATTAGGAGAGACAGGGACAGGTAAAAGTTTTTGCGCAAAAGCAATTCATGATTTTAGCAAACGGGTAAATTTAAATTTTGTGAGATATCAGCCGAATTATGGAAGTTCTGATATCGTAGCTAGCGATTTATTTGGTCATAGTAAAGGATCGTTTACAGGAGCCGAAAAAGATAGGGAAGGTCTAGTGTCTCAGGCAAACGGAGGAACCTTATTTTTGGATGATGTAGATCAACTTCCCGCTGAAGTGCAAGTGAGCTTACTAAGTGTTATTCAAGAGAAGAAGGTGAGGCCTTTAGGGGCAAATGCAGAAAAAGATAGTGATTTTAGGTTAGTATCTGCTACTAATGCTGATATTAATAAAGCAATTGAAGAAAAAATGATGAGAACAGATTTTTATCATCGAATTGGACATTTTGCTATTAAGATTCCTCCTCTTCGTGAAAGAATGGAAGATATTCAAATTATTTCTAACTTTTTTTTAGAAAAAATGAGACTAAACGAAGAAGTAAATGTTTTTGGCTTTGATGAATCTTGCTATCAAAAGCTAGAAAAGCATTCCTGGCCTGGAAATGTAAGAGAGTTAATAGCAGTTGTAGAAGGTGCAGCATATAGAGCTCAGTTTGAAAATAGAGATTTAGTACTTGAAAAAGATATTGTTATTGGAGTTATGGATGATAAATCTGAAGTTAGTAATTTAACTTTTCAAGAGTCGGTGAGTAGTTATAAAAAGAGATTAGTTAATGAAGCTTTAGAAAGAAATCAAAATAATCAAGTTCAGACTGCAAAAGAGCTTGGAATTGATAGATCTACTTTGAGAAGAATTTTATTAGGATAAGTGTAAAAATAATAACGGGACAACTCTAATTTACTACAATAGTTATGTAAACTTTTCTCTTAAAACTTTTTCCCTATATTCAAAAATATCCTCAACTTGATTTTTCACAAACAGTCCATGAGCAATAGTTCCAAAAATTGAAAAAGGCATAACGTAATGAACTAAATCTCTGATTTCTGTTCCGCCTTCAACAGCTTTAAAAAAATGCTTATGATGCCACATTTTGTATGGGCCAAAACGTTGTTCATCTACAAAAAAAGCTTCTTTCTTTACTTGAGTAATTTCAGTAACCCAGTTCATAGGAATTCCAAGTATTGGGCTAACTGTATATTGAATAAGAAGTCCAGGATACATCTTAGGAGTGCAGTTTTCTCCATCATTTTCAAGAATTTTAAAATTTAACTCTTTTGGGGTAATCTCTTTTAAATTACTTGGGCAGGAAAAAAAATTCCAAGCTTCATTAAGAGAGATAGGGAGAACTATGCTTTTATCGATTTTATGTAATTTCATAACCTACAGTCTTACAAAATGGAACAAATAAGAAAAGTAAAGTATTTAATAATAGGACAAGGCCTTGCTGGAACTTGTTTTGCTCTTCATTGCGCTAAAAAAAACATAAAATATGTGATTGTTGATAAAGATACCCCTAATGCTTCAAAAGTTGGTGCTGGAATAATTAACCCAGTTACTGGAAAGCAATTAAACAAAACTTGGGAACTTGAAAGGTTTCTAATTTATTCTAGAAGCTTTTATAGAGAATTTGGCGATTTTTTTGTAGAAAAAAAAATTTTAAAAGTTTTTAAATCAGAAAAAGAGCTAGAAAAATTTAAAACTCGAATAAATGCATCTGAGTTTAAAGAATATTTATCTGATAACTTTCAGTTAAAGAAAATTACTAATGATCTGAATGGAGGTTTTCAAGCTTGCTTTATAAATAATGGAGGATATTTAAAAACTGGAGAATTTCTACATCACCATAAGCGTGAATTTATAAAAAGATTCCAGTACATAGATGATTTTTTACTCGAAAAAGATCTTCATATTTTTAATGATAGAGTTTCATGGAAAAATATTGAAGCTGAACAGGTAATTTTTGCAAATGGAAGTAATTCGAATTTTTCATTTCTAAATAAGTTAATTTTTAGGAAAGCTAAAGGAGAAATTTTAACTGTTCATATTAAAGATTTAGATGATTCCTATATATATAACAAAGAAATATTTATTTTGCCAATTGGAAATTCTAAATATAAAGTTGGTGCAACCTACAGTTGGGATTTGTTAGATGATATTCCAAGCTTTGATGCTTATCAGTATTTAACAAATAAGCTTAAAAACTTTTGTAAAAAAACTTTTAAAGTTTTAGAGCATAATGCCGCAGTTCGGCCAATTTTAACTGGTAGAATTCCTGCAATTGGAAAACTGCCAGATCTTTCTCAAATTGCAATAATCAATGGTCTTGGAAGTAAGGGCGCTTTATTTGCTCCAAAGCTTAGTGAAATGTTATTTATGCATTTAGAAAATAATAAGCCTATTTTAGAAGAACTAGATGTCAAAAAAAGATTTTACAGTTTTTAGGAAAACTACTAAGTTAGTTCATCATTTTATTTCAGCTGGAGTTACTGTTGCTGACACTGTTATCGATGCAACTTGCGGTAATGGTTATGATACTGTTTTTCTTTCAAAATTGGTTAAAGAAAAAGGAAAAGTTTTTGCATTTGATGTTCAAGAAAAAGCAATTCAAGCAAGTAAAAAAGAGCTACGGTTTAGTAATGCAAACGAAAATGTAGAATTTTTTCAAACCTGTCATTCTAAAATAAAAAAAACTATCTCTCCTGATTATAAAGGAAAAATTAAATGCGCTGTTTTTAATTTAGGATATTTACCTAGATCGGACAAAAAAATAGTAACATCTTCAGAGACTAGTATTAAAGCTATAAGTGACTGTTTAGAGTTTATAATGCCAAATGGACTTGTAATTGTTACTGTTTATGTAGGCCATGAAGAAGGTTTAAGAGAGAGTAAGGCGATAGATGAATATATTAAAAGCCTTGATAAGAAATTATATAAGCTGAGAATTATTAGATCTGAGATTGATGAACCTTATATTTTATGTATTATTAAGTTATGATAGGATCTAAAAGCTTGCACTAATTTTAAGTGCTACAAACTAAGAGTTTCGTATGGTTTACAAAATTTTCTTAATAATTTTATTATTTTCTAATTTTTCTCTTTTTGCAGAAAGAAAAGAGCTTAATATTGCATCTTTTTTTCATATCACTGGTGAATGGGCTCCTCAAGGAAAAGCTTTTTTAGAAGGGGTTCAGCTTGCAATCGAAACAGTTAATGCGAGGAGTGGCTCTGTAAAAGTAAATCACTTTTCAGAAGATACTCAGTACAAGTCTATTTCTGCCGTAAATGCTGCAAAAAAACTTTTAGCTACAGAACATATCGATATAGCTTTTACAACAACTTTAACTGAAGCTCGAGTTTTAGGACCTCTATTTCAAAAAGAAAAAATCCCTCTTTTAACCTTATGGGATAGCTCTCCGGAACTTGAAGCAATGGGTAAAGGTATTTTTGCAATTGGCACATGGGCTCCGAGTTCAGGATCAGTTTCAGCTGAATTTGCGCATAATAAGTTATCTGCAAAAACTGCTATCATTATAAATTCTGAAACTTCATGGTCGAAATCAGTTTCTGATGCTTTTCATAAAGAATTTACGAAGCTAGGTGGAAAAATATTAGAAACTTTTTCTTCACTGCCTACTGAGATTGATTATAAACCAGTTCTCTTAAAGGCTTTATCTAAAAAACCTGAAGTGATTTATACTCCTCTTGATGGAAATTTAACTACTTTTTACAAACAGAGAAAGGAACTCAGAATAGAAATACCAACTATTAGTTCTGATGTGATTGCTAATGAACAAATAAAAAATATCCCAAATGAGTTAGAGGGAATATATCAATCACAAACTGCAGACCCCGAGAGTAAAGGTTTTGAAAACTTTAGGAGTGCTTATAAAAGAAAATTTGCGAAAGACCCTGAATTCTCACTTTTTTCAGCTTGGGGGTATGATGGAGTGATGATAGCATTTGAAGCTTTTAAGAATGGGTATGCTAGTAAAGAATTAATAAGCGATTATTTTTATGAAAAATTAAATTACTCTGGATTAATTGGGCAGATTAAGTTTAATAAATTTGGGTCATTTAGAAAAAAAACAGAAATGTTTCAGATGAGAGATGGAAAGTTTGTTAGAGTTAGGTAAGAATCTGAATTTCGTTTAAGAAAGAACTTCTTCAAGAAAAAAACTAATCCTCTCCTAACTCTCCAGGATCCAACATAGCAAACTGTTCTTTAGAAATTTCCGGACAAATTCTTATATTATGTGCCATAAAGTAAATGTTACTTTTATCAATATGATTGTGAGCATATGTAATAATAGGAAAGCTGCCGTGAACTTTATCATAGCTTATAACTACAGGGACATTAATAAAAGTTTTCCAAAGAATTCCTTTTTTGTCATAGATGATTTTATAGACGGGAGTTAGTGTATTTGTATCGATATACACAATAGCTTTTCCAAACAAGCTATATGGATCTTCAATTATAAAGCTATATTTCATCAACTTTCTTGGACTATATTTGACTCCTGTCGGTAACCAAGGAATATACTGAATCATTTTAGCTTTCTTCCTGGAAACTTTAGAAAGCAATGAGCGTGAATCCGGTTTTAGAGCGGTATTGGAAATACAAGAATTTTTCGACTTAAGAAAGTCCGTATGAGTTAGAATCGGTGCGAATTTATAAACTTCTTCAACTTGAAAATTTTCAGGTACTTTTCCAAAATTTGCAAGAAAATCCTCTAAACTAAAAAAAGTGCCGAGTATTGAGTCACTTCTATTAGAAGCAGATATTCTTCTTGTTTTTTTTAGTACAGGTGAATGAATCCAGGTTATGTCTTCTTGCTCGTCAAAAAAATCAAAAGTGACAGCTCTATATGAATTTAAAAAAGAAGGTTTAGAAATTTCAAATCCTTCTCTATATGCTTGTCCTGGTTTGGCATATTCATCAAAACAGATATTATAAGCTCTAAAATACTTTCCTTCAAAGGAATGAAAGGAACTTGAAAAATTATGAATTAACTTAAAATCAAATTCAATGGATTTGAATTTAAATTGTTGATAGTAGGCTGCTTTTAAAAAATTAGTATTTTTCTCACTACTAATACCTTGGTTTTTAACTTCACATGAGTTCTTCTCAGGTAGTTTATTGTCAAACCAAGAGCTTACTTGAGGAGATGAAATAGAATCAAAAACTTCTAACTCGATTTGGCTGTTTCTAATTAAAGAAAAAACTTCAGGAATTAAGTATTTTTTAAAGCTAGCTACGTTTTTATTTGAAATGATACTGCCAGTTTGCTCTTCATTTGCAAGGCTAGAGCTTAATGAGAGATAAAAAGATACAGCAATTAATAAAACAGTTTGAGAGAGATTGCTACACTTCAAAACGTTCAAGTTTTTGCATTTTTTCCATATGCTTTTCATAAACTTTGTTTTTTCCAATCTTAACAAGCTCTTTAGATCTATCCATAAGAGTTTCTTTGTCTTCTATGTACATTCTAGGATCTGCTTCGTAAACTTCTGGGTGTATTCCTGTGTCCATTCTAATTGCGTCAACTGGACAAGCTTCTACGCAGTAGCCACAATATATACATAGTAAAGTGTCAATTTCATATCGCTGTGGAAACTTTTCAACATTTTTATCGGGATGTTCTGCAGGTTCGATATAGATACATTTCGCAGGACAAGCAGTTGCACATAAAAAACAAGATGTACATTTAACACTACCGTTATCATGAAGTGTAAGTCTGTGACGACCTCTAAACCTTTCAGGATAATCACGTCTGTCGTTAGGGTATTGAATGCTTTGAGAAGCTTTAGATTTTTTAGCAAAACCAAAAAGTTGTAAAATATGAAGAGATAAGTTTCTAATCAATCTTGTAAACGTTATAAGAACTCCTTTTACAACTTCTACAATATAGATGCGTTCCAGGAATGTCATTTCTTCTCTTCTTCTCATTAACTTGTGGTAGCATATTTTTACTATAATATTCAAGTAATTATGTGAGATTTATAGTTTTTGTCTTTGAGCTATTGATTTCAGAAGCCATAGGGTTTAATTTCATTGTGTCGATTCAAGAGACATCTAACCACGAGCTACTTATAGCCCAGGCGAACTGTCGCTTGGATTGTTAGCAAATAAATAATTAATAGGTTAAAATTATGACAACTCTTGAATTTTTCTACTCTTTCCAAAGCCCTTACTCATATCTTGCCTTAGAGAGTGTGTATGAACTTGAAGATAACTATGACATCGAAGTTCTATGGCAGCCTTTTTCAGCTAAGGCTTCTGGTCAGCAAATGTCGGCTTCAAGTGTTATACCTGATAAGCTTTCTTATTTATTTGAAGATACTAAAAGATTTGCTGCTGAAAATAAGATTCCAATTACTATTCCAGAAACCTGGCCTGAAGTAGAGTACGATCCAAGTAAGATTACTAGAGGTGCTGTTGTTGCTGCTGATCTTGGAGTTTTAAAAGAGTATAACTTTAAAGTTTTTCATAAGTGGTGGGGACTAGGTGAGGATCCAAATGATGATAATTTTTTTAATGAACTCGCTGAGGAGCTTGATATTGAACTTGGAATGTTTTTAAGCAAACTTTCATCTTCTGATGCAAGAGAGAGAGTTAAAGGGATTTTTAGAAGAGGGAGAAAACTTGGAGTTTTTGATACACCAACATTTTTAATCGACAAAGAAAGAATCGTAGGTATAGATAAAATTACTTACCTACAAAAAAAGTTTGACTCAGAAGGTCTTAGAAAAAAAGGACGTTAGTGAGGGAAGCCGCTCGAAGAGTTTTTATAGAAAAAACTTTTGACGAGACAACTTCTGAATTTCAATTGAGTAACGATAATAATCGTTATATTAGAAAAGTTTTAAGATTATCTGCTGGAGATAAGTTTGAAGTTGTTCCTTGTTTAGGCGACCTTAAGTATCTTTGCACCTTAAGCGATAAATTTACTCATATTGATAAGGCAATCAAAAAAAAAGAAATCATAGGTCAAAGAATCGATACATTACTATTTGCTCTTTGTAAGCCGAAAGCAACAGAGCTAATGATTGAGAAAGCAACGGAACATTGTGTTAAAAAAATTATTATATGGCAGTCAGAAAGGAGTGTCCCTAAAGTAAACAATAAAAGTAAAAAGTTAGAACGATACAAAAAAATTGCTGTTTCTGCTGCAACTCAATGTGAAAGAGATTACTTACCAGATATTCTGATTTGTAGTAATATCGAAGATGCTTTGAGCGAATCTTCTATTAGTAAGCAGCCACACTATCTTTGTTCTCTTGAAGATAACCTTCCTATTCTTTCCAGTGTTATTAAAAAAGATTCGTGTGTAGTTATTGGACCTGAGGGTGATCTAACAGAGAAAGAAAAGAAAATTCTCTTAACGAAAAACGTTGACTTAGCAAGTCTTGGAAACACTATTCTAAGATCTGAAACAGCTGCTATTTCTGCTTGTGCATTAGGTTGGACTTAAAAAGATACAACTATATTTTAAAGATTTTAGGAGATTAGCTTTTATATACCTGTCATCATTTGGTTTTTCGACTTTTTGTCTAAGACCTGATCGGTCTTAGCCTAGTTTTGACGGGTATATCTTATCTTCCCTCCGGGAGACTTCCGGAAATTTTCAATTTCCTTCAGTATACTAGCTTCATTATCAAAAATTCAGGTTTCAAACACTTAAATTATTATGATAGTCTTTCGGCTATAATGAAAGATAAAAAGCCTCAAAAAGCTAGAAGCATAGAGTCGATTGCTCTAATGATGAACAATCATAGTTTAAAGAAAAACCAAAATTTCAATCATGCGGAAATACGTGAGCTTTTTTCACAAACTCAAGAAGAAATCTCTATAGTAGAAGAGGAAGAAATGCTTGAAATAAGCTTTGGAGATATTGTTAAAATTTCTAAGTCTGAAGAAGCTGAAGCTTTATTTTCTTTGGTTCAAGAATTAATTAAAGATATTAATATAGAGAAAGAATATATTGATGCTGAGGAACTCACTTCAACTAAAACTCATATTGAAGCTAAAGAATTAAAGAGTGTTTTTAAGAATTTTGAGAAAGTTTTTTCTGCAAATATTTTTAGTCTTAAGAATAGAAAAAGAACAAATAATGTAGATGATATTGATATTGATGTTGTTGATAGAGGTATTAAAATTACCGATCAGACAATGCCAACTTTAAATAAATGGATTGTTAGTACTTTAAGGAATTTCATTGGCGTTTTCTTTTGGTCAATATTTCTTTTTTGTGCAGTTGTAGTTTTATTTGAAAATGTATACAGAGTTAATTTATTTCAGCCATGGAGTTGGAGTCAAATAGAGACAATAGTATATATTGGTATTTTTCTTATTTGTTTTATTTTAGCAACTATTATTTATCCATGTATATATTTTAGTCTTCATCAAACTATGCCTGGATACTCTAAAACTAATCTTCGTTTGCTTAGCAATAAAGGATATCAAATAAAAAACAAAGATTTTTTTATTCGTTCTTTGTTTGTTCCCTTGTCGATTTTATTTTTTGGCTATGTTCCTTTATTTTTTAAAAAAAGAACCTTGCAAGATTATATTGCGGGAACAGTTCCTATTGTGATTAAAGAGGTTTAAGAAAACCAGCATACCTCACATAGCTTCAGCGATGTTTGGGATAACTATACTTTAATTATGCTTGCCTGAAAGAAAAAAACTAGTATTTTCAGTTAATTAACCTAGGGAAAACAATAAAGCTGAAGCACTTTACTTATATTTACAGATAGATATATCACCACATCACTAAAAATCTCATAACTTCATCATGAAGAGTGTGATGGGGGTCGTGAACTTTTTACAATATGTAGTTATTAGCATGTTTTTAGTTGCAGTAACTTCTATAAATACTTTATCAGAAAATACTGTAAATCTCTCTCTTGGAAAAAGTAGTCGATATATTTGTTCAGAAGATTCCAATGGAGTTTTTTTAGCAATAGAAAAAAGAAATGCTGTAGTTCAAATTTCTTTCAATAGAGCAATTAAAAAATTAAAAAATAAGAATAAGAAGCTTACTAATAAGCTTTATATTTTATCTTATAAAAAAAGAAATAAAAAACTTATTAGGAAAATTAAAAGAAGTATGCGCCGAAATAAAAGCATTCGGAAGAAAGTAAATTTATGTAAAAAAGGGCAACTCACCAGCTTTAATAATCAAAACTTTGAAAGTTTATGTAGTATTGTTGGAAATAGAAATTCTCTAGGAGGTAATCCTCGAGTTATACAAGGAGAAAGATGTGAAATTGGTAATTCTCCAGTTGTTCGTATAATTGCCAAATCAATAAGTGGTAGATCTTTGTTCTCTTGCAGTGGCAATGTTATCTCAGACAGAAAAATTCTTACTGCTGCTCACTGTCTAAAAGAAAATGTAGCATACTATGATATTTTAACAGGTATAGGTAATTTTAAATCAGAGTTTTTTGTCAAGCATCCAAGCTATGTAAGAGACAGTTCGTATGAAAATTTTGATATAGGTTTAATAATTGCCAGAAAAAACATTCCAACGAGAAAAATAAATTTACATACGAAAAATGATTTAAAGTTAAGTGAAAAATTTATAATAGCTGGTTATGGAAAAGATGAATTAGGCGGGTCTGGTGAACTAAGAGCAGGTGTGATGTATGTTAATTCTTACACCAGTACATCAATAGGGTCTAGATATTATGGGGAGTATAGTAATACTTGTTCAGGAGATTCTGGTGGCTCTTTACTAGTGAATAGAGAGGGAGAATGGCTACTTGCAGGTCTAGTATCAAATGGGATTTTAGCTGATTGTAGTGAAGGGGACAGCTCATTTTTTGCCAATATAACGCACCCTGAAATCTTATCTTTCATAGCTTCTTACTAGTTTGTTGCTATCATTCTTAACAAATTGTTATGAAGGGCCTATAAAAATGTCAGGATAGCCTAAAAATTCAAATTTGTATCCCTTGCAAGTCCAGTAGAGTGTTTCAATAGGCCTATGCTACTGGCTTGAAAGATCCCCAACATATGTGATACTTAAAAGGGATGCCCAGGTAGCTCAGTTGGTAGAGCAGAGGACTGAAAATCCTCGTGTCGGCGGTTCAAGCCCGTCCCTGGGCACATTAGTTTGTTTTTCCTATTTATTTTCTGAAATTAATGTCTGCAGTAGCACAAAAAAAGCTAAAAGAATTGCTAAGCTTAAATGTTGCTCCAAATTGCTTATTACTTGTATGTCCTGATATTGTCAGATTTGAAAGAATTGCTAGTCATTTTAAAAATAAATTTTTTGATTCAAAGTCTGAGCCTCCTCAGGTTTTTTATGCGGAAAACGTAAAAAAAAACTTCAGTACTTTTATTGATGAAGTTTATGCTCAAAGTTTATTTAGCTCTAATAAGTTATATCTCGTTAAAGATTCAGATAAATTTTCTGGTGATATAGCTAAAAAAATTATCGATATAATTAATCAGCCTTCTGGCAATAGCGTCATTTTTTATTCAAGCAAAATTAAAAGTAATTCAATTCTGTATAAAGCTTTTAAAAAAATTGGTTTAGTTTTGGAAGTGTCAGAGTTAAAAGGGCTTGAATTAAAAAAATGGACACTTAAAGAATTGACTCAAAATGGATTCAAGAAGGTTTCTAATAAAGTTGTTGATTCCTTAATTGATATTTGTGAAAACAGCCCTGATAGGATTGCTAATCACTGTAAAATGTTAAGCTTGTATTGTAATTCAGAGACGTTGAGTGAATCTGATTTATTATCATTATTCCCAGAAGCATTAAGCATAAATGATTTTGATATTCTTGAAAGTCTTCGAAAGAAAGATTATAGCCAAACTGAAAATTTAATAGAGAAGATGTCTCTTTCAGGAAAAAGCTTCTTTTTAACGCTTGCAATGATTTCAAGAAATTACAATCAATCGGCAAGTATAAAATATTTGCAGCTAAAAGGAGAGCGTAATATCAATATAAGGACTAAGCTAGGTATTAAGCCTTGGGTATTCGATAAAATTGTATCTTTCTCAAATACCAATTCACTTGATAGAATCGATGAAGCATTTAATAGCATCATATTAGCAGATAGCAAGTTAAAAAATAAAAATATTGGTGAAGATTTAATAGCCAGTGAGTTGAGTTATAAATTATGTCAGGTAGATACAAAATAAATTTATGCATATTTCTTCTTTTTTTTCTATTTTTCTATTCAAACTGTCTTTCACAAACTAAAGCTAAAACTTGGACAAGACTTATTAATAAGCTTTCTGAGGAAGGTTTTGACAAACAGTACTTAACAAAAGTTTATAGTAGTAAACAGATATCAAATTTTTCTAATGTTACTTTTAAAATGAAACCTAGAGAAAGTAAAAACATATATAAGCATTTTAATAAAACTAGTAATATTCAAAAAGCACAAAAGTTTATCAATGATAATTATTCAGTTTTTGAATCAGTTGAAAAAGAATTTAATGTAGATAAGAGTATTATTGCTTCAATTTTTCTTGTCGAAACTCATTTTGGATCTAATACAGGAAAAAGTACTATAATTAACAGTCTTTCTAGGGTTTCAAATATTGCTGAAGCTGCGAATTTGAGAAAAAATTATCAAAAATTAAAGAAAGCAGATCCTAGTATTACATTTCAAGAAGTTCAGAAAAGAGCTCAATATTTAGAAGATTTATTTTACCCAGAATTAGTTGCTTTATTTCAAATATCAAAAGAAAATAATATTGATGTTTTATCTATCAAAGGTTCTAAGGCCGGAGCTTTTGGAATTCCTCAATTTCTTCCTACTAGCTATAA
>CALJRW010000051.1 GCA_937976335.1 uncultured bacterium | reverse complement strand
CAGGATAACAGGATAACAGGATAACAGGATAACAGGATAACAGGATAACAGGATAACAGGATAACAGGATAACAGGATAACAGGATAACAGGATAACAGGATAACAGGATAACAGGATAACAGGATAACAGGATAATCCTTCGACAAGCTCAGGACATGCAGGATAATCCTTCGACAAGCTCAGGACGTGCAGGAAAAGTATATCAGTCTTCTCGGCAGTTAGTATTTATAAATAAACAATAGTAACCCCAGTATTAATCTCGTTAAGCTTGTATTGAGAAATAACATCGAGTGTATCCAGATATTTATGAATAGACTTTTGCAGTTTTCCGGTTCCTTTTCCGTGAACTATTTCAATGCGAGACACTTTAGACATTATAGACTTGTTTATAAAAATTTCCAATCTTTCTATAGCTTCATTTACGGTATTTCCATGCAGATCGATAGCGTTAGGGTTAACTTTATTTTTAAAAGTTTTCTTTTTCTTTCTCATTTATTTTTATAACTTTATCATTAATACGTAATGTTTTTTCGTCTTCTAAGTAATTTATTAGAATTTGAAAAACATTTTTTTGTATTTTTGCGTAATGTTGTTTCTTTACAATAGCATATAATGAATTATCATTACCAAGAAATAGTTCTGAATTTTTAAGTTCTTCTTCAGACTCATCATTTAGTAAAAACGTTATGTTTTTATTGATACTTATTTGAGTGATAAAATAAGGAGTATCTTCATAATCAAAGGTTGCTCTTCCTTTACCGTATTGTATGTAATATTCTTTTGAATCTTCATCCCAGACAATATGTCTGTTAAAGAATATAGAGATATTTTTGTTTAATACTGGTTTTTCGTTGTGAAACCAGTATCCTTGTTTATCTAATTTTAGGCTTCCTTTTAGGTAGGCGGTGTACATGCTTATTACTTAGTGTCCAAGGAAAACTAGTCATACAACTGTCTAGCGAGTTTATTAAACCTATTTTTTAACCGAATAACAATAATCTGAGCTCTAAAAAGCTAAAATTTTCTCCTTAACCCTTAACCTTAACTAAATAATAAGATTTCTTCCCAGTCCGAAGCACTATAACTTCTCGAGATAGTGTATCGGTTTCAGTAATTTTATCTCCGGGATTATCTTGTTTAATATTATTAATATAAGCCCCGCCATTAGCTATTAATCTCTTAGCTTCGCCTTTAGATTTAACAGCTCCTGATTCAGTGAATAATTCCGTAACATTAAATTTTTGAAGCTCGGTTTTATCAATTTCTTTGGAAGGCACATCTTTAAAAATTTCTAAAATCTCAGAATCAGAAATTCCTTCAACGCTACCACCAAAAAGAACTAAGGCGCTTTTTTTAGCACGCTCAGTAGCTTCTTTCCCGTGAAGTAGGTCGCATACTTCATCAGCTAGTTTATTTTGAGCAGCTCTTAGATGAGGTTCATTTTTTACCTTTTCTTCAAGAGTTGAAATTTCGTCTAGGCTTAAAAATGTAAATATTTTTAGAAGTTTAATAACATCAGCATCATCTGTATTAATAAAGTATTGATGCAGTTGAAAAGGGCTTGTTAGTTCGGCATCAAGCCAAATTGCACCACTTTCAGATTTTCCAAATTTTTTTCCATCTGCATTAGTAAGTAAAGGCCAGGAGAGGGCACATGCCTCACGTTTTCCAGTTTTTCTTATTAGTTCAAAACCGGCAGTAATATTTCCCCATTGGTCACTTCCACCAATTTGCATGCAACAAGATTCATTTTCAAAAAGATGCTTAAAGTCGTAAGCTTGTAAAAGCATATAACTAAATTCAGTAAAAGAAATTCCGTCACCTTCAATTCTTCTTTTAACCGATTCCTTTGCCATCATGTAGTTGACAGTGAAGTATTTTCCGACATCTCTTAAAAAACTAATAGTATCTAAATTTTTTGTCCAATCAATGTTATTAACAAAAGAACACTGTAGTTCAAGTCTATCTAGTACTGCTTTTACTTGTTTTGTTTGTCTAGAAACGTTTTCTTCTAAAATAGAATTATCTAACAATTTTCTTTCTTCATTTTTTCCAGAAGGATCTCCAATTGAGCCAGTTGCACCACCGAAAAGAAAAATTGGCTTAGCTCCAGTTTTTGAAAGATGTTTTGCAACAATAAGTGCAATCAAATTACCGAGATGAAGGCTAGGAGCGGTTGGGTCTATTCCATTGTAAAAGGAGTCAGAACTTGAGAGTTTTTTTAAGCGTTCCTCTCCAGCAATATCTTGAATTAATTCTCTTTCTTTTAGTTCTGTAATAAAATCCATGTGTTAGAGGATTATGCAGTTTTGAATCAGTTCTTGCAATTGTAAACTGATATAGGCATAATCATTCAATATAACTACGTTTTTTCCAATACAAGCGTAGTATTGAAATTAGAAATTATAGGAAATATAGAAATGGCAAAAGTAGCTAAAGAAGGAATTACATTAGTATCAAGTGCAGGAACTGGATTTTTTTATACAATAAGAAGAAATAAAAAAAAGAAACCTGCTGAAAAATTATCTGTTAGAAAATACGATCCAATTGCGCAGAAGCATGTCGTCTTTACAGAAAAAAAATTATCTAAGCTTAAAAGAAAGTATAAAAAAGGTGAGGATACTTCAAAAGAAGTTGAATCTGAAGTCGCAATAGCAGCATAAGTGATGTCGGTTGTTCACTCACTTCAAGCTGAACATGAAAGTTTAAAAAGAAGCTCTCCCTTACTTCCAAGGTTATATAACTTTGTTTCACTCGAAAAAATATCAACCTTCGATATCTTTGGTCAATTTGCAATATCTTCTTTTGTAATTATTAATTACTTAGCTTTTAAGTTTTTTATTTCCTTAGAAGCTTTTTCTGAAATTGGTTCCGATTTAAAACTTATTCTCGGAGTTGTATTTTCTTTTTTTATGCTACTACAAATTGCGCCTGGAAGTGCTAGTATAATAAAAGATGGATTTTATGATATTAAGAGAAAACACTTCTCTTTAGTTGCTATTCTTTTGCTTAGCGAAATCTTATTAACCTTGGCGCTTCTTTTAGAAATCACTCAAGATTATGCTCTTTATGCACTTAATTTATCTTATGAAAAGTATATTGTTTGTTATTTTTTAATTAGTTTAATTAGATTTATACAAACTAGATTTGAGTATAGTTTAAACAAGCTATTTTCTCATTTTTTTGCACCTTTACCTAAAGCTGCAAAAGTTTTTTCTCAGCCTGAAAATAAAAATATAGGACTTTTAAAATCAGAGAATGACATTCCTGTAGCTGCTCTTAAAAAGGGTGATATTATTAAGCTAGAAAAAGGAGATGTTGTTCCAGTTTCTTGTATGATAGCTAAAGGTTTTGGAAATATCGAAGAAATCAGGCCATTAAAATTATTGTATAAGTCTGAAGGAGATTATCTTAAAAAAGGTTCCCTTGTTTTTGATGGAGTTATTGAAGCTGAGGTGGTAGATACAGAAGGTTTGTTTGACTTTACTGCTTATCATCCTACTATTGTTTCTTTATTAAATCATGAAAGACAGAAAACTAATTATTATCTTTTATATAATTTTTCTATTTTATTTATTTCAGTTTGTTCTTTTTTCTTTTGGCGTGATAAAGGTCTTTTGATTTCTGATTGTATTCTAACAGCTGTTTCAGTTTTACTTTCTTCAGTTTTAATATTTAGTTTTATTGCAATTGAGCGGCAAAAGATTTTTCGTTATTTATTGTCTTTTTTAAATGGAATTATTCCAACTTCTGGTAAGAATTTAAATAAACTAAGAGATATAGAGAACTTTGCTATTGAGTATGATATTAACAATCCTTTAGGAGAGTATCAGCTTCGAGATATTTTACTAGTTGATGATAGGATGGATAAGACTGCTTTATATTCTATTTTGTTTAATGTTTTTGGATTATTTGAATCTGAATTTCAAATACCAGGAATGAAGTACTTAAAATCTAATACAAGTAAAATTAGTGCGCAAAGAATCGATAACTATGAAGTTTTTAATGGAGAAGGAATTGAAGGTTTTATTGAAGGATCTAAGTTTTGCTTAGGTACTGAACAATTTTTAATAGATAGAGGGGTAAATTTTCATTTAGGAGATCTTTCTAAATCAAACGAGAGAGTGCGATGTTTGTTTTTTTCTATCTCTGAGCATGTTCTTGCTCGGATTGATTTTAATCCTAAATTTTCTTGGGAAGCTAAAAGTATTTTTGATTTTTTTAGAAAAAGACGTACTAAGCTTTCTCTCGTTGGAACAGAGAATAGTAATAAATCTCAACTTGATAGTATTGGTAAGCTAATAAAGCTCGACTTAGCTCAAATTTATAGTAAAAAAGAATTTAACTTTTCTGAAAAGCCTCATACATTAATCTTTGCGAGAAACTCACAATCTTCTAATTTGCTCCATGTAGCGCCTGCTGGTGAAGAGTCTGTTCAGGAGTCTGATTATATTTTTTTAGGACGTGGAACAAGTCAATTAAAATCATTTTTTGCTTATATATATAAAAGTTTTTTTAGAGAAAAAATTATTTGGTCCTTTGGCCTTTCAATATCTATATTTGCTATTATATTGTCGGCAACACGTATGATAGGGATAGTTGAATCTGCTGAAATATTCTTGATTGTAGAGTTAAGCATCCTTATTTTTGCTTGGTTTGAATTTAGACAAGTTAGAAAGGTTTCATTCTGATGTGCCATTGCAGTTGCAAGCAAGCTTGTTAATAAGAATAATAATTTAATCCCTTTTCTGAGAAAATTTATATTGATAGAATAATCTTAAGGAGAATTTTTGATGAATTCAAAAGGAAATAATGAAGAAGCTTGGCAGGCTTTGCTTGACTCTTTAAATGATAAGCTTCAATTAGGATTGCTCGATCATTTAAGAAGAGCTAAATCATATCATTTAGAATCTTCAATTCTTTATATAGTGCCTTCAAATCAAAGTGATTATTCCTACCTGACTCAAGCAAGTAATCTAGAGCCTCTTAGGATTTTTGCTGAAGATGTTATCTCTGGTGTTTCTAAAGTAGAAATAAAGTCTTGTGAGTAAGTGTAAAGCATGTGCAGTTGATCTTAAAGAAACTGAAAATAATGTTTGGCATCCGTTCTGTTCAGAAAGATGTAAAATTTCAGATCTTGGCAATTGGGCTAGTGAGAGATATCAAATTAAGGGGAAGGATAATACTGCTAATGTTGAGTTTGATTTAGAGGACTCAGATTCTTAATTTCTATCTTCCTCCTTCGCCAAGGCTTCGGAGGGCAAGTCGGGTGGATAGAAAGTTCAAAAAACTCTTTTTCGGAAATTATTTTTTGAATTTTCTATATAGTAAAGACAGAAAGAAATTTCCGATAATAATGAAATTAGGAGTATCTAAGAGTTAGAAAATAGTGCATATAATATGTGTGCCTAAGATTCTCAAAATAAACCCAGAAGTAGCGACACATGAAGAGCTACTAATATC
>CALJRW010000050.1 GCA_937976335.1 uncultured bacterium | reverse complement strand
ACTCTTTTCTACAGTTCTTAAGCCTCTCATTATTTGAAAAAACTCCTATTTTTAAGGCTTTTTCTGATTTTGACGATCTCGATGAACCACTAGATTCGTCTAACCAGTTGAATTTATTCAACTCTTAATTGGACACTAGTGTAATTGAGTAAACTATAGTTATTCTATCTGCAGTATGTAATGTCGAAAAACATCTTTTTCAGAAATTATTTTTAGGTCTTTATATCTTTAAGCTTAAGCAAAACACTTATTCAATTTATCCTGAACAATAGTTTCAATAGTACTTCGTAACTCATTATCAGTAACATTAGAAAGTATTTCCCCTGCAAATGCTAAAATTAGCATTTGTTTTGCAGTTAGGTCACTAATTCCACGAGACTTAAGATAAAATAAGGCATCTTCATCAATCTGGCCTACTGTTGCACCATGAGTACACTTTACATCATCTGCCCAAATTTTTAATTGTGGACGTGAATTGCTTAAAGCGCTCTCTGATAAAAGCAAACTCTGACTACTTTGAATTGCATTAGTTAACTGAGCATCAGGTCTGACTATAATCGTTCCTGAAAAATTTCCTCTTGATTGATCTGTATAAATTCCCTTAAACAATTCATTTGATTCACTGTGAGGTTTTGCATGATCAATAACAGTAAAATTATCAACTTGCTGTTTTTTATTTAAAACAGATAAACCAAACATCTCTGAATAAATCTTAGAACCATTTAAAGTTGGATAGATTTCATTTCGTGAAATTTTTCCTCCAAGAGAAAAGGTGTAGGTTTTTAAATGACTATTTTCTCCTTGACTAACAACTAGAGTACTAACATGAGTGGCCTCTGCACTTTCTAAATTTAGTTGACAATGCTCTAAGCGCGCTTGTTCTTTTAAAATAACTTCCGTAACAGAATTAGTAAAATTAGTCACTTCATTACTTGTCGAACAATATCTTTCAATAACACTTAAACTAGCACCATCTTCAACCGTAACTCTTGTTCTAGGGAATATACCTTTGTTATTAGATTGAGAAGTTGCAATATAACAAAACTCTAAAGGAAAAGCTGCAGTATATGACTTATCAACTTTAATAGAGATTACAGAGTTCATAAAAGAACCATTGAGATCATAAAGCCCAGAATGACCTTCAAAAACTTTAAAATCAGGGAAAGAATCACTAGAATTTTCATCAAAAAAGTTGACTGTTAGTCCAGTAAAATTTAGATCCGAGCTCAAGTCTTTTGAAAAAACACCATTCACAAAGACTAATTTACACGTTTCTGAAAGTGTATTTGTAGAAACAAATTCACTATTCACTGAAGAATCCGTTTCAGATACTAAATTAAGATTTTCTCTATATAAAAAATCTAAACTCGTATATTTCCATTCTTCATTTTTTTTAGAGGGTATTCCAACAGCTTTAAATTGCTCAAAAGATTTTTTTCTATATGAGTGAAGCGGTTTTGTTCCATTACCATTAAGTGCGGCAGTTAAATTCGAAAAATGGCTAATCGCCCATTCAGGTACTCTAGTTTTCATATCTATGCTGACTCTCTAACCCAATTATAACCCTTTTCTTCTAATTCAAGAGCAAGGTTTTTGTCTCCAGTTTTTATAATTTGCCCATCTATCATAACATGTACGAAGTCAGGAACTATATAATCAAGCAATCTTTGATAATGTGTAATTAAGAGAATAGCCTTACTTGGATCTTCTTTCTTTAGAGTGTTAACTCCTTTAGCAACTACTTGCAAAGCATCGATATCAAGGCCTGAATCAGTTTCATCTAAAATTGCAAGCTTTGGATCAAGAACCGCCATTTGAAAAATTTCATTTTTCTTCTTTTCTCCACCTGAAAAACCTTCATTTACAGATCTTTTGATTAAGTCAGCATTTAACTCTAAAAGCTTTAACTTTTCTTGCATGTAAGTATTAAATTCTCTTACGCCTAAAGGTTTTTCTTCGCGGAACTCTCTTTGTGAATTATATGCACTTCTTAAAAAATAACTCCCTAAAACTCCTGGTAATTCTACAGGATATTGAAATGCCATAAAAATTCCCTTACAAGCTCTTTCATAAGCTTCTAAGTCTAATAAATCTTCATTTTGAAATTCTACTTTTCCTTTAGTAATTTCATACCCATCACGGCCAGCAAGTATGTTTGCTAAAGTACTTTTACCAGAACCATTAACACCCATTATTGCATGTACTTCGCCGGGCTTAATTTCTAAATTGAGACCTTTAAGAATCTCCTTACCTTCAATACCTGCATATAAATCTTCAATCTTTAACATATTTTTATCCTACACTGTTTTCTAAACTAATTTTTAAAAGTTGCCTTGCTTCAATAGCAAACTCCATTGGAAGTTCTTTAAAAACCTCCTTACAAAAACCATGCACTATCATAGAAATTGCATCTTCAGGAGAAATGCCTCTTTGATTGCAATAAAAAATCTGATCTTCTCCGATCTTTGAAGTCGTCGCTTCGTGCTCAACTTTTGCAGTCGGATTATTTACTTCTATATATGGAAATGTATGAGCTCCGCACTTATCACCCATCAACATTGAATCACACTGTGAAAAATTTCTTGCATTTTCAGCAGATTTCATCATCTTAACAAGACCACGATAAGAATTTTGTCCTTTACCTGCAGAAATTCCTTTAGAAATTATAGTACTTTTAGTATTTTTTCCTATATGAACCATCTTGGTTCCAGTATCAGCTTGCTGGCAATGATTAGTAAGAGCTACTGAATAGAATTCTCCTATAGAGTTATCACCTTTTAATATACAACTTGGATATTTCCAAGTAACTGCAGATCCAGTCTCTACTTGCGTCCAAGAAATCTTAGAATTTTCTTCTGCGCATATTCCACGTTTCGTTACGAAGTTATAAATACCACCCTTTCCATTTTCATCTCCAGGATACCAATTTTGAATAGTAGAATATTTTATTTCTGCATCTTTATGTGCATACAATTCAACAACCGCAGCATGTAATTGATTTTCGTCACGCTGAGGAGCCGTACAACCTTCTAAATACGAAACATAACTTCCTTCTTCAGCAATTATGAGTGTTCTTTCAAACTGACCCGTATTTTGAGCGTTTATTCTAAAATATGTAGATAGCTCCAAAGGACATCTTACACCTTTAGGAACATAGACAAATGTGCCATCAGTAAAGACAGCAGCATTCAGAGCCGCAAAGAAATTATCGCCTTGAGGAACAACGGATCCTAAGTACTTTTTTATTAGCTCAGGATATTCTCTTACTGCTTCAGATATTGAACAAAAAATAACTCCAGCCTTATGTAACTCTTCTTTAAAAGTTGTAACAATTGAAACACTATCAAACACTGCATCAACTGCAACGCCAGCCAAACGTTTTTGCTCTTCTAAGGGAATACCAAGTTTGTCATATGTTTTTAATAGTTCAGGATCAACTTGATCTAAACTCTCATACTTTGGAGTTGATTTTGGCGCAGAATAATAAACAACATCTTGATATTGAATTTTTTCGTAATCAACAAATGCCCATTCTGGCTCTTCCATTTTTAACCATTTATGATATGCATCTAATCTCCAATCAAGCATATATTGTGGTTCATTCTTTTTAGCAGAAATAGCCCTAATAGTGTCTTCATCGACTCCTGGAGGAAGTGAATCAGATTCAATTTCAGTAACAAAGCCATATTTATAGTCTTGCCCTGCTATCCTTTCTAGTGTTTCAGTATCAGTTGTCATAAATTTATTAATGATATCAATTAGTTAAATTACTATCTATTTGGAAAGATTAGTATACTACTTTTAGAATTTATTGTCATCTTATTACACTGGATTTCTATAATTGACATTAAGGAGACTTGAAGTGACAGTTTAAAAGATGAATTTTGATTCTTTTAGAAAACTACTCCAAAACCAAAAAAGAGCTTTTGGAATGATTTGGAAAGAACATCAATCTATATTTATAAAACTTCTCCCATTATCTCTAGTCTTAACAACTATTCCATTTTTACAATCTGGTGTTTGGGCTCTAATGATTAATGAACTAGTAAGAGTTGCGGGGTCAAAAAAATTTTCTGAAGATTTAATTTTTTATACAATTTTAGCGTTAACGATTGGAGCAATTCCCACTTTTTTATATCAAATACAAACATTTCTTTTTACTATGTTTAAGTATGATATTGAGACTTATACTGAACTTTTAATAGCAGATAAATCTTCAAAAATAGATATTCCTATTCATGAATCACCGGAATTCAATAACAAATTTTCAACTATTAAAGAACAAGGAGTTTGGAAATTTAATATGTACATTGAAAGACTTTTCTTCCTCTTTCAAAATTCATTACAGCTTCTTTTAGCTTCTTCAATTATTTTTTATTCAAAATGGTGGATACTAATAGTCGTTATTCTCGGCGCATTACCTAGTTTAATCATTGAAGTTAAATTTGGAAAAAAGGTTTGGGGAATATGGACTGGAAATGCAGAAATAAGAAGACAACACGCTGACATTCATTGGAGATTTAAATTTGTTAATTCTTTAATGGAACTAAAAACGCTACAAGCCGTAAAATATTTATTAAAAAAATTAAATAATTTATTTGTTGCATTTAAAAATGAAGAAAAGAAAAATCAAAAAAGAAAATTAAAGCAAGAACTATTTTTTTCTATTTTTACTTCAATATTTCTTGCAATTCCAACTGTATTTTATATTTATCAAGTAACAATAGGAGCAATTGAAATTGGGACTTTCACTTTTTTTACTACTGCCGTAATTAGTTTTTCTACAGCTTTAAGCAGTTTTTTTAGAAATATTGGTCTTCAGTATTCTGACAACTTATTTGTAAGTGATTTGTTTGATATTATCGATCTAGAACCTAAAATTGTTACTCCTAAAAATGCTATTAGCTTATCGAATAATAAACCAGATAGCATAGAATTTAGAAATGTCTATTTCAAATATCCAGATGCAAAAGAATATGCCCTAAATAACTTTTCAATTAAAATTAATCCTGGTGAAAAAATTGCAATTGTTGGATCAAATGGTGCTGGGAAAAGTACATTTTTAAAATTATTATGTAGATTTTATGATTGTGAAAAAGGTGAAATCTTAATTAATAATGTAAACATTAAAAATATAGACTTAAATACTTGGCACAGAAAACTTGGGGTTCTTCTACAAGGTTTCGGAAATTATTTTTTTCCTGTGAAAGAAGGTATTGCATTAGGAAAATCTGAACAAAAAATTCTAATTCAAGATATAAAGCAAAGTGCAAGAGAGGCTAAGGCACATGAATTTATAGAAAAATGGAAATTTAAATACGATCAAATGTTGGGCAAGCAATTCAAAGACGGAGTTGAACCTTCCTGGGGGCAATGGCAGAGATTAGCAATTGCCCGAACTTTCTATCAAGATTCTAAAATACTAATTCTAGATGAACCAACAGCATCTCTTGATTCAAAATCTGAAACTTTAATTTTTGACTATTTAAACTCTAGAAAAGAAGATACCATAATTCTAATTTCGCATAGATTTTCTACTGTAAGACAAGCTGAAAAAATATATGTTTTTGAAAATGGAGAAGTTGTAGAAGGTGGGACTCACGAAGAACTAATGAATTTAAATGAGATTTATTATAATCTATTTACTCTTCAGGCTGAGGGGTATCAATGAATAAGAATGAAAGCAAGAGTATTGACTACCATTTTATATCTTTTTTTATATTAAGCTTTTCTTATTTACTGTACTATGCTTTTTATGATTGGATTCCACATGACGAAGGTGCTCTAGCTCATTCTGCAGAAAGAGTCTTAAATGGAGAAATTCCTCATCTCGATTATTATGATGTCTATACAGGACTTCAAGCTTATTTACATGCTCTATTTTTTAAACTCTTTGGTGCAAAGCTCACTTCTCTTAGAATTTGCCTACTCTTTTTTTCTTCTATTTTTATAATTTTTACATATAAACTACTTCGTCTCTGGCTAACTAAATTTGATTCTCTACTTTTTGGATTTTGTATTATTGTATGGTCTTTTCCAAATTATTTCGCCTCACTTCCATCTTGGTATAATTTAATTTGTGCACTTATAGGTTTGTATTTTTTAAATTGTTATCATTTAGGAAATAATAAAAAATTTCTTATTTTAGCTGGATTAACATCTGGAATAAGCGTCTTATTTAAAATTGTTGGATTATATGAACTCGCTGCAATTTTTTTTACTTTACTGTATAAAAATCAACTACTCTTTATTTCGAAGAATAAATCTATAAATTTAAATTTTACTAATTTTTTAGTACTAACACTTGTTCTAACTGCCTATACTCTAATTTCTCTGCTTATTTCTCATTTCTTTACAGTGTCTCAGTTTTATCACTTTAGTTTTCCTTTTTTAATTTTGAGCTTGTTTATGTGTTGGAGACAGCTATATATTGAAAAAGAAAATTCTAAAGCTTTTTTAACTTCTTTGACTAAAGACACGCTTTATACTCTCTTAGGATTCTTTTTACCTATTGTTTGCTTTTTAATAATTCTATATCCAAATGCTGAAAAACTTTCCAAATTGTTTTTTGGACTTTTCATAAGACCAAACTTAAGACTAAAATTTTCTACTTTTGATTTCATATATACAAACTTAATTTTTGCAACAAGTTTACTTGTTTCTTTTATTTTAATTTCTAATCATATTCGTTCTAAATTTTTTAAAATCAGTATTTTTCTTCTTTTATCATTCATAACTATCAAATCATTCTATAATATTTCACTAGCTAAAGTATTTTATCTTCTATTACAAAATTCAGTTCCAATTATTACTTTATACTGTTTATATATCTTAAGGTATGAAAAATTTTCCTCTCTTCATAAAAACTTTTTATTTTCTTCAATGACAATGATGTTATGGTTTAGTCTTATTCAATTTCCTTTTGCTACTCCTGAATACTTTTACTATTCTTGTGCCTTTATCTTTTCATCTTTATCATTGATATATAAGTTAATACCTAACTTTTATTTGCTCATATATACAAAAATTATAGGTGCTTTATTTATAGGTATTTTCCTAATAAATTGCTCAAGCGTAATACTTCTCAAGCCTGATAACTGGTCTACACTCAAAATAAATAAAGGCGAAATTTATGTATCTCAAAAAAGTGCCAGAACATATATAAACTTAATAAACAAGATAAGAGAGCTAAGTAAATCAGAATATATTTTAGCAATGCCAGATGCTCCAGAGGTTTATTTCTTATCAAATAAAAAAAATCCCACTAAGGACCTCTATCAATTTTTTAATGACAATTATACGCCAGAAAAAATAAAAGACCTTATTGAAACTTTCAATATTAATGTTATTGTATTAAGAAGAACAAAATCATTCTCTAAAATACCAATATCGATATTTAATATAATCGAAAGTATGTACCCAAATAAATTGACATATGACCAATTTGAACTAAGATGGTTATAGATGAAAAAAATCTTTCAAAATTTACCTCTGCTTGATGGAAATGAAGAAAAATATGTTCTTGATTGTATAAATTCTGGCTGGATTTCATCTAGCGGACCGTATGTTAAAAAATTTGAAGAATCTTTTGCTAAATATTGCGACTCGTCTCATGGAGTATCTTGTTCAAATGGCACAGTAGCCTTACATATGGCACTGCTCGCTCTTAATATAGGCCCAGGAGATGAAGTTATTGTTCCAAACTATACGTTGATAGCTGATTCTAATATGGTAATTCTTGCTGGAGCTAAACCTGTTTTTGTAGATGTTGATAAAAAAAATTGGTGCATAGATGCTAAGTTAATAGAAGAAAAAATTACTGAAAAAACTAAAGCAATTATTCTAGTTCATATGTATGGCCATGCTTGTAACATCAATGAAATAAGAGAAATTTGTAAAACTAAAAATATTAAAATTATAGAAGATGCAGCACAAGCACATGGAACACTATATAAGCAAAAAAAGATTGGTTCTTTTGGTGATGTTGCTTGTTTCAGTTTTTATGCGACTAAAACTCTCACATCGGGCGAAGGAGGTATCATTCTTACCAACTCCAAAGATCTTGCAGATAAACTTAAACTGATTAGAAGTCATGGATTTGAACCAGGAGATAGAAGATATATTCATAAAACATTTGGACTTAATTATAGAATATCTAATATTCAAGCTGCTATAGCCTTAGCACAAGTAGAAAAAGCAGATGAAATAGTCAGTAAAAAAATTAAAATAGCAGAACTTTATAAACAAGAACTAAGCTCTCTTAAAGAAGTTATATTTCAGGAAGAAGATAACTGGACACAAAGTTCTTGGTGGAATGTTGTCATTGCACTTAAAAACCCATCTCAAAGTATGCGTGAACAACTAAGAAATTATCTTTCTTCAAATAACATTGAATCTCGCTTACCTTTTCAATCACTACATAAACAACCGCTATACTCAAATCCAATCATAGAAAATTATCCTACACAATTCACTGAAAATTTCCCAATCAGTGATTGGCTATCTCATAGTTCACTATGCTTACCATCGTCTGCTTCTTTGACAGAGGAAGAGATAAAATATATTACTAAAACAATAATTAATTTTTTTAATCAATGAAAAACATATCTGTCATTCTTGCCACTTATAACGAGTGCGACTTTATTCAACCCTTAATTGAAGAGTTGTATAAAAAAATACCTAAAAATTTAGAAGTAATCGTAGTAGATGATAATTCAACTGATGGAACAGCTGAAATTGTTAAAAAACTTCAATATGAAAATCTTGTATTAATTGAAAGAAAAAAAAGAGGATTAGCATCTGCCTTTCACAGAGGAATTATAGAAAGCTCGGGGGAAATTCTTTGCTGGATGGATGCTGATATGACAATGCCTGTCGACACTCTAGTTAAACTAATAGCTACACTTGATAAGGCTGATATTGCAGTTGGTTCTCGATATGCAAAAGGAGGAAGTGATAACCGTGCTCCAATCAGAACTTTAAGTAGTAAAATTATAAATAGTTTTGCAAATATTGTCTTAGGTGGTGGTATTAAAGATTACGATAGTGGCTTTGTCGCTATAAAAAAAGATGTGTTTAACTATATAACTATCATGCCTTATGGATATGGAGATTATTTTATTGAATTCATATTTGACGCATATAAAGCAGGACTAAATATTGAAGAGGTTGGCTATGCTTTTAGAGATAGAACAAAAGGAGTTTCAAAATCTCTACCTAATATTTCTTCTTTTCTTTACACTGGAAGTAAGTATATTATTAGAATATTAAAAATTAAGATTTTATCAATAATCAGATCGCTTTCAAATTAAATGAATATGCGCGTGGAAATTAAAAACTTCAACGAGCACCCTAGAGGGTAAACTATACGTCAAAGGATAAGTATGGAAGATAGGATAATTAAACCAAGCTTTATCAGAGAAGACAACAGAGGATCCTTTATAGAAATTCTAAATGAAGGTCCATGGGAAACAATTATTCATGGGGAAATGAAAACTAATTCTGAAATGGGAGATCATTATCATAAAGAGTGTAAAGCCTTTTTTTTTATAACAAAAGGCAAAGCTAAAGTTTCTATTAAAGAAGCTTTTAAAGATGTTTTTATAGAGTATGAACTTAACTCAGGAGAAGGTATTTTTTTTATGCCTTATGAAATGCATAAAGTTCACTATCTTTCTAATTCGTCTTTTCTACTTTTAAAATCTTACAGATTTGACCCAAACAATCCTGATATCTATGAAGAATAATAAACTCTCTTCCCAATGGGAGAGAATGTACAATATAGAAAAACAGCATTGGTGGTATGAGTTTATTAATAATGTCTTATTATCAAACTTTAAAAATTTAATACAAAAAGAAAGCACTAAATTAACTGTACTCGACATTGGATGTGGTACAGGAAATTTATTAGAAAAATTGTCTAATAATAATATAAATCTTATTGGCTTAGAATACTCAAAAGAAGCTCTCAATTTTTCAACTAAGCGTGGATGTAAAAATCTCTTGCAAGGAGATGGAAATTATCTTCCACTTAAAGACAATTCAATTGATATTATTTTTTGTATAGATGTATTAGAAGTAGAGAGCATTAAACCCAGCTTACTTCTAAGCGAAATTTCAAGAATTCTAAAATCATCTGGTAAAGCCTATATAATTACAACTGCCTTTCAGTGTCTATATAGTAGGCATGATAGAATTGTTGGAGCTGCAAGGCGTTTTTCTAAAAAACAAATATCAATCTTAACAAAAGAAAATAGATTACAAATTATTCATAGCACTTTTTTATTCTTTTTGCTTTTTCCTATTATGAGTCTTTGGAAACTAGTTCATCCTCCTAATAGCACTCAAAAGTTTGGTGAATCTGATCCTATAGATCTAGAATTATCTGCTAAACCTATTAATTATCTTTTATCTTTAATTTGTAAACTAGAGTTATTTCTTCTAAACTTTGTCAAACTTCCTATTGGAACTTCATTTTTCTTTATAGCGAGAAAAGATCATGGCTAAAATTTTAGAATACTGCGAAACAACAAAAATTTATCAAAAGTTTAAATTTTCTTTAAATGAAAAACTAATAGATCGTATTTATGACTCATGCTTATCAGATGTAAGTGATTCAAAGGTTTTAGAAGCAGCCTGTGGAAGTGGATATGGAGCTTCTGTATTTAAAAAATATGACAATGTAGCTTACAGTTTAGGACTAGATATAGACAAAAGCATGTATCAACACTCTAACCAAGTAAAAAATAATACTGACTTTGTATTAGGTGACCTTTTTAAAGCACCATTAGAAAAAGAATCATTTGATTTAGTTTGGAGTAGCTCCTCAGTAGAACATTTTGCAAGTCCGAGTTCTGCAATTAATGCAATGATTGAACTCACTAAACCAGGTGGATATGTTTTTGTTGGTGTCCCTTTTCTTTATGGGCCACTTTTTTCTTATTATTTAACGCCATCTAGTAAATGGAGAGAATGGATTGGGAGGCCTTTTTCAAAAGGTGAGCTAGTCAAGGCCATGGAGAATTCTGGCAAAATAAAAGTTATTGAAAACTTTGTTTATTTTTATAGTTTATTTATTGGTATGGTCGGTGTTAAGCTTTAGCAAAAAACTATAATATCACCATTAATTTTTTTCTAATTTTTCGAGCTTCAACATGAAAACTTTTAATTCAAAATAAATGAATAAAAAACACCTACTAATCATACTCCTTTTAACAATCACTACTACAACCCAACTCACCTTCCCTAAATACGACTTTATCCAATACTGGTCTTCCTCTAAAGTACTAGATACAAGTCTAAATCCATACAAAAAAGAAAACCTTGAAACATTACAATATAGCGTTAGAAACTTTGATGATGTTATCAGGATGTGGAATCCTCCATTTATTTTTCCTCTAATTTATCCATTAAAATTTTTTTCAAATTATAACCTTATTGAAAATTTATGGACCTTACTTGCAATATTGACTTACGTTGTTTGTGCTTACTTTTTAGTCAAAAAATATATTGGCAAAAGCTATAAAGAATATTTTCTGTATCTCTCTATGATATTATTTGCGTTCCCTCCTTTTTGGGCTTTGTTACATATGGCTCAAATCGGCTTTATCTTGCTCTTTGCAGCTACCTCTTACTTACTCTTCCGTGATAATAAGCAATACTTTCTTGCGGGTTGTTTACTTTCTATATCTTTAATTAAACCTCATTCATTTTACTTGCTCTATCTCTTCTCATTTCTAAGCGATATAAAAATTAAAAATTTTAAGCCAATATTAGGATTTATATTTGGAGGAACTGTTTTATTTATTGCCTCTTTGTTAATAGCACCAGATGGGTGGACTTGGTATATCGAAGCCATGAAATCTCCACCAGTTTATTTTAAAACTACTACTATTGGTAGTTTTCTTATGGAAGTTTTTGGATTTCAATATAAATTTCTTAGGTTTCTTCCTATGTTTATTTGTGTCCCTATTTGCTTAAAATTACTTTGTAAAAATTTAAATGAACAAATGACTAGAGCGATAACTATTGCTGTTATTCCTTTATCTCAGCTAACTTCACCATACGGCTGGCCTGCCGACCAACTTGCTATGTTACCTTCTATTATTTATTTACTTTCTTTTATTGTTTCAGAAAAGTCACTAAATAAAACCAGAATAAAAATGATTTTGGCTTTCTTAGTTTTACTTAACTTAATTGGTTACATAGCAGCATCAACTAGATCTTATGATGAACTTGTTTGGTATACAACTATTATTAGTTTAATTTGCCTTTTACCTTTAAGTTCAACTGCTTCATCTAACAGCTAAATCAGAAACTTCTGAAGTTAACCAAGTCATTGTTCCAGTTTGTTGTACGTTAGTAAAAGTTGTAACGTCTCCTGACCTACAACCTAAGTCAGTACCTTGAGAAACAACACCAACTATTCCAGGACCATTTCCATTATCTACTACGATTGGACCTCCTGAATCTCCAAAACAAACATTAACTCCATCACCGTTAAACGCAACGAATATATGATTTGGCGTTACATTTCTAATAGTCATTGCTCCTGCTTCAAGATCTACAAAGTCAGCTTGAGAATCAACTCCGGTTTCTGTAATTCCATATCCATATACAAAACCAGCTTGATCAACTGTTGGCTCGGAACTTAACAAAACTGGAAGGGGCGACGCTCCAGGATTTCTCGCAAGCCTCATAATTGCAGTATCATTAAAAAGTCTTTCATTGCCTTGATGTAAGCCAGGATCAATTTCAATATCTTGGGCTTCAATAAAATCGACATTTCCAGGCGCACCTAATAAAATTCCATACCCAATTATAGGAAAGCCATCAACCTCAGATTGAAAAAAACAATGCGCAGCTGTTAAAACATCATCTCCAGTGATTAAAGATCCAGTACAAACGGGAATAGCTAAAGCTCCTAATGTATGATCTATCACTACACCTACTCTAACTATTGGAGATATTGCTGGATTTCCACAAGCTTGACCATTAATTACCTTTGTAGGTAAGCCTAATATACCACAGGCTTCAGCAGTTCTATCAGATGCGCTATCGCCATCACTGCCACTTCCTCCACAAGACTGAAAAAGAAAACAAGCCAGGAAAAATATTTTAAAAATTTGTTTCATAATTATACCAAAAAGTTTCTATCACTAAATCTATTCTACAATCCCATATACAGCAAATTTTCTTTTATGATATTGAAATAATTATAGAAAAGACTATAATAAGTATCTATGAGCACTATAGACATAAAATTACCAAATGGAGAGAACAAAATTATACAAAAAGGCACAAAGGTTTGTGAACTTTTAAATGGAGCTAGTACTGACAATACAATAGGTATTACCCTAAATGGCGCTCAATTAGACTTAAATTCACCGATAACAGAAACAGGTGAAATTAAAATTATAGAACTGAGTTCTGATTCAGAAAATGCAAAGTATTTTTATAGACACAGTTTTTCTCATATTTTAGCTCAAGCTGTTAAAAGACTTTATCCTGAAGCAAAATTAGCAATAGGTCCGGCAATCGAAGATGGTTTTTACTATGACTTTGACGTTAAGGAACCTTTCACTCCTGAAGATCTCAAAAATATCACAAAGGAGATGAAAAAAATTATTAAAGAAAATCACTCTTTTGAAAGAATTGATGTCAACTATGAAGAAGCTAAAAAAATGCTTGCTGAACAAAATGAGCCATACAAATTAGAACTTTTAGAAGAAATAAAATCTAAAGGTGAAAGTATTACATTCTATAAAGATGGAGACTTTATAGATCTTTGTCGTGGCCCTCATATTCCTTCAACTAAACTTGTAAGAAACTTCAAGCTTTTATCCGTTGCTGGGGCTTATTGGAGAGGGGATGAAAATAAAAAAATGCTTCAAAGAATTTACGGAACTGCTTTTTTAAATAAAGACGATCTAAAATCACATTTAGCAATTCTTGAAGAAGCAAAAAAAAGAGATCATAGAAAACTTGGTAAAGAACTCGATTTATATAGTATTAATCCCGATACTATCGGTGGAGGCCTTGTTCTTTGGCATCAAAAGGGTGGATTTATTAGAAACTTAGTTGAAGAACATTGCAGAAAAAAACATCTTGATTCTGGATACGACATTGTTTATTCACCACATATCGGAAAATCAACACTTTGGGAAACAAGTGGTCATTTACAGTTTTATGAAGATGGCATGTTTCCACCACTAGAAATGGATGGACATAAGTATTATTTAAAACCAATGAACTGTCCTTTTCACTGCAACATCTATGGAAGTAATCTTAGATCTTACAAAGATCTACCTCTTAGATTTGCTGAATGGGGAACTGTCTATAGATTTGAAAGAAGCGGCACCCTTCATGGATTAACTAGAGTAAGGGGATTCACTCAAGATGACGCGCACCTTTTTTGTCGTCCAGATCAAATGCCTGAAGAAATAGATAAAGTTCTTGATTTTAGTTTATCGCTGCTTAGAGACTTTGGTTTAAGTGATTTTCATTTATACCTAAGTACGAGGCCGGAAAAATCTGTAGGTGATGATAGTAAATGGGAAGCTGCTGAGGCAGCTCTAGAAGCTGCATTAAAAAGAAGTGGTATTAGCTACTCATTAAATGCTGGTGATGGCGCATTCTATGGTCCAAAAATTGATATTTGCATTACAGATTCTCTAAAACGTGAATGGCAACTTAGTACAATTCAGTTTGACTTTAACTTACCTGTTAGATTCGATCTTAAATATATCGGTGATGATGGAAAAGAACATAGACCGTATATGATTCATAGAGCATTACTAGGCTCAATGGAGCGCTTCTTTGCTATCTTAATTGAACACACTGCTGGAATTTTTCCTGTTTGGCTCGCGCCAACTCAAATTATGGTTCTTCCTATTGCTGAAACTCATCATGAGTATGCGGAAAAAGTATTAAATGAACTTAAAAATATTGGATTTAGAGTCCAAAAAGATGTTAGTAGCAATACTTTAAGCTACAGAGTTAGAACTGCTCAAAAACAGAAAATACCGTTTATGCTAATTCTTGGCGACAAAGAATGCGAAAATAAGGAAATTACTATTAGACTAAGAAGTGGAGATAACTTAGAATTGAAATCAATAAGCGAATTTAAAGCTTATGTTGAAGAAAAAACTACCCTTAAAGAAGCAGTATAGACTCATGAACACATTTTGGCATAACTTAGAAAAACCTTTTACGGTTTTAGCACCTATGGAGGATGTTACTGATACTGTTTTTCGTAGAATAATTGCAGACTGTGGAAGACCTGATATTTTTGTAACTGAATTTACTAGTGCTGATGGTTTATGCTCAGAAGGAAGGCTCGCAGTAAGCAAACGCCTTCTTTATACAGAAGTTGAAAGACCACTTGTTGCACAAATCTGGGGTAACAATCCAAGTAATTACTACAAAGCTGCAAAAATGTTAAAAGAACAAGGATTTAATGGCATAGACATTAATATGGGTTGTCCTGTTCAAAAAATTGTAAAGAACGGATGCTGTTCTGCATTGATTGATAATCCTGCCCTTGCTAAAGAACTAGTAGTTGCTGCAATAGAAGGAGCTGAAGGATTACCTGTATCTGTAAAAACTAGAATTGGTTTTAAGAAAAAAGTCACTGAAAAATGGGCAAGTTTTTTACTTGAGTTAAAACTACCGGTACTCACATTTCATGCAAGAACCTCTAAGCAAATGTCAAAAGTTCCTGCAGAATGGGATGAAATAAAAAAAATAGTTAACCTCAGAAAAGAAATTAGCCCAGAAACTTTAATTATTGGAAATGGTGATATAATAAGCTTAGAAGATGGATATTCTAAAGCTAGTTTTTCTAATGTTGACGGATTAATGATAGGAAGAGGAGTTTTTAAAGACCCTTTTATTTTTAACAAAAATACAGATGAAAATTTTTTTGTAAATTTAGATCCCAAAATAAGACTATCTTTACTTTTAAAGCACTCTCGCTTACATGAAAAAGTTTGGGCTAATAAAAAACCTTTTAAAATACTTAAGAAATTTTATAAAATTTATGTGAGTGATTTTAGAGGCGCTTCCGAATTGCGTTCAGATTTAATGCAAACAAATACACTAGTAGAAGTAGAAAAGGTAATTGCTCAATGGTTAGATGTAAATTCACATACTGAGAAAAAATCTATTGACCAAGTAGCTCCTGCAACCTAGTCTATATGGAATGACTGTATCTGTAACATTCTTAGGAGCCGCTGGAACGGTTACTGGCTCAAAATATCTTGTTCAATCTGGGAATAAGTCTATCCTTGTGGATTGTGGTGTATTTCAAGGGCCAAGAGAATGGCGTGAAAAAAATTGGAAGGACCCTGACTTTAAATTAGAAAATGTTGATGCTGTTCTTTTTACTCATGCTCATATAGATCATTCTGGACTTTTTCCAAGATATCATACCCTTGGATTAGATTGCCCAGCTTTTTGTACTGAAGCAACACTAGATTTACTTAAAATTTTACTGCCTGATATGGGCTATCTCCAAGAACAAGAAGCTGAGTATAGAAAAAGAAAGAAAAAATCTAGACACATTCCACCACTGCCACTTTTTACTCAAAAAGATGCTCAAAAAAGCCTGAACCTTCTTTCAGCAGTTTCTTATGATACAGAGATTGACATTGCTCCAGGCGTAACAGCGAAATGGAGACATATGGGTCACATCCTAGGAGCAGCTTCAATTGAACTTAAAATTGATGGGAAAAAAATTGTTTTTTCTGGAGATATAGGAAGATATTCCATTCCAATTCTGCTCGATCCAAAACCTGTTGATTTTGGAGATTTGCTCTTAATTGAATCAACATATGGAGATAGAGAACATAAAGATTATGATGTTTCTACAAAGCTTGCTACTATCATTAACGAAACTACCAAAAGAAAAGGAGCTGTAGTAATACCAAGCTTTGCAGTGGGTAGAGCTCAACTTCTCCTTTACTTCATTAGAGAACTTAAAGAAAAAAATCTTATTCCTGATATTCCAGTAATTTTAGATAGCCCAATGGCTACAGATGCAACCGAAATTTATAAAAAACATGTTCAAGAGTATGATAAGAATGCTCTTGATATTCTTCATGCTGGAAACAACCCTTTCTCAACTTCAAAATTAGCATTAATTAAAGATGTTGCCGCATCAAAAAAACTAAATAATGTTCATGAACCAATGATACTAATTTCGGCTAGTGGTATGTTAATGGGTGGAAGAATTTTACATCATCTGTATCATCGCATTGATAGTGAAAGAAATACTGTTCTCTTTGTTGGCTA
This sequence comes from uncultured bacterium, assembly GCA_937976335.1. Taxonomy (GTDB): domain Bacteria; phylum Bdellovibrionota_C; class UBA2361; order UBA2361; family CALJRW01; genus CALJRW01. Next base: position 54,384 of record CALJRW010000050.1, on the reverse strand, counting down.
CCAACCAAAGGGAGGTAGAGGAGATTGGATACAAAGCGGTGCCGAAAAATTACGATTATTTGGTGATGAGATTCCTATCAAGGCACAAATTGAAACACTTAGTGGATTAAGTGCTCATGCTGATAAAAGTGAACTACTAAGATGGACTAAAGAATGCTCAGGTAATCCTGGAAAAGTTGCTGTTGTACATGGAGAAAAAGACAGCGCTGAAAGCTTTGCTAAAACTTTGAAAAAAGAGAATAATTGGGATACTTTTATGCCTAAGTACCTAGAAAGATATGAAATTTGATAATTTAAGTTTTCTTTAAAAGCTCCTAAGCTAGGGACTTTCTATGTCCCTGGAGTAAGAACTAATAGTTATCCTAAAATCAATAACTTACAAACCTGAATTTTGTATAACTTGACTTCTTTTACACTAGTTTTCTTAGTTCAAAACTATTATCATCCCTAAATATGGCAAAAAGAAAAAAAGAAAAATCTAAAGCTCCACTATTGGCGACAATAGCGATAGCATCTCTTCTTCTATCAGTTTTATATCAATTAGGAGTGTTCTCTGCTTTATTTTCTAAGCAAAATAAGATGGAAGTTAAGGGTTACAAGGTAGTACCTGAATATGTAGCAAAAGAAAAAGATGTTGGTTATTTACTAACAACTATGAGCTTAGATGAAATTGTTGAACAAATTTTTATTGAAGAACAAATTGAAGCAGAAAAACTTGAAAAACGAACAGGTAAAAAAATAAAAGTTAGAACTAAAGATGAAATCAGAGATTCTCTAAAAGAGTGGCAGAGCCCAATTTCGGTTGCTTCCCTATCTGGAACACTTAGTATGTTTGAATATAATGGCAACTTGTGGAGCATGTACATTACATTAGAAGATAAAAGACGATCAATAAATTCAGGAACAGATTCACTTGGACGAGCTAACAAAACTATAGCAACTAAGAAAATTCTCTCATATCTTAAATCAAAAGAGGATATCATACTAAATTTTGTAAAAAAAGATGATAAGGATAAAGCTGAAACTGAAACAGAAGATCTTACAAACTCAAGTGGAGTTTTAACCGGAAAAGCTCGAGTTTTTATAAAAGAGAGCAATCAAAGAAGAAGACTTATTGCAGACTCTGAAATTACTTTAGCATGCAAAAAAAACTTATGTACTGGAACTGGATTAATTAAATCTGGCGAAGTGGAAGAAATTAAAGATAGCTACTTTCTAAATTTTAAAGATAAAAATGAATATAGTTTAAAGTACAAATTTAACTTTAAACTTACGCCTAAAAAATCATAATTTATGCTGCAGGACATCCCCAAGCAACGTTAGAAGTTGAAACTGTTCTATTAGCTAATTCGCCATCTTCAACATATGAGAAATAATTATTCTCAATATCTGCACGGCAGTCATGAGTATAAATTTGAATTAAATGAGTATCTGCATTTCTAAGAAATAAAGACCAGTAAAGATTTTCATCTCCTTGTATTCCTGGAACTATACTAGCGATAGTAGAATTTCCAGTATAGCTTCCTCCTGTTGTAGTAGATCCATTTAAAACATTGTTAACAGCAGAATACGTTATACCTAAACCTTGATCTCCCATATCACCAAGAAGCGCATTTCCAGCTACAATTAAATCTCTATTAACTACTTCTGCTGAAGTATTATAAGCTCTTAACCTATACTCTTGGATAGAAAAAATAGATATTTGAGCTAAAATTCCAATAATCACGACAACACATAATAGCTCAATTAAAGTAAATCCTCTTTGTTTCATCTTTTAATTTCCTAAATATTCCCAACATCTATAGAAAGTCGAAAAAGTAATTTCCGAAAAAGAGCTTTTTTGACTTTCTATATCCCCGGCTTGTCCTCCGAAGCCATGGCGAAGGAGGGAGGGACAACAAATAGTTATGCCAAAATAAATACCTTACAAGGAAACCGATTAGTCCCACATAGCTTTAGCGAAGTGGGAAAGGTTTGCAAGAAAGAATTATTCGGAAATTACTTTTTGCTATAACTATATATACGACATATTTTATTGAAACCTTTATAACACCAATTGAATTTTTAAATAAGCACTTAATTTATAGTAAAATTTACCATAATTATAACAATAAAACTCAGATCTTGAGTAATTCTGCATTAACTTCTTCAAATAAAGCTTGATATCCCTCTACTATCACTACAGAAACTACTGATTCTCTTAGTTTTTCTATTCCGTACTGCTTAACAAATAAATTAGGTTCTCTAGCTCCTACAAAAATAGTAGAAATACCAGATTCTATTATATGTTCAGAACACGACTTATCTTTAGACTTTCTAACCGCACAAGGCTCTAAAGTGCAGTAAAGAATGCAATTATTAAGATTTACCTTAGCCCTTTTTGCCTTTAATAAGGCTATTTCTTCTGCGTGATCGTATTCACCAGTCTCCCTGCTATAAGCAGTTGCTACTATTTGATTGCTAGCATTCACAATGACTGCGCCCACTGAAAAAGCTTCTTTTACTTTTGGCGATTTTCTAGAAAGATCAAAAGCTAAATCCATATATTCTTTTTTGTAACTACTTTGCATCAGAAAAAACATAATTTAAGATTATTTGATTATCAATTTGTTTAGATGATTTTAGATTCATATTTCTTTTATTTTTATCTAAAAATTCAAATAAACGCGATTTGCCAGTCTGTCCTAAAATGTCATTTGAGATAGTCAACCATAGTTCATCAATCATGCCATGTTCTAAAAATAAATTGATTACCTTAGCTCCTCCCTGAATTAGTAATTTTTTTATTCCATATTCTTCTATACTATTCATAAGTTCAAAAAAATTTTCTTTATAGCTTAATACATCTGTATTTTTATCTATTTGAGAAAGAATCTCATTTTTAATAATCTCATTACAAATTATTAATTTTTTCACATCCCCATTAGTAAAGAAATTATTTTTAAAATTGAGATTTCCTGAGTTAGTTAGTACTATTTTAATTGGATATTTTGAAAATCCAGACTTAATTCTTTGATCTAGTAGTTTAGAACTTTTAATTAGTAAATTAGGGTTATCTCTTCTAAAAGTTTCTGCACCAATTAAAATTGCATCAGATTGAGAGCGGAGAAGATCGAGATGCTCAAAGTCACTTTGACTTGAAATTTGTAGGGGATTATCCGAACTATCATCTAAATAACCATCAAGTGTAATTGCACATTTTACGGTTACATAGATCATTTTTGAGGCAAGAGTGTTGTACACCTCCTAAAACTACAGAGTGCCTAGAAACTATATAGTTAAAAAAATCTTTTTCTTAAAACATAAAGTTTCTAAGGCTTATGTAATTTCAGGAGGTTTCTGTAAAAGTTATTTTACAGTAAATGCAACTTTTACGTTTGCGTGAAATTCAGAAACTTTTCCTGAACTTACTTTTCCCGAGTAATGCTTAACTTCAACTCCAGTTACATGATCAACACTTTTACAAGCTTTAGCTACTGCTTGTTGAACTGCATCTTCAAAACTAGTTTTAGAAATACCAACTAGTTCTATAATCTTTATTGCTCCTTCATCTATTCTATCGCTCATTTTTTTCTCCTTTTATATTATTAAATTAATTAAAAATTGTTTTTCCAAGACATTGTAGATCTTCCAATGCCTGAATAACTCTATCTTTCATATTTGCTTCTGCTTTTTTCATATACGATCTAGGATCGTATAATTTTTTACTACCATCACCAGAAGCATCAATAACTTTATCAAAATTCTCATTCATATGTTTTGCAATAGGATGACTAAAAGCAAACTGTGTTGCAGTATCAACATTCATCTTTACTATTCCATAATCTAAAGTTTCTCTAATTTGTTCTACAGGCGTACCTGAACCACCATGAAAGACTAAATTGAAATCATTTCCGCTAAATTTTTCTCTAACAGCCTCTTGTCCTACTTTTAATATACTAGGATCAAGTTTAACATTTCCAGGTTTATAAATTCCATGAACATTACCAAATGTTGCTGCAAACATAAAATCTGCCTCAAGTGGAAAAAGTTGTTCTGCTACATAAAGCATATCTTCAGGAGATGTATACAACTTACTTACATCATCAGTTGTTGCAGCACCTTCTTCTTCACCACCTACAACACCAGCTTCAACTTCAAGAATGATTCCTAATTCACCACAGCTTTTTAAAAGCGGCACGGCAATTTCAATATTCTCTTTTAGAGGAAGAGCAGAACCATCAAACATATGACCGTTAAAAAGAGTTTGACCTTCTTTTTCCAATCTTAATTTACTTTCATCTAATAAATCTTTTACAAATTGAATATCATGTGCTTGACAATGATCTGTATGTAAAGCCACATAAATGCCAAGATCTTTTGAAACTCTATGAATGTGCTCTGCAAGTGTAACAGCACCTAAAACAGAAGAATTAACAGCACTACCACTAGCAAATTTTCCTGCTCCCAATGAGAATTGTATAATGCCATCAGATTTTGTTTCTGCAAAAGCAGCTAAAGCAGCATTAGCAGTTACCATACTACTAACGTTTATTGCTGGTAGGGCATATTTTTTCTCTCTACAATTTTTTAAAATTTCCTTATATTTTTTAGAATTAGGAACTGGCATATTTACTCCATAAATTACATTTTCTTAAAACCTGAATTAAGAAGCATACATAAAAAATCTAAGATAAAAATTTTTAGTTTAGCTTTAGTAGTAGCTCTCTTATCCATTATTCAAGTTTAAATCTAATCAAAGTCTAAACTAAAGTAAAGGGGAATATAGTGTGTCCTAAAAAGAATTTCTTAATTAAAAAACAGAAAAAGAGCAAAAGTAATGAGTGATAGTACTAAACCGACACCAATATCGCTAGGAATACGAGGTAAATGAAGGTTGATTTTACTAATCTCACTAGCAAGATTAGAACTTACAGCACTACAGATAGAATCAACTCTTTTCACAACTTTTGATATAAGAGAAAAAAACTTTCTATAAAACACGTCAACATCTAAATTAGTAGACTCTTTTTCTTCAGGATAAATTTTATAAGCAACTAAAAATGCAAAAGCTAACACTGCAAATGAAAGGAGTTGCATTTGGGCAAAAAAATGTGAATATGTAAAAGGTTTATAGGCAAAATCAAAAGGAATCAAAGCATAAAATGATTGAGGAAAGCAGCCTATCAAAATAGATATTAAAGACAATATGCCCATTGGAATTAACATATGTATTGGCGCTTCCTTAGTGCGTAAACCTGAGTCATGAGAGAAAAATGTGAAAAATGGAATTTTAATTCCTGCATGTTCCAAAACACCTGCTGAAGCAAAAAGAAGTATTAACCATATTAATATATTATGTTCATTTGCAGCTGAAGAAATAATCATTGACTTTGTAACAAAAGCCGAGAAAAAAGGAAGGCCTGAGATACTCAAAGCGCCTATTAGACAAAACACACAAGTTATAGGCATTGATTTGTATAAACCTCCTAAATCAGTAGCTCGATACTTACCCGTTCTATACATCACCGCACCAACAGACATAAATAAAAGAGATTTGAAAAACACATCTGCGACAACATGGCTTATAGCACCTGCAAGAGATAAGCCTGTACCAATACCAATTCCAACTAGCATAAAACCAACTTGATTAATAAGACTGTAAGACAGTACCTTTCTTAAATCATTTTCTAAAACAGCATAAAAAATGGGAAAGATTGTCATTACAGCACCTAGCAAAACAAGTAGCTCGCAACCTGGGAAAAGACGACAAAAGGCGTAAACTGCAGTTTTAGTAGTAAATGCACTTAAAAAAATTATCCCAGGAATAGTAGCTTTAGGATACGAATCAATTATCCAAGTGTGGAGAAAAGGAAAACCAACATTTACTCCTAAACCTATAAAAATAAGCCATGAACTTAAACAATTAAGTGTTAGGACTTTGTAAGCAAATGATTGAAACTCAATGTAATGAACGAAAATACCAGAAAGTAAAACTAGACCTCCAATAACATGATAAATTAAATATCTAAAAGCAGACTTTTCAGAACTTTTAAAACTACCAAGATATATAAAAGGGATTGCTCCAATAGATAGTAGTTCCCAGAAAAAAAACATACTAAGCATATCTCCTGCACAAACTACAGCAATGGCAGAAGCTGAGTAAAATAAGCCTGCAAAATAATAAATTGGCTTATCTAAATGTAGGCTATAAATAATTCCTAATATTGTAATTACATGAAATAAGACTATAAATAGATAACTTAGACCATCAATAGAAACTAACTTGAGATTTTGTCCTAAAAAAACAAATTCATGTGAGTAAGACAAATCTAGAAATAGAAAATTTATTAAACTAATAATAGGAATAGCTACAGCTACAATTTTTAAAATTTTTGATTTAATGAAAAATACTAAGAATGCTCCAAAAAATAATAACAAGAATGGAGGAAAACTAATCATAATAATCCTCCTTTCTTTCAACAATTGGTCGAATTAAGTGTTTTGCAACAAGCACAATAAAAATAAAAGCAAAAAAACCAAAAAGTCCATAAAAGCAAAAAATGGACTCTACAGCAAAATGTATTTCATCTAATTTTGGTAGAAGAAAAAAACTTAATACACAAAAAAAGATTAGAAAAAACCATATTACTTTGATAGTTTGTTTGCTCTTAAAAAGTTTATTTGACACGAAGAACCTCAATTAAAAAATCGTTACAAAAAAATATCATAATACTCATTGAAGCTGTAATTATTATTGGTATAAGACAATAAATAGGAGCTTCTGAAATCGATGCTTCCTCAAAGTTAGGATTTTTTTGATAAGCAGTAAAAATCACAGGCAAGAGATAAAGTGCCGCAATAAAAGAGCCAAGCAAAAAAATACAAAATACTAAAGGCTGACCAGCTTCTAGACTTCCCTTTAAAAGTTGCCATTTACTAATAAATCCTCCAGTAAAAGGGAAACCTATGATTCCTAAAGATCCAATTAAAAAACAAGAAAAAGTAATTGGCATTTTGTATCCTAAACCTTTCAATTCACTAATATACTTTTTATGCGTTACGACATAGATTGCTCCCGCGCAAAAAAATAAAGTAATTTTAGAAAAAGCATGACTGACAATATGAAGAGAAGCACCGAGGAGAGCTGTTTGTGAAAAAAGTACTATACCTAAGATAATATAGCCCAATTGACTTATTGTTGAATAGGCAAGACGTTTTTTTAAACCATCTTGATTGATTGCAATAATAGAAGATAAAATTACTGTAACAGATGAAATGATAATTAGTACGTTCTTGAAATATGGAAGATGATAGAAATTCTCAAAACCTAAGGTATGATAAAAAACCTTATAAAGACAAAATACACCTACTTTCACCACCGCAACTGCATGTAATAAGGCACTTACTGGAGTTGGCGCCACCATTGCACCAGGAAGCCAAAAATGAAATGGCATTAAGGCAGATTTAGCAAAACCAAATAAAAACATTAGGACAATTATTAAAAACATTTGCCTTGGAACATTATTTGCAACTAGCTGAGCTTGATCAAACTCAAGTGTTCCCGTGAAAGAATAAAGCAAAATAAGTGCTGGAAGCAAAAGACATATAGAACTTCCTAAAATAAATAGAACATATTTTCTTCCAGAGCTTACAGCTTGACTATCTTGATAGTGAGAAACTAAAGGAAAAGTTGAAATTGTTAGCAACTCATAAAAAAGATACATAGTGAATAAATTAGAAGAAAATGCAACACCTAAAGCAGAAAATATAGAAATTGCAAAAAACATGAAAAATTTATTTTCCTTTTTGTCATCTAAAGTTCTTAAATAACCCATTGAGTATATAACTGTAACGAACCACAAGAACGCAACTAAAGTAGCAAAAATAAATGAAAAATTAGATGTAGCAAAAGCCAAAGAAGCATTTGGCAAAAACTCTATAATTGAAATAGTGGATAATTTGAACTGAGAAGAAAACAAAAGAAAAATTAATGATAAAGATCCAACAATGTTAAAAAATGCACCACTATATTTAACTTTTAACATTACAAAAGTAAGTAAAAATACAATTAAAGGAATTAAGATATAGTACACACAAAACATAAATTTTAACTTATTAATTTCATTAAACTACCAGAAAAAATCCCTACAAAAAATAAACTTAAAATAGAACATGCTAAAACAAATTTCATTCTTAAGGGAACATCACGTGAACTTGCTATTTTTTTATAATCTTCAAAAAACAAAATTGGAATTAATTTATAAGTAGCAATAACTAACATCAAACTAGAAAATAGAAGAGAGGCTCCAAATAGAAAATGTTGCTCTTTAAATGCACCTAAAATAATATAAAATTTACTAAAAAAACCACACATTGGCGGCAATCCAATAAGACTTAATAGAGCTAAGATAAAGCACATTGTTGTAAAAGGCATCTTTCTACCAATACCTTTTAGATCTTTAAATTGGCTTGATTTATTTAAATACTCAATTGCAGCAATACATACAAATCCTGCAAAAATCATTAAAGAATCAGAGATTATATGAAATGAAAATGCACTTAAACTTGATTTAGATAGAATCCAAAAACTGCCAGTAAGGTATGATATTTCAGCTAATAAAACACATAGTAACATTTTTTTTAAACAGTTTTGTCGAATAGAGATAGCGCCAAAATAAAAAATAGATACAGTTGCTAAATGTACAAAAAAAGTGCTTTCAGGTAAAAGGTTCTTGATTTGAGAGATAGAAAAAACACCTAGAAGCACTTTAAAAAGTAAGAATGCAGAAACTTTAGTTGAAATAGGTGCCATAAAAGTAGAAACGCTTGTTGGTGAATGTTCATAAGCTTCTGGCAGCCAAATATAGAAAGGAAACTGTCCCATTTTAAGAAGTAAGCCAAGAATAATTAATACAAGGGAAACAAAAGTCGAACGTCCTAGCACTTGATTTTGAACAATGCTTTGCAATTCAAAAATATTTAAAGTACCAAATTTAGCAAACAAAAAACCAACACCAAGAAGATATAGCGATGCCCCAACGCTTCCTAAAATTAAGTATCTAAGACTTGCAACATAAGCTCGCCCTTTACCAAGAGCAATTAATGCATAACTGGATAAAGCACTTATTTCTAAAAAAACATATAAATTAAAAATATCTGCAGTCAAAATAAGACCGAAGCAACTCATAAAAAATAAAGCTTGAAGAGAAAGAAACTTAGTGAGTTTTTTACCATATATGATGTGATAATGAGGAATGAAAAAAATCTGTGTTAACAAATAAATCGAAGATAGGACTATACAAAAAATGAGATTAAATTTATTGAACCAAAAGGCAACACCAACATCTCTTTTCCATCCACCAAGATTGTATTCAAAGGGATTATTATTAAGGATATTAGAAAATATAAAAATTGCTAAAAAAAGTATTAACATTGAAACAATTAAAGATAAATATTTAGCAATGTTATGTTTCAGCAATGGAAATAACAGCGCCCCTATAAAAGGAATTAAAATAATTAAAATTGAAATTCTTTCAGGCATCATCTTTCCTTAACTGCTCAAGAATTTCATTTTCTTCAATTGAACCATATTCATCATAAATTTTTTCAAGCAAGGCTAAAGCTAAACCTGTAACCGCAACTCCAACAACTATTGCTGTAAGCATAAGAACTTGAGGTAAGGGATTTTGGAATAAAAAATTTTGAAATTCATGACCTTTTCCATGAGGAATTACTGGAGCAGAAGCTCCTACTTTATAACCAATTGATATAAAAAATAAAATTATTGCTGTTTGAAAAATTGTTAATCCAATAATTTTTTTTAAAAAAGATCTTTTATAAGTAACTGCGTATAGACCTATTAAAATTAAAGCCACAGCAGCAAGATAGTTAAATTGACCTAAAATTATATTTTTAAAAAAAGATTTCATAACTAATTATTGACTTCACCTTTGGTAATTAAGAATATATACATTAAATAAATTACAGACATAACAGTAAGAGATACTCCTATTTCTACAAATAATATTCCTAAAGACCGCGTGTGTGATTCTGTCGTAGATAAAATACTTTGAAGTTGAGAATAATCTAAAAAATTTCCTCCTTGAATAAAACAGATTAAGCCTATGCTATAAAAGATCAAAACTCCAAAAATAGCGACATTAATGATGCGCTTAGGCGGATATTTATTAAGAGTTTCTTTGACTCCAAAGACTAAAGCTTGCAGTATTAAGGAAGAACCTAAGATAACTCCACACTGAAAACCTCCTCCTGGACTATGGTGACCATGTGCTAGAACGTATAGGGCAAAAAGTTGAACAGGAGGAATTAAAAGCTTTGTACTTATTTTAAGAATATAACTAGAGTTAACAACCTCTTCAAACTTAGAAATATTTCCAGTTGAAAATAGTACTAACATCACTGCAAAACCAGCTAGTAATACAACTGTCGTTTCAAGTAAGGTATCAACTGCTCTATAATCTGCCAAAACTGCAGTTACAACATTAGGCGATTCCATTTCAATTTCAGCATGTTCTAAATAATAATTTCCAGCTTGTTTATGAACAGGGTTTGAGGGGTTTCCAAAAAGAGGCAATTCTCCAATACCACTAACTAGAAAAAAACCAAATATTAGTAGTAGTAAAATTACTAATAATCTAGAAACTTTAAACATTAATCAGAACTCCTTTTAGTAGTGTGCAAAATTGCAGCGACAAATAAAACCGTACTGACACCAGCTCCTACTGTTGCTTCAGTAAAGGCTACATCCGGAGCACCAAGTTCTGCATATACAAGACAAATTAGAAAACTATATGCTGAAAGTGTAAAAACTGCTGTTAAATTATCCTTAACGTGAATTGCAAGAATTGCAGTCAAAATTAACAAAAGTAAGAGTACAAAATTTAACAAAGCTAACATTTATTTTTCTTCCTCTTTTTCTTTCTCATCTACTAAGTCATTAGTCCAAGGTCTATATCCAGCTAGAAAGCCAGCTTCAGTAAGTGAATGTGCTGCGGCAGGACTAGCAATAAAAACAAATGCTATAATTAAAACTATTTTTAAGCTTACCAGCAAAGAATCAAAACTATTTTCACTTAAATTATATATAGCAAGTCCAGAGAGAAGCATAATTGAAGATAGAGTATCTCCTTTCGACGCCGCGTGTACTCTTGTAAAAAAGTCTGGGAATCTAATTAAACCAACAACTGTTCCGAGAAAAAAGAAAGTACCAGAAATAAGTAAAATTTTAACTATTAGTTCAATCATTATCCAACCATCCATAAATTTTTAGCACCTCTACGTTTTATAAAATTCGAAGCTGCAATTGATGCAATAAAATTAAGCATTGCATACGCAAGCGATAAATCAACATAGAGATCTTCTTGTTCAAAAATAAAACCAACTAAAACAATTAAAGTTGTTGTTTTAGCGCCGATAATATTCACTGCTATCATTCTATCAATTGGGGTCGGACCAACATAAATTCTATAAAGCACACCAAACATCATAAGTAAAAGAGCAATACAAATTGCTATAAAAAAACTAATCATACATTTTCCTCTAAATTATTTATTGCAATTGGTTCGAAAGTATTTTTAACTTTACTCTCTAATGGATTAGGCAAAGATTCAGCGGCATAATCGCTAATTGCGTGAATAGTAAATACATCGCTTTCAGCAAGAACAGTTACTGTTCCAGGAGTTAGTGTAACAGATTGAGCAAAAACGTATCTTGAAAATTCATCTTTTAAATCATTAGTTTTAATTTGTAATAATCTAGGAGAGATGATTTTTTTCATATTTGGATGAAACGCAAGATAAATTACATAAAAGTTTGATTTTAGGATATTCCAAAATAGCCAAACAATGTAAAACGGCATTTTTATAGCTGTTCTTAAATAATCTTTTACTTTTCTGTTTGGCGAATCAAAAACAAAATGCCCTGATAAAAGGCTTACAATCAATGCAGCAATCAGACCAATAGCTATATGAAATAAATCAAATTTCCCTGAGAAAATTATCCAGTTAATAAATAAAAGTATGAAGGTAAGAAGTTGTTTAAACATAAGATTCTACTGTTTGATTAATCTAATCTTTTGAATGTAACAAATCAAGTGCTGCTGCTATAGTTTCTTTAATGAATACAGCATGTTAAGCTATACTTATCTCAATCAATGTCTTAGGGAAACCTTAGCCCGTTCTTAGCCCGTTCTCTCAGAGAGTTCGTGGTCATTAATTTTAAAAATAAGATTTAAAATCTTTAAATTTTACTTAACTTATCTATTGTTCTCAAGGCTTTATAATTTAATGCTTTTTATAATCAACTTCAATTTAAGGACAATTTTGTTTTCAAAATTCTTATTTTTTCATTTAAAATATATTTTTTATGCTATTTTTAGAAAAATAGTATTCTTATTTAACAATAAACAATTGATACCTTTGATTATTTTTCTAGATTTGAAATCATTTTAATTTATCTTATTTTCACGAACTCTCTGAGAAACTGTTTAGATAAGGCTCTAAATCGTTTTTAATGAAATGTTCTATTTCATCTCGCACTTCTCTGAAACAATTAATTTTATCTTCCTCCTTTTCAAAAGAGGCGGCTAGTTCAGGGGGATCTCTGAAGCTTTTGTGGACTATCTTAACACCAGGAAGTACTGGGCAATTTTCTTTTGCGTTATTACAAACCGTAATTGCTACGTCAAACGTAATATCTTTAAGAGAAAGAATAGATTTGGAAGTATTCGAAGATAGGTCGATTCCTACTTCTTGCATCACACCTATTGCATAATGATTTACAGTGCTTGGTTTAGTTCCAGCTGAAAAAACTGAGAGGTTTGGAAAATACTTTTTTGCAAAACCCTCCGCCATTTGACTTCTACATGAGTTTGCAGTGCATAAAAAAATAATTTTTTTCATGAGAATTTATTCTTCAAATAAGTTATAAAAGGTTTATAATCTAGCTCTTTTCCAGTAATATTTTTAATAAGTTCACGTCCTGTATACCTTTTTCCATGCTGATGAACATTAACTCTCAACCATTTAAGTAGAGGTTCAAAATTTCCATCTACAAAACCAACTTCTAATCTAGGCAGATCTACTAAAGCCTGTTCATACATCATAGCAGCATATAAGTTTCCAAGAGCATATGTCGGGAAATACCCGAAAGATCCTGTTTGCCAATGCACATCTTGCATCACCCCATCTTTATCGTCCTTTGGTTTTACACCTAGATACTCTTCATACAAATCTCCCCAACGTTTAGGCAGATCTATAACTTCAATATCTCCTTCAATTAACTCAGCTTCAATGATCATTCTAACAATTATATGCAGTGTATAAGTAACTTCATCCGCTTCCGTCCTAATTAAACCTGGTTTTACATTGTTACACATTAACCATAATTCTTCTGTATTAATTTTTTTAGCTTGTTCTGGATGAAATTTTTCTAGCTTTCTATAAAAATACTCAGAATAAGCCTTACTTCTCGCAACTTGATTTTCCCAAAGCCTCGACTGACTTTCGTGAATACCTAAAGAAATCCCTGCTGCCATAGGAGTCCCAAAATGCTCTTCCTTATAACCTAAACTATACAAAGCATGACCAGTTTCGTGAATGGTACAAAAAACTGAATATAGAAAATTATCTTCTCTATAGTTAGTGAGAATTCTCGAATCATTACGACCAATAGTAGTCATATATGGATGAGTTGTACTATCAAGTCTCCCTGAGAATTCTAAATATCCGATATCCTTAGCAAGTTCCCAACATAGTTTATACTGAGTATCAGAAGAAAGAGGTACAGGTTTCTGAGAATAAGAATATTTATCTTTCATTGACATAATTAGGCTAGTCAATTCTTTTCCACAAGGAACTAAAATGTCTCGTGTATTTTTATATGTTGCGCCAGGTTCATATAAATCATGTAAAGCATCATAAGGGCAATCTTCATATCCAAGATACTCAGCTTTTTGTCTCGACATCTCTACTAACTTTTCAAGATGAGGAATCATAGATTTAAAATCATTTCCAGGACGAGCTTTTTCCCATTCAAAAGAAGAAAGTTCTCTTAGTTCACTAAACTGAACTACAAATTTTTCAGGAAGTTTTCTAGCCTGATCAATAGTTCGCTTTGTTTCTCGTACATTTACTGCATCAATATCAGATAATTCATCAATACTATCATAAAGACTATCTACATTAGTTACAAAAATTTTATCTAAAGATTTATTATGAATAATTTGCGATAAAACAGACATTTGATAGGCTCTATGACTGCTACCACCTTTAGGCATGTAAGTTGATTTATCCCAACCTAAAAGCGCACTTGTACCGTAAAGCGCATTGAGTTCTTTTAGATGCTCATAAAACTTTATTAACTTTTCCTTCATTCTTTGTAATATTTAACGATAAAATATAAGCCTCAGCAATTAGGAAATACTAAAGCTTAACATCATTTATAATTTTAAAGCATTTGCATACTTAACAACTTCTTCCCCAATACTTCTTATAGTTTGGGCTTTTTTAGCGTCAGTTAAGTTCCCTGACTCATCAAAAGATTTGTGTGCACTTGATAATGCATACTGACTAGTAACTACATTAACACCAATGTTATTTAACAACGTCCTAAGAACAGGTAGCCCTCTAATTCCACCAAGGGAACCAGGAGTGGCACTCATAATTCCAGCAAACTTGCCAGAAAATGCTACAAGTCTTCCTTCATCTGGCTCAGGTCGTGAAGCCCAGTCAATTGCATTCTTTAATACTCCAGAAAACATGCTGTTATATTCAGGACTTGCAATAAGAAATCCATCACTTGCTTTTAGTATTTCTTTAAATTCTTTTGCTTTCTTAGGTATTCCTTCCTTTCCTTCTAGATCTTCATCATAGAAAGGCATTGGATAATCTCTTAAGTCTACAAATTGAACATTAGCACCAGCTTTTTCTGCTCCTTCTAACGCAATCTTTACTAACATCTTATTGTAAGATTGTTCTCTCGTGCTTCCTGCAAAGGCTATGATTTTACATGTCATACAATTTATCCTAAATATCTAACCCAAACTTGAAACATCCATCCTAGGAAACGGAATTTCAATTGAGTTCTTGTCTAAACTTTCTTTTACAGCTTTATTTATATCTTGCCTTAAGGCAATCCAGTTTGTAGATAAACACCATGCCCTAATTTCCCAATCAACAGAGTAATCATTAAGTTTTGCTAAAAAAATCTCAGGAGCTGGTGCTTCTAGCACCTTATCTAAATTATTGACTGCCTCCCATAATACTTCTCGGGTTTCTTCTATGTCAGAAGAATATGAAACTCCTATCGTAATATCCACTCTTCTTTTGCTGTGAAAAGTTACATTTTCAATTGTCGAACCAAAAATTTTACCATTCGGTATTATGATTCTTCGATTATCTAAAGTGTTAATAGAGGTTGTAAATAAATCTATCTCTCCAACCTTACCAAGAAAACCATCTAAATTAACTACATCCCCTATCTTGAACGGACGAAATAATAAAAGCATAAAACCAGCTGCAACATTTGAAAGAGCTCCTTGGAATGCTAAGCCAAAAGCTAAACCACCCGCTCCTAATATCGTTGCAAAACTAGTTGTATTAATTCCAAAAAAACCAAAACAAGTAAAAATTGCAAAAAGTAAAATCAACCATCTAAGAGCAGTAGAGAAGAAAATGGCTAGAGTTTTATCAACTTTAGTTTTTGAAAGTGTTTTTTTTGCAATTGAACTTGCCCAACCTGCAAATATCCAAAAAAAGATTAAAACAAAAATTGCCCCTAAGCCTTTTAAACCATAGTGAAGTACAATACGAGTAAAAAAATCTGATTCTTGAATTTTTTCAAATAAGTGATTCATATATTACCCTTTTTTAGGAAATCCAAGAAAAGCTAGCATTAATTCTTGGTGCTTCATTATATGTACTTCAAAATTAAAGCCTTGGCTATAATAAGTATTAAAATCTTTAACTAAGGTTGCCTTATATATATTTTTTTTACTGCTCGGTTCAAGAATAACATCCAAAAAGCCTATATAAGTATTTACTTTTGGAAATAAGGCTTTATAAATAGCTTCTTTAGCGCAAAAAATTTTTAAGGCAGCATCAGGTTCTCTTGAAAAGGATTTAATCTCTGATTCGCATGCAATTTTTTGAAACATACCATTACTTAATTTCCTTTCAATATGTTCTATATCAACACCAACAGAGGTAAATTCTTCAGTTTTACAAACTAGCGAAATTGCAATTAATTGTTTTTGCTTTTCGCCTTCTCTATACAAATTACAATGCGAAATAGATCCACAATAATTAACTGGCCATATAACTTCCCCCGAATCACGTGGCAAAAGTGAATGTGATTTTTCAGGCAATAGCTCGTTAAGAACAGATTTAGCAACAGTTCTTCCTAAGGAAAATTCAATTTTCTTTTTTTCAGATTTAAATTTCGCTAAAATAACTTGTTCTTCAGTAGATAAATCAAAATTTAGAATATCAGAAGAACTGGCAAGTGAAAAATAAAATTTATCAAAATTAAATTTCTTAATTATATTTTTCTCAGATATCATTATTCAATTTTAGATAAAAATTCTCTAACTGCATTTACATAATTCTCTCCACCTTTTTCTATTTGATTCCAATGGTCACCACCTTCAATCTCAAATAGAAATGAGGTTTCTTTCCTAGATTTAGCCAATAATCTCTTGGCAAAAGAAAAAGGAGTAAGATTGTCTAAAGTTCCATGAGCAAAAAGTAGAGGACTATTAATTTTTCCAACTTTTTCTATATTGACAAATTTATTGCTAATAAAAAGATATACAGGCAAACCTTTCAGAACGACTTTCGACATATCGTGAGTGGAAGTAAAAGTAGATTCTAATATTACTGCTTTTACTTTTTGCTTTGAAGCAAAATCACAAGTAACGGCACCTCCCAATGATTGACCAAAAATAATAATATTTTTTTCAAGATCAAAACCTAACTCACTATTTACAAATTTTATAACTGCTTCATGACTTGAGAATAATTTTTGTTCAGAAGGCACACCTGAACTTTTTCCATAACCTGGGTAATCATATGTTATAAAAGATAAACCTATTTTTCTAAAAAAATCACATTTATGATCTAATTGAGAAATATTCGATTCATTTCCATGAGAAAAGATTAACACATCTTTAGTTTTTAGATCGTAAAATCTTAAATGTATATTATTCTCATATTTATCTAAGACAGAAAATTCTTGATAATTTGATTCATCGCTTTCTTTCCATTTTTTTTTATACGGCCTGAATGTAAGCCTTGATTCTATTTTTTCTAGTAAATATTTTAGAACCATAGGGTAACCCACTGCTTAACTAGCTCAAGTTATTTTAGACTAAATTTACTACTAGCCTTAACCTAAAAAAAGAATAAGCAAAATAACAACGTGATTAATAGCCTATGTAATCAAATTGAGTTTTACTTAAAACAATTACTCTGCTGCTTGAGCCACTTCCTCAGATTTTTCTGATGATTCAGCCTCTTTTTTAGCTTCCGCTACATCAGGCCAAAGACAAACTACATCTTGATCTTCTAATGAATAAACTCCTAGTTCATCACCATATCTACTAAAGCCATATCTAACAGCTCCACCGTTATCTCTTAGAAGATCTCTACACGCTTTTTCATCACCTGAAGCCCATAAGCTTCTGTATTTATCTAAAAGTGCACTATCATCAAGTAATTCTCTATCAAACATTGCAAGACAACGTGTGTCTACATAAACACTACCTACATTTTTTTCACCAGCTTCATCTACTGCTTCTTTAGAATCGACTCTTTCACCATCTGCATGAATTACTATTGTATACGCATATGGATCTCTATCAATCCTATATGTGCCAGGTTCCAACTCCACAACCGTTCCACCATAAGATTTAATTATAGCATTTTTTTCATTAGGTTCTTCATCTATCACCTCAAGAACTTTGTCTGAAAATTGTTTATTCGCAAGCATGAACTGATCAATAAGAACTAAATACCCACTCTCTACAGCTATCCTCTCTCTTCTATTTCCACTCCTAGATGCTGCCCTTGGATCTTGCCTTCTATGGTTTGAACGACCTCTATATCCGCCTCTACCACCGCGACCTCTGTTATCTCCACCACGGCCCCTACCATTTCGGCCGCCATTTCTTCTTCCACCTCTTCCTCGGTTATCTCCACGACCATTATCGCGCCCATCTCCACGTCGACCGCTTCTTCCTCTACTATCTCTACTATCTCCATCTCTCATGACTTAAATTTCCTTTAAAAATCGAAAATACCCTCTGACATTGTGCTCTTCTAATGATCTAAAGCTTAAATTTACTTTAGCGCATATTTTCGAAGGGTTTTTCCTAACTTCCCTCCAGTGGACTTCAGAAAGTTTTCAGTTTCCTGAAGCATTGAGCACAAAATTAAGGCAAAAGCGCTCTATTATTTATCTAGCTAAAAGGCCAAAATAATTTCTTTTGCACAAGTTACATCAGGAAAAACCCAATGTGCCTGAATATTTTTTATAACATCTAGTAATTTCAATATGTTACTAGTTTTTTTTACTGTTAAGACTTTTAGCATATCAGACGAATTAGATAAATAACAGCATAAGCAAGGAAAACTCTTAGGGCTTTCTAAAACTTAAATATCTACCACAATTTTCGAAGGTGGGGGTAATAGGATAATAAATGAATACACTAGATATATCGCTAAATACACTACCTGAAGGAGTTTGCTTCGATCAGGAAAACTTAACCCTATTTGGTCTCTACAATGATGAGCTTTCAGCTTTTAGGGCTAGAAAAGAGTGGCTCTCTGCATTAGAAGCAAATTTTTTTCTAGTTAATGATGTAGACGTTAAATTTGATTTGAGCCCTAATAAAGAAACCGGAAGATTTGTACTAAGCTGCTCCTTTGCTACAGCTTGCGCAAGATATGCGTTTTGGAGAGTAACTAACTACCAAGCTCCTGAAGCACAGTATATTATTGAAACCGCTCACATTCCAATTTGTGAATCAAGAAAAGACGAAATTTATACGGCACCTGATTTAAAATCAATTTATGAAACACCTTCAATTTTAAGTAATAAAAAAGGTAAAGATTCTATTTTTAAGGAAATTTGGTCAGCTATGGTTGATCTTAAGTCTAAGAAGTTTCCTAAGTGAAGCTATGATTGAACCACGGAAACCCCGAGTTACAAAGTATCGCATAGAGAATACTTCAAACACTATAATAATTAACGTTTTCTAAGCCTTCAAAATTTTTATCTTGCGTCCAAATTATAGCATCATAAGCATTAGCACTTGCAAATATAATACTGTCCGCCATAGCTAGTTTTTTTTGATAACTGATTTTTGCAGCTAACAAAGAAATATCAAAAGTTAATTCCAAAACTTGTCCTTTTTTCATTTGAGCAACAGCAGAAATGGCGTCACTTTCATTACTGACACTTAAAATTTTTTTAAATACTTCGTATATGCAAATTGTCGGCACTAAAATATACTCAGTATTACTTATAACTTTATTAAAATGTCTTGCATTTTTGCTACCAAAAAAGAAAGCTATCCAAGCTGAAGAGTCAATTATCAGATGGGGTTGTGGTAATACCCAAAGAATTCAAAAGCTCCCGATTAATATTAAGAAAATATGCATCTTGAAAGGCAGGTGTAGTTTCTTCTAGAAAAGAAACATTCGAAAACTGCTGGATCTCCGCAAGTGAATCATACCGGCCACCTCTCGGTAGACCATTTGGATTCTCCAATAAGAAATAGGCGTTGTGGCCTCGTACTTTAGCAACAGTATAGTCTGCTGAAAGTTCAAGATTGAGTCGTCCACGTACCGCAACAATATCGATATCATGAAATGAATGAGGCTTTCGCGACAATTCTCTTGTCTCTCCCAACTCTATTTCCTGTCGATCATCTAGCATTATGAGACATTATCATACTTTAAACTCTTAAGATAAGATTTGGTAAAACCTCAAGACAATCTTCATGAAAATGATAACTTACAGTCACAACAAATCAAGTTACAGGAGCCTAAACACTGAGTGCTTGTAGCCGTTCTTTCTATACCCCCGACCTCCGGCGATCTCAGCCGAGTCGAGGGATATCTATAGCTACTCCCCGTGATAATAATGACAATCAACACACTGAGTCTCTATCTTCCCATCACTCCCACTATCCGAATGACATTCTAAACAATTTTTAATACTTGGCTGTGTTAACGTTTTTAAATCTTTCGAACTAGCTACATCTCCGTGGCAATTTTTACATGATACAGATAAATGTTTTTTGTGAGAAAAAGAATGTGTATTATATGAAAGTTTTTTCTTTGATAAATTAATGACTTGATAAATACTTGTTAAAGAATTTAGATCAACATTAGAAAGCTTTGATACATTATGACATTTAGCACATTCACCACCTTCAAAAAGAGATTGTTCTGAATAACGGGCTTCTGCTAAAATAACGTCTTTTGCAAATTTTCTTTCATCTAAATTAGAGTAAACTTTTTTTGAATATCCAGGTTTTTTACTAAGATCAAAATCACTCTTTGCTGAAGGCTTTTCATTTAGATATAACTTAGCATATTCAGAATACATAAAATTAAAAACTAAATTTGGTTCTACATGAGGAGTAACTAAGTTTGGTAGACGCTCATCAAAATTTAATGCATGGCAAGAGCTACAGTTTTCAACATAGCTTACACTTTTTTCCACTTTCTTACTAAAGTCATGACAAGTTTGACAATTTTCCATTTCGAAGTTTTTTGCAAAGTGTAACTGATGATTAAATTTAATATGCTTTATAAAATCTTTATCTGTTTTAAATTCAGGGTGAGTTAAAAGATTACTAACTTCCCGTAAAGAATCATCAACATTTAAATTTGAAGAATTTGAATGGCAATTTATACAAGTACTTGAATCTTCGTATTTATGAGTATTTTTGCCCTTATGTTCGGAATGGCATTCAACACAATCTCTATCTAGTTTTTTGTCTAAATTAACAAGCTTAGTTAAATTATTATGATGTTCATTATTTTTATGACAAGCATTACAATCTGAATTTTTAACATTGGAAAAAGAACTTGAATGACATTTAACACAATCTTTTTCAAAAGCTATATGAGCATTCGATATCTTGCCAGGGCTAATAAAGGCCTTATTAAAACCAAAATATGGAAGAAGTAAAAATAGAATTAAGGTAATTAATCCAGCAATTAAACTAAAAAATAATATATTTGGAGATTTTTTTAAAATATTAAGTTCTTCAACTATTTTTCCAACAACTTCTTTTCGAGTTTCATCAGCATTAACATTCACAGTCTCTTTTAAAATCCACGAATCATTTTCTTTCTTTATTAAAAATTCTTTTGAGCCAATTTTAACTATATCTTGTTCATTTAAAGTTTTCTTAAGTTCATAAGAATCATTTACATAAACACCTGCAGAATTACTTAAATCTTCAACAATTAAGCTTGAATTAGAAAGTATAAACTTCGCATGCTCAAGAGACAGAGATGGATCTTTAAACACTAATTTAGAATCTCCTCCCCTTCCAACTATAAGCTCCCCTAGACCAAATTCTTGTGAACTTTCCTCTACATGACCACCAACTTCTATCTTTTCACAAACGTAAACTATCTTCATATTAATAAATTAGTATATAAAAAACATGTAAAAGAATTAAAATCAGTCCAACAAAAGATGCAGGCACATGAAAATATAACCAAATTTTAAGCCAACCATTATTTTTAATTTTTTCTTGAAGCATTATTTGTAGCTCTCTTTTTTTCCCAATTCTACTAATAACTTTCATAGCTTGATTTCTTTCTTCAGGCTCTAAATCTAAAACTGCACTTGCTGCTGATTGAGTATCTAAAATTGATAAATTTCTTTTTAAAAACAATTTCAAGAAGCTGTATTCTAAATTCAAATCAAAATTATTTTTTAATTTATGAAACTTTTCTGTCTTATCTGTTAATTCTTTTTTAATATCAATATTAAGTATCTCTATTTGATTAATTAGCTCAGTCAAACTTGAATCATAGGTACTTAAGTCAGATGACATTCTTGAATAATTAATACATCCCCATATTCCAGTTAATACTACTATGACTAGCATATAATAGGAATAACTGTGTAAATTATTCCCAAGATTTGAAAAACCTGAATGAAGAGGGACTATAAAAATTAAAAAAACACCTAACCAGATATGTATTGAAAGAGTTTCTTTAATTGGCTTTTTAAAACTTTTATACTTTCGTTTTACAAGTCCAAAATATAACAAATAACAATATGCAACAAAAGAAATTACACCTAAAATCTGATTAATTATGCTAGAAAAAGTTTTTGAATTTACACTGCTTTCAATACAAAAAAAGATTAAACAAAAAATATATAAAAGAAAAAAAACTTTTAGATAAAAATATCTCTTATGATTAAAAAAAGTTTCCTTATTCAACTTACAATATCTCCAAAAGAGAAGAATGAACTCGCTTAATTGCTCCAGTGGGACATGAATTCACACAAGGAGGTTCATTTAATAACTCTTCACATAAATCACAATTAAATACTCTATTATTTTTTTGATTTTGTTTAAAGCCAAAAAGTTTTTTAACTCTAGCCTGCCATGAATTCGAATTTGGAACATAAGTTGTACCTATAGAAGATTCATCACTCTGTATTACGTCATATGGACAATTACTAACACAATTACCACAATTGACACAGTTATCAGTAATATAAATACGACCGTTGGACTTTCTGTGTATTGCATTTGTTGGGCAATCGCTCATACATAATGGATTCTTACAAAGCAAACATGAGGTAATTAATAGCTGATTATCTATCTTCATTCCAGAAGAAAAACTTAACCAAGAATTACCATCATGCGTTTCAGAACAAGCTTTTTCACACATTGAACAAGCTATACAATTTTCTGCATCAATGACTAATGCTTTTGCAACATTTAAGTTTTCATTATCAATACTTAATTTTTTATTATTATCTATGTAATTTTTTAGATCTTTTTTCTTAACCTCTAAAGTTCTCGTATATTTATTAGCTAAAATTTGAAATTTCTGATTCTCATTCTCAATCGTATTTAACAATTTATTATACTGAAAATAATAAGAGATATTTTGTCTTTGAATATCTTGCATACCTCTTATCTCAATTAATCCAGATTGAAGAAAAACGTAACTATCTTTTATCAATATAGCATCGTTTTTCACATATTCTCTTACTTCAAAATCATCTAGATATTCAAACAAACTATTATAATCTTCGCTATTTATATCAAATACGCACATTGAAAAATTTGCAAGATAAGATTGATTAATAAAATACACTAAACTTGAATTATTATAATTTTTTAGCAATGTCTTTCTAGGTATTTCGAGTAAAATTCCTGCTTCCCTCATTCTTGCTGTTTCTGTTCTAGGCATTGAATTCAATAAATTAAGTTCACCAAAGATATTACTTTCATTAAGGATAAAATCTAAATTATCAAAACTAACTAAACCACTTAAAATTATATATACTGAATCAACGCTATCTCCCTGTTGAAAAATTACTTCATCTTTTTGTTTTAAGCTAAATTTTGATTCAAGTAATAAAGAAAATAATTCTGAAAAGTTTAAATAAGTAAAAAACTTAGAAGCTTTTTTAAGCTCATCTATAGTTCCATACTCTTTTATATAGTCAGCTAAAAACTGCGAATAACTAAATGCGGACCTATGCTCTAAAAGTTCCTCTATAACTAAGAATCCCTGTAAATAAGCATGTTTTATAGATAAAAAACCAGTTAAAGAGCCTATCATGTAAATATTAGATATATTCGTACTGAATCCTTTTTCTAATTCTAATGATAGGTCATTTAATACTACGTTAGGGTTTATCTCCCCTTCTGAATAAGAAAATATTTCATCAAATTCTACTTTCCTTAATCCATTTTCTGTTTGAAATGTGAGCGAACTATCTAAGATTTCAATAGTCTTAGCAAAATTATAGCTCTTTATTTTATTTTGAGAAATTGCTTTTAGTAAATTATCTTCATTGATTTTTGAAATTGAATAAAATTTATTGAAAGGATTTAAAAGATAAATTCGGTTACTTCTACATAACTCTAAAGATGCCTCAATAGCGCAATCATTATTACCAATTATTATTATATCTAAATCATGATATTCATCGAGATTTTCTAGAGAATTTTTAACAAAATTATCGCTATTTTCTTTTTTCTCAAAACCAGAAGCAAAGATAATTTTCTTAACTATAATTTTTTCAGACTGAAGTTTTATTTCAAAATTTCCTTCATCAGCTTCTCTAAAACTTACAAATTCATCTTTTGAAAAATTAACTTTATACTCTTCAATCTTAGATAATAAATATGTAAGCATTTCTTCTTTAGTGCTCTCCTTAAATTTGAGCGGACCTAAAGTAGGAAGAAAGTTGTCGTCAGATATGATTTTGCCAGGAAAGTAATTTTTAATCGAACTAGCTATTTCATTTTTATCAATTAGTAGATGGGAAATATTATTGTGTGCAGCATTGATAGCAGCCGAAATTCCTGCAGGGCCAGCACCTACTATAAGTAGTTCATATTTTATCATTAACTACTAGAATAGCTGGATATGGGGCTTAGTCAATTACATGTTTCAATTTAGTTAACTTGTAGTGTTTTTCTTGTTAGAACTGGGAGTTTTAGGGGTTTCAAGAGTCAAGTGTTTAAAAATTAAAGTAAAACCATTACAAGTAGAAGCACTAAAAAAATAACTCAATTAGTAAATCAAATTTATGGGCTGACCAGAAATATAAGCTCTTATGTTTTCAAAACATATTTGGGTTGAAACACTAATTGTTACATCCGAGTACGCAGCAACATGCGGTGTAATTGTAATATTTTGATTTTCAATTAAAGATAAATACGTACTATCTACTTCATCAAAAACAACTGCACTTCCATTATCCGTAATATAGTGTTTAATTTTTCCTGTTTCTAAATTTTTAAAAATTGCTTCAAAGTCTTGAGTCTCAGTTCGACTAACAGACACAAATACCACACCTTCTTTAACTAGTTTAAAAAAATCTTTATTGTAAAACTTTTTCGTACTTTCGTTATAACTCAAACAATCGATTAAAATATCTACATTACTTACTTTAGAACCAAGGTTATCTCCTCTCTGAAAATAACTCACCTTCAAACCTAAAGCTACAAGCGCTTTTCCCACTCGAGTTCCTATATTGCCTTTGCCTAATATGCATACAGACTTTCCATAAATACTATTAGTAATAATCGGTTTAGACTTAGTAATTTTTCTTGTCTTAATAAAGGTTGGAATTTCTCTACAGTAATTAATAAGCATTGCAATAATCCATTCAGTAACGGCAATTTGATTGCATCCTGGACTATTAGAGCAAAGAACTGAATTCTTTTTTAGAATTTCAACATCCATAAATGAGTACCCAACGAAGGGAATAGTTAGGTAAGTATTTTTAAGAAAAGACCAAGCATCATTTAAGCCTGCTATATTAGAACAAATTACATTTGCTCCCTTCACCCTCTCAAGCCAATCATCTGTATCAACACAAACGTTATCATAGCTTGTTACTTCTCCTAGTTCACTCAAAGAAACAATCTGCTTTTCTGAAAAACCAAGAGGTTGCGTTATAACAATTTTCATTTACTATTTCCCATTATTAAACAATAAATACCCCGAAGAATCTCCCCAATAAGAATATTTTTTTTGATTTTTAGCTTTATATCTAATAATCAACCCAGCATCTCCCTTAGCTTGAAAATAGTCTATCATATACTTATGACTGCCTTCAGTTAATTTAAACTTTTTTTCAACCTCTATAAATTTTCGTAAATTTGGATCTTGAATAATTACTTTTTTATCTATGATAAAACGAAATCCATCATCTGACTTAACTATTATTTCTATTTCTGTGTCTTTTAAAACTCTAACATCACCTGTAAATTCAGCCCTAAAATTTTCTTTTATAGGAACAATTTTTAAGTTTTGATGTTGAAGAAGTTGAGCTAAAGGAAAATTAATATTAGGATATGAATAGTCAAGAGTTTTTTTGGAATTTTTATTTTTATTTGTTAATAAAGGAAGTTTTGAATACTTAAAAAATTTAGCATCAATTATATTTTTTTCTGGCAACTTGATAACATTTAAGATCGTAAAAAACAAAGTTAAACAAGAGAATGCTAAAAATATTTTTTGTCCTCTCATACTAATAATAAATAATCCTATATTGCCAAATATCAAACCAATTTCTTGACATAAATTCTGCTATATTAATAGGCTTGTAATAAGTCATAGGCGAAAAATACCAATAACAAATCAGAGTTGAAATCAGTAGAGTTGTAATAGAAAAATACAGCACTCTATCATATCTCTTCCAAGAATTTAAAAAAAGCATCTTAAGAGACAAAAAGAATAAAAACAAACTAAAAAGTAAAGGAATAAAATAGTGATATAAATACATCACTCTATCTATTCTTAGCATTACTACCATGTAACAAACATATGAGATAAAGAAATAAGAAATAAAAGAAAAAGTTTTTCTACACTCCCAATGAATATTAAACACAAAATGACCTATAAAAATTACAAAACTGAGTAACAAACCTATAAATCCACAGGACCAAACAATTGGATTAATTTGAAGCATTAGATATTTGATTTTTTGTTGTGAAACTTTTTCCCATCGATAATTAATTGCTTTTTTACCAAAAGGCCAAAATATTGGATGAGAGCCATTTTCAAACTCAGACCCAGGTTTAAGAGTTGGCACACCTTTCTGATAATTTAGAAAATATTTCACACTCTCTTTTATAGTAATTGGTAGATTTAATATTTTAGCAACTTGTTTTGTTTCAACAAGTTCTAAAAACTTTTTACTTACTTTATAAGTTTTTCCATCTCTAACTTCAGAAGCAACACTGTAATGAATGAAATATGAAAAAAGGATAATTAACAAAAAACCACTGAAAAATGTAAGAATTTTCAAAGATAATTCAGTATAAAAACTTCTACTAATAAAACCATGATTTTCTTTGAAATTTGTAAAATCACTGCAAAACATAAAAAACGGGCATATTAACAAAATTAAAGACGTCGCTTTAATTGAAGCTGCGATACTAATTAAAAAGCCAATTAAAAAGTACTGAGTAACACTTTTTTGTTTTTTCAAACTAAATAGATATGTAAAG
Source organism: uncultured bacterium (assembly GCA_937976335.1). Taxonomy (GTDB): domain Bacteria; phylum Bdellovibrionota_C; class UBA2361; order UBA2361; family CALJRW01; genus CALJRW01. The sequence goes on along the minus strand of CALJRW010000050.1, from coordinate 27,143 downwards.
TAAACTAAGGAAAGTAAAATAAAAAATATTTGCATGCCATCTAACATCGCTCCCCTTGAGTGTACTATTAGGGCATTATCCAAGAGATAAAAAAATGAAAATAAAAAACTTAAATGCGCATTTCCAATCAATAAATAAGTGAGTATAAAAAACAAGCCTGCACTTAAAAAAGCAAAAAGAGCAGGAAAAAACCTTAAGCCTTTAAAAGAAAATTTCTTTGGTATTATCTTTATTTTACTTTTGTATTTAACCGAACTTAAATCTAAATTATCATTTGGATGATAAATTTTCTCACCTAAGGCAATAAAAAGCTTTCCAAGCGGAGGGTGCATTTCCATAAAAAAAGTATTATCGAGATATTTATAGGCAGAAGCTATATGATAATTTTCATCCCAGAATAATTTATTAGGATATTCGTATCCTCTAAAGTAAGTAAAATAGGAAACAAACAACACTATAGCTAGATAAAATATTGTTGATATTTGGAATTTTTCTTTTACTTTTACTTTTGAATTCACTTAATAATTCTTGCTCATTAGCTATATCTATTTATCGATATTGAACCTTTAGAAATTAACATAAAACCTTTCTTCTTCACGACACCTAGCAAAGACTGACGACAAACCTCAGTTCGCTCTCTATAATTTAGCTATTTTTTCATAAAATTGACAATTTTGAGCAAACTAACATTGCAAAATCAAGTATTTAAGGCAACAATAGAACTTGTGGAAACAAAGATTGTTAAGAAAAATTTAAGCTCTAGATTAGTTTTTTTACTAGCCTCCCTTGTAGTTATCATTGCTGGCCTAAAATCAGCTAAATCAATTTGCGTGCCATTCTTATTTGCTATCTTTCTTAGTATCTTAGGGTTTGTTCCTTTAACATTTCTTAAAAAGATAAAAATACCTACATGGATTGCAGTGTTAATTATCGCTTCTATTGTTTTAGGCGCAATTTTAGGAACTGGAGTAATTTTAAGTAAGTCTGTTAATGAATTTTCTCAAACTCTTCCTGACTACAAGATGCGTTTTGATGAACTTACTCGACAAACTAATAATTGGATTAGAGCGAAAGGATTTGAGAATGTTGAACTTGTTGATATAAGCATATTTTCTCCAAACTCAATACTTGAATACGTTAGTTCATTTTTTAAAAGCCTTGCTAGTACACTTTCAAGTACATTTATTGTAATCATTTTAATGATATTTATGCTTTTAGAAGCAGCTGAGTTTAGTACTAAATTAAATTTTGCATTGGGTGATAAGATTGACTTCAATCGTTTTCAGAACACATGCGCTGATGTACAACGTTACCTTGCTATTAAAACTTCAACCTCTCTTCTGACAGGATTACTCGTGGGTTCTTGGACATATCTAATGGGTTTAGATTTTTATATTCTATGGGGTTTTATTGCCTTTCTTTTAAACTATATACCATTTGTAGGATCAACTGTTGCTTCAGTGCCTGCAATTTTATTGGCTACCCTAACTCATGGCCCAAGCGGTGCTATCACAATAGCCATAGGTTATTTAGTAGTTAATATTCTTATCAGTAATTTTATTGAACCAATATTTATGGGAAGACAACTTGGCCTATCCCCTCTTGTTGTACTTCTTTCACTGATTTTTTGGGGATGGGTTTGGGGGCCAGGAGGTGCACTTATGTCGGTTCCTCTAACAATGATTATTAAAATTTTACTTGAAAATAACAAAGACTTACGTTGGTTATCTCTTCTTTTAGATAATAAAGTTAGAAAGGTTGAAACAATATGACTAATCCTTTCTTTAATTTAATCCCCAATAGCATTAAAGGCTTAATTTTTGACCTTGATGGAACATTAGTTAACTCTATGAACATGCATGCTGAAGTTTGGAAAGAAATTTTTGCTGAAAATGAAGTTGCATTAAATGCTGAGCTAATACATGACTTTGCAGGAGTCCCAAATAGAGAATTAGTAAACATATTAAATGATAAACTTGGTACAAATTTAGATCCTAAAGTTATAGGAGAAGAAAAAGAAAAAAGAACGGAAGCCAGTCTTAGTAAAACACAAGCAATTATCCCTACCGTTGAAATTGTTGATTTCTACTACACTAAACTTCCTTTAGCCATAGCTACAGGAGCTGTATTTTCAAATGCAGAAGCTACACTTAAGGCCATTAACATCTTTGACAAATTCAATGCAATTGTTACTGCAAGTGACAATGTTAAAGGAAAGCCTGACCCTGAAATTTTTCTAGAAGCAGCAAATAGAATTAATGTCGAAGCTAGTAGCTGCCTTGTCTTTGAAGATTCTGATGCAGGACTTAAAGGGGCAAAAAATGCAGGAATGCAGACTATTGATGTTAGGAAGTACTTATGAAAACAAAGAAAAAAGTTACTTTTTTGCAATTAGTTAAACTTGCTCTTGTTGACAAAAAAATTTTCTTTTTAGGCTTTCTCGGTTTAGTTGGTGGGAACATTGCTAATCTCACTATTCCAGCACTTATCAGGTATTTTATAAATTCAGATTATAACTACTATCTCTTTAAAGCTCCAATGATTACTGCCCTTTTTTTAATTGGACTTTTTATTTTTCAAGGTCTTTTTTCATACTTACGTTCATATTATTTCGCAATTCTTGGCAGTAAAACTGTTGCTAATTTAAGAAAAGAACTTTTTGAAAATTTAATTGCAAAAGATATTAGTTTTTTTGATAAAAATCACACTGGTGATTTAGTTTCTAGAGTGAACTCAGATTGTGCTAAAATTCAAGATGCTGTTTCCTTTAGACTTTCAGTAGTTTTTAGACATGGAATTCAAGTTATTTTTGGCTTAATTTTAATGTCTTTTTTATCTACAAAATTAGCTATTAGCGCTGCAATTTTTATTCCTGTCTTAGTTTTACTCGGCTCATTTTTTATTAAAAAACTAAGAAAACATTCAAAAGAGATTCAAGCCTCTCTTGGCTTAGCATCTACTATTGCAGAAGAAACCTTTTCTCAAAAAGCGGTAGTTACAGTGCACAATAAAGAAAGTTATGAAACTGAAAGATTTGCTAAAGCAGCTTGGAATATTTTTCATATTACTAAAAAACGAGCTAAAATTAGTGCTGTATTTTCTTCATTAGTGAGTTTTGCTCTTTATACTTTTCTAATTTGTTTATGCCTTTATGGATTTTCACTAGTATCCAATTCACAACTTGCGTACGGAGACCTAACTGCATTTATTCTTTACGGAATGATAGTTGGCGTATCCTTTCCACTACTGGTAAATAACTATATTGAAATTGTTCAAGCACTTGGTGCTCTAGAGAGAGTTTACGAATTCTTTGGAGTTAGTCAAGAAGAAAAACCTTCGGAGCAACTTGAGCTAAACTTTGGCTTTGTAAGATTTCAAGATGTTTCCTTTAGCTATCCTAACAGAGATGATGTTCCAGTTTTAAAAAATATTGGCTTTGATATGCAATCTGGAACAACAACGGCCCTAGTAGGTCCTTCTGGTTCTGGAAAAAGCACTATAGCTAAACTTTTATTAGGTTTCTATGAACCTAATAAGGGAGTCATAAAACTTGGACAAACTAATCTTAAAAGTTTAAATAAAACTGAACTTTACGAACAAGTTGCCTACGTCCCCCAAGAACCAATTTTGTTTTCCTCAAGTATAAAAGAAAACTTGTTGTACGGAAAATCAAACGCAACTATGGGAGAGTTAGAGAAAGTTTGTAATCAAGCAAATATTCTCGACTTCATTTATTCTCTCCCAGACGGCTTTGAAACTGTTTGTGGAGAGCGTGGCACACAACTAAGCTCTGGCCAAAAACAAAGAATTGCTATAGCAAGAGCAATTCTTAGAAATCCTAGAATTTTAGTACTTGATGAAGCTACTGCTTCGCTAGACAGTGAAAATGAAAATCTGATTCAAGAGGCACTTTCAAGATTAATGAGTGCTAGAACTGTTTTAGTCATTGCTCATAGGCTTTCAACGATTAAAAATGCGAATCAGGTGTTGGTAGTAAATAATGGAGAAATTGTACAAAATGGTAATCACGAAACCTTAATTTCTGAAACAGGCTTATATGCTGAATTAGTTGCACATCAGGAGCTGGATCTTAGCAACGCAGAAAGCTATAGTGAGCTTAAAAAAGCAAACAAAAATTCTTAAAAAGCTATTAAAATGATAAAAATTCTAATAATTGATGATGATGAAGGATTTAAAAAAATTCTTCAAAAAAGACTTTCTGTTTTTATGAACAAGGCTGAATTTACTACTTTTTCAGATTTAACTAGTGTTAGGAATCACTTTAAATCTAATTCACAAATTGCTTTTGACGTTGTTTTTATTGACGAACACTTACCTGATGGAAGAGGGAAAGAACTAATTGCCGAAGGAATTTTTAAAGATCATGCAGTTATTTCAATGAGCTCTGATGTTGCTCCCGAAATTCCTGGCTCGGCAGTGCTTGCGGGCGCTAATTATTTTGTTCAAAAAACTCAAATTTCTCAACCTTTGTTCCAACCACTTGTTAAAGGAATTGTTGAAAGAAATGTTTTAAGTCAAAACTTAGCTAAAATTACTCAAGAGAAAATCAAGATGGATACTATTAAAACTCTTGTGTCTACTCTAAAGCATGAAATCAATAATCCCTTAGGAGCAGTTTTAGGTGCTGCATATTTAATGAAAACTAGTGATGCTGCAACACCTGAACAAATTAAAGCTGCTGAACTTGTCGAAAGTAGTGGAACAAGAATTACTGAAGTTTTAAATCAACTTTCAGATGCTTTTGATATTGAAGCAACAATTAAGGGCAATCAGGAAGTTTTTCATGTTCCTGGAGATTCTCCTTGGAGCAGTGATAATAAAGAATAATTCTATTTAATTTTGACAAAAAGGAATATTAATATGTTAGTCGAAGGAAAGAAAGCACCTGCTTTTAAATTAAAAGATAAAGATGGCGAACTTCATGCACTTAAAGACTTTGAAGAAGAGTACATAATTCTCTTTTTCTATCCTAGAGACAATACCCCGGGATGCACAATAGAAGCTAGAAATTTTTCTAAAGATATTAAAAAATATGAAAAACTCAATGCAAAAGTAATTGGTATTTCTGGTGGTGATGAAAAATCTAAAACTAAGTTTTGCGGAAAAAATAACTTAAAAGAATTAATGCTTTCAGATACTGATTTTAAAATTTCTGAAAAATATGGAGTTTATGGTGAAAAGAAATTTATGGGTAAGACTTTTAATGGAATTAAACGAGTTACTTTTGTTTTAGATGGTAAGCGGAAGATTGTTAAAGTTTTTGGAAAAGTTAAACCTCTGACTCATTCGAAAGAGGTTTTGGAGTTTTTGAAAGAAGTTAATTAAAAAATTTGCTTTTCTTTTACTATTTTTACGTTAACATCTATAGAAAGTCCAAAAAGTAATTTCCGAAAAAGAGCTTTTAAACCTGAATTTTGGATAAGACTTATTAAAAAACTAGGTCCTCAACCCTGTACGTAACCCCACCACAAACAATAACAACAATATTTTTAAATTGCTTAAGATAATCTCTATCAACCTTTAAGGCGCTAATTGTTGCCCCACAGGCTGGTTCAACAAGCATTCTATGTTCATCCAAGAAATCTCTACAAGCCCTAATGGCATCATTATCACTAACGACAATACTTCTAACATCATTTTTAACTGCGAGTTCATAAGCTTTTTCTGAAATTTTTTTTGCTCCTAAGGAAGTAGCGATTGAAGTTATTTTTTCTAACTCAATTAATTTTTTAGACTTAAGAGATTGATTAAGAGAGTCTGCTCCTTTAGTTTCTATAGCTATAACTTTTGTACTTTCTAAGTTGTTTCTAGTTAAACCCTCTAGTACTCCACATAACAATCCACCTCCACCAACGGACAATAAAATTGCGTCTGGCACTACATTTGAAGATTTAATTTCATCAATGATAGTTGAATGGCCAGTCCAGAGTAACGGATTGTCAAAAGGATGAATGTAGACATAATCATCTGTTATATTTTCTAAAGCTTTAGTATGAGCTTCTAACCAAGTTTCACCATGAATTACTAGTTCTGCACCTTGATTAATAATTAATTTTCTTGCTTGCTGAGTCGTGCTCTCCGGAGCATAAACTAGAACTGGAATATTTAACATCCTACCTGAAAGAGCTACCGCAAGGCCTGCGTTTCCACCTGAAGAAGAAATAAAACCTTTGGCACCTTTTGATTTATATTCACTACAAGCGTATCCAATTCCTCTAGCTTTAAATGAACCACTTGGCTGAGTATTTTCTAACTTTAACCATACTCGAGAAGCTAAATCTCTACCTAGAGACAGAGTCTCAATTAAAGGAGTTTGAACATGAATGTTAGACATTTAGCCTTATCGACTATATGGCATTAAACCTAGACTTTGAGCACGTTTTATCGCTTTAGTAATTTTTCTTTGATGAAATGCACTAAGCCCTGTATGTTTTCTCGATTGAATTTTTCCAGTTTCACTTAAATACTGAGCGAGAAAAGCTACATCACGATAATCTGTAGTTCGTTTAGGATCGCTAGTAAATGGATCTGATTTAGTTTTCTTTCTAAATAACTGAATACGTTGAATTGGAGGAAGCATTTCTCTTTGCTTTTTTCCACCGTGACCACCTCTCTTGTTTGGGCCTCCAGAAAAACTTTTTGTTTGACCACCACTTCCCTTATCATAGGTTACTTTCATTGAACGACCATTAACTTTAGAATCGTTAAGAGCTTCTACAGCTTTCTTTGCTTCGTCTTCAGAAGACATTTCAACAAAAGCAAAACCTTTAGAACGTTTTGTTTCTTTATCTACGGCAATTACTACACTTAATGGGGTTCCGTGCTCTCCAAACATATCCTTAAGAGTGGTTTCATTAACCTCAAAATCAATGTTGCTTACAAATAATTTTCTTTGATTTGTCATAATTTTTATCTAAATTTAGCTTTAAATTTTAAAGATAGAAATTAAATTAAAAATATAACAAAGTCAAATACCTACATAGAAAGATTAGAATCTTCTGTTTTATTAATCGCGCCTTATGTTTTATCAGATAAAACAACTTTAAGTAATTTGTAATAAATTAGCTACTTTATACCTTAAAATGCTTTTAAATGCTTAATTCTCTTGACGACCGTACTTTAAGTAGTTAAAAGCTGTGATATAGGTTTAATTTTTATATTTTTACTTAATTAAACTTTTTTTAACTCTTTTTTAAACTCTGTAGGTTTTAACTTGCTTCTTTCAGATTAAAATCTGTTAGATAAATAATGTTTTAAGAAATACAAGCTATTAATTTACATACTAATTAATTTAGAAGTAGAACTAAATAAATATGATTAAACTATCTTCTCAAAATAACCATAAAAATAACCATAGCATGAGAAGTAATAAAAACATTTTGAATGATTTAGCTTGTTACCACAACACCAATTTTATGCCACCACACACTTGTAACCTTCTTGATAATAAACCCACCACTAGTTTGTTATTAAGATATAAAAAAATTAATTTAATTACATAAGGGAGATGTAACAAATGAGTAACGCGTCAGCTTTAGGCAGATTTAATTCAGATAACGATGAAGGACAAGAATCACAATCGGCAGTCAAACCCGAAAGGAATTTACTTGCTGCAGTTTTATCACGCGCAATATGTGATGCTTTTGGAACTGCACATTGTGAAAGACACATTGTAAGAAGTGCAAGACAATGGCTATTTGGTAAGTTAAAACCTAAAAAAGCGTTTAGCTTTGCGTGGGTGTGCTTACATTTAGATTTAGATCCAATTGAACTTCAACAAACCCTCAGATCTTATGAAAAAAACCCTGAGAATGTTCAAGAAAGACTCGCTTTACTAAGATAGAAGTTAAAAATCTTCAATAGAGTTTAAAATAAACTCTATTTTTGGCTGTCTTATGGTATTTCAAAATAGACTAAGAAATGTAATTACTATACTTCTTTTAGTTATTATTCTAAGACTCTCTTGGGTTGCATACTTTTCAGATAACTGGCGAGGTTTTATCTACTCTTCGCTACATGCTTTGATTGTTGCTTTTGCTGTATATCATGGGCTTAAGTCTTATGATCATAAAAACTAAATGCTCTTAATAAATTAGAGCTTTTTCATATTAGCACTTGATTGAATAAAGGCTAGCTTTTATTATTCAGGTCAATGGATAGAAATAAACACAATTTACGAAATACTAACCAAAAAAATGTCATACAAGAAAGACTCAGACAAGAAGATGAGAGAGATTTTATATATAAAATATATCCAGCCTTTTTAAAAGCTTTTAACTTTATTACAAACCCAAAAGAAACTTATGAAGAGATTAAAAAATCTTCAAATGTTAAAGATTTTCTTTTAAACTACTGGCTTTTTATTGCCGCAGTTCCTAGTATTACTTTTTTTATTTCTGCTCTTTTTACTGGCTCTGATATTTTTATAGGCTTCTGGAGTTGTATAATTAATTACGTAATATTAGTTATTTCATTATTTATTGGTGGACATGTAATAAAGTTCTTTACTAGTAAATTTGCTGGATCTATTGAATTAAACACTGCTATACAATATTATGGATACTGTGCAACGCCTGGAATCCTAGCTGGAATTTTAAACTTATTCCCTAACTTCCTGTTTAGATTATTAAACTTCGGAGCCGCCTGTTACGGATTTTATCTTTTTTATATTGCAATACCTTGGATGACAGGTATTGCGAAAAATAAAAGTCTGCCTTTTGCTGCTTCTGTTATTGGTAGTTGTATTGGTTTGATGTTTGTTTTTATGATTATTTTTGCTTTTATTACTTAAAACACTTTATATCCAAAGAGAATTTCCCTAAAAAATTTTTTGTATTATTGTTCTCCTCAAACCCCAGACTTGAAGACTCTTAAACTTTAAGTAATACTTATAATCTGAATTTTGGTAAAACCTAACATTTTAATGAATATTTAGATAAATTGAAAAATCTTACAAATTTTCTAAAATATATCCTCCCATGGATAATTACATTTCTTGCTCTTTTTCTTGCTTTCGAAGGACTAGATTGGGATAAAGCTTGGGAATATATTAAATCAGCAAAACCGCACTTTGTAATTTTTGCTATACTTTTAACTGTTCTTTCTTACCTAATTCGATCTTTTAGATGGGTTCAGCTCTTTCCAAATAAAAATATTAGTGTTGGAGATAGCACTAAAATCACTTTCTTTGGTTTCTTTATGAACAATTTACTCCCTGCCAAGGCCGGAGAAATTGCAAGAGCGCATGCTGGCTCAAAAGTTACTGGAGAAAAAAGAACTACAGTACTTGCAACAATTGCTACTGAAAGATTAGCAGATGGTATAACAATCAGTCTTTTATTTTTAGCTTTTTTAGGAACTAAAAATTTAGGTTCTACCTCCTCTGCTCTCTATTGGGTTGCCTTACTTTTTTTTGTGGCTGGACTTCTTGTATTTTTAGTGATTTTCAAAAAAAACTCTATTTTTAAAATACTTAGAAAAATAAGTGAAAGATTTAAAAATAAATATCTTCTCTATATCTTAGATAGATTGGAACTATTTATCGAAGGAATTAGCCCAGTAGGAACAAGAAAGAGGGCTCCTATTCTATTTCTGTGGTCTTTAGCAGTATGGGCAACTGAAATTTGCGTATATATTGCAATTCTTTATGCTTTTGGTGTTGAGTTTAACTTTTCTAGAACAGCCCTATTTATGGTTGCTGTAAACTTTAGCTCTCTCATTCCAGCTGCACCTGGTGGAATAGGTGTTATTGAAGCAGTAACTTCAAAAGTTCTTATAGAAGATGGTGTATTTCAAGAAATTGCACTGCCTATGGTTATTACGCAACATATTATTCAATACTTAGTTGTTGGAATTCCTGGAATTTGGATTTTTATTCGAAATCAGAAGAAGTTTTTGAAATTGAGATCTGTGAAAGTTTAAAAATACATAAAAGGGCCGAAGAAACTCTAAATTTGCTACTTAAATATAAAAAATGTCTAATGCATGAAGAAAATTATTAAGCTACTATAAGTTTATGTTGCAAGCCTTAAGTAATCAATGTGAAGCCATTTTTTGCCCAAATAAACACATATACTGATCGAACGAATAAATATGAATTTATGCTATGCATAAAGTTCAAGAAAAAAATGGTTAAACCAAATGTCGAGAAGTATAGCAGATTTATATTGAAAATATTTTCAAAATTTTACTATTTAACAAACCCTTTATATGACAACTAACAAAACAAACGAACATAAGCTTCTTGAATTTTCAAAGCTTCTAAAAGACAAAGAACTTTTAAATACAGTGAAAAATCTTGGATTTAAAAAAGCTACAATTGTACAAACACTAAGTATTCCTCCAACACTCAAAGGAAAAGATTTGATAGTTCAAGCTAGTACCGGAAGTGGCAAAACCTTAGCTTTTGGCCTACCGCTTATTGAAATAATGAACCAAGTCGCTAAAAAAGAAAAAGTAAATTATACTTTTGGAGTTGTTATAACACCTACTAGGGAGCTTGCTATTCAGATAGCAGATGTTTTAAGTAGTCTTAAAGAAGATCTTAAGCCTGTACTAATTATTGGTGGTATGCCTTACGGTAAACAAGAAAGTGGATTAAAAAACGATCCAAGAATTGTTGTAGGCACACCTGGCCGTATGCTCGATTTCCTTAAGAAAAAAACACTTGATGTTAGAGATTGTGAAGTTTTTGTCTTAGATGAAGCAGATGAAATGTTTTCGATGGGTTTATCTCAAGATGTTGAATCAATTATTAAAGAAATCCCAAAACACACTCAAGGACTATTTGTTTCAGCTACAGTATCGCCAAGAGTAGTAATGCTAGGAGAAAAATATCTTAAAGAACCCATTCAAATAACTGCGAGTACATTTGAAGAAAAACCTCCTCAAATTGAACACTTATACACAAATGTAGGGGGACAAGTAACTGATAAACCACTCGCAGTTTGCTCCATTCTTGATACAGTAAAACCTGAATCAGCTATTATTTTTTGTAACAGAAAATCTGAAACAGAGCTTATTGAAGTTTATTTACGTCGCAAAAATTATGATGCTTTGAAAATTAACTCTGATTTAAATCAAAACCAACGAACTAAAATAATGAGCAAAATTAGAGCAGGAGATCTCAAATACTTAATTGCAACTGACATTGCTGCGCGTGGAATTGATATCCCAAAAATTGACTTAGTAATCAACGTTGGCGTTCCTGATGCCTTTGATAGCTATGTGCACAGAACTGGGAGAACCGGTAGAGCTGGAAGAGAAGGAAAAGCTATAACTATAGTAGGTGCTTTAGATTTTTTGAGTTTTAAGACTCTTAGAAATAAACTTGATGTCGATTTTGAAGAGTTTAAATTACCTCAAAAAGTAATTTCTGAATAATAGACATTTTTCATAATTCAGGTTTCAAACATAACTATTTCATCTATAGAACTTCTCCATTTTTCGAAATAAGGAATATCATGAGAATATGCTACTTGCTTCTTAAACTCTTGACGGGATGGCGGACTACGATGTTTATCCCGAGCTATAGACCTAGCCAAGGCTTCTTCTACATCAACTTCGAGCATTATTACTGCATCTAACAAGCTTCTTATTGGATCGTGAAGCAAATATATACCATCGACTAAAATAACAGCATTTGCTTTTAATGAAAGAGATATGGATAAATCCTTTTCCCCTGTTGATGAACGCCAGAAACCTTGTCTCAAAAGTTGGCCTTCAGCCATTAGTTCTGACAAATCATTTGTTAATTCTTGCCAATCGTACCAATTAATTGGGGAGCTCCAAAAATTTAATTCATGTTCTATATTGCTCTCTATGGCGCGAGCTATCCCCTCCCTCCTTTCTTTACTGCTATGAGTCATGTACCAGTCTGTTTCAAAAACAACGCAAGAATCTCGAAATTTTGCACTTAAATCACGCATAACCGTAGATTTACCGGTTCCACCAAATCCACAAACTCCAAGTGTACTTTGCCCAGGTGAGATTAAAAGTTTGCTAACCCAATTCTCTATTTCCTTTGTCATGGCTACTTCCTAGCATTTAAATTTACATGCTCTAAACCTGAATTTGAAAAAATAAGCGTTACGAAAAAGCTACTCTCCCCTACTCCATTCTTCACCCCTACTCCATTCTTCAAATGTAGGAATAGCAAAAAGCTTTGCTAAGTGTTCATCAACTCGGTGTTCTATTGAAGCTTCATATTGCTCTCTTGGAATTTTTTCTTTGAACTGCACTAAGCCTTTCTCAGTTTCAGATCTAATTTGTAACAGCATATTAGCTTCTATTTCTCTTTTTATATTTACTATCTGTTTCGCTCTATCTTTTTCATATTCCTTTCTATGTTTTGATTGATCAGATTCCTTACTAATAACTACACTTGAGCGCTTAGTTTTTGAACTCATTGCTTCATCAGGCAAAACAAATTCATGAGGCTTTTCAACAGCTCTATATAAAAATCCAACAGGACTTCTTGAAATTCTTACGGAATCATTTCTTACAAGATTATCAAAATAAACAATAATTTTATCAATTCTTTCCAATGTATTTTGATTATCTGGAAGCAGTGCTTCAGCTTGTTTTTCTTTTAACCCTCTATTTCGTAATTTAGATAAGAGCGAGTCTCTTAAGTTCATTTTTTTGTTTGATTCGGAGTCGTCAAATTTTAATGGTTTTTTTGATAAGTTAATACTAATTTGGGTATTTTTTTTAGGAGTTTCTTGATTATTAGTTTTTTTCCCTTTATCCAAAACTCTTGGACGAGCATTTCCAGAATAAAAAATTACTTCAGTTCCCTTACCTTTTCCTACATATTCACATTCAGAAATAAAACCTGAAGCAATTAATTCTTCAATTGCCGGATCTAGTTGTTGTCTTAGAGCACTTGCATACTTGTAATTTCTGGAGACGCCTATTTTTTCGTGCGCTAGTATGAACAAATTTATTTTTATTTTAGACTTGTACCAAAAATGTTTATCAAGATATCTGTATAATCTTTTAGAAACGGCACTCCTAAGCCTTAGAAAATAATCTAAATCTAGCTTTTTAATAAATCCACTCTTAAAGGATTTAAATAGTTCGTCACTCCAAATAAAGAAGCTAGGTTTAACTCCAGCATCTCTTCCATCATTAATCTCATAGGCATCAATTAAGCCAAAGTTTTTAGTACTATGAGATTTAGATTCATTGTCATAAAAGGCATTAGTGGCCTTAATCCTGACCCCACTTAACCTATCCAGAGCATTTTGCAAACGTTTGTAGCTTCGTCCTTCAGTAGTCCAGCGAAGTATTTTTAATAACTCATAACGAGTAAAATAAATTTTTGGTTCATTTAAACCTTCATCAACAGAAAGCTTTAAAAGACCTAGTAAAACTTCATCATCTGAAGATGTAGGAAGGCCAAATTTATCAGCTCCTGTAATTATCCAAGAACGCTTTGTTTCTTTTCCGTTTTTCCCAATAATGTTATCACTAAACTCAAGAGTTTTAATATTTGGATTACTTCTAGTTGAAAGTACCGTAATAGGAAATTCAGCAAGATTCATTTCATCTCGAGAAATTTGAATACCTGCATGTTTTGAAGTTCTAATATTATTTGAACTTTCGGAATTACTCATAAATTTATTCTAAACCAACCTTTGTAGTTTAACAAAGTTAAATAAGTTATATTGTTATTTAGTAAGCTTACAAATATCAAGCTAATTTCAGAAGTTTATCTAACTTTTTTTATGTTGTTTCACGATATAACTTATTTCTAATCACGAGAGTTCTAACTTCAGAGCACGTTTAACCTTAATTTGAGTCACGATATTGCTAATTTCGTTACACGTGAATACTAACTTCCATGCACTATATAAGCTTATTTCGTTTCACTATGTATAATAATTAATATCAATACACGATATGCAAATTCGTCAATCGTGATCTGATATGTAGTTTTTTATTTAAGAATGAAAAGAATTGTTGTATTTTTATGGAAGATCACGATAACTTATGTTATCTAGGTAATTCATCTAAGGGGAGCTTAAAACTAAATGTCTGTAATAATTAGTATTTTAAATCAAAAAGGTGGTGTTGGCAAAACTACTAGCACTGTAAATATAGGCTCAGCTTTAGCTAATAAAGGAAAAAAAGTCCTACTTGTAGATATAGATGCTCAAAGTAATCTAACTACACATTTAGGTCTTTCAGGAGAAGAGAATCCTGAGAACCCAGAATTAACAAGACCTGTTCCAGAATTTACTATTTATGATGTTCTAAAAGGTACTAAAACGGTTGATGAAGTAATTATTGAGAGATCTAAAAATCTTTATGTTGCCCCTTCTAGCTTATTGTTAAGTGCAGCTGACTTAGAACTAGGTGGCGCTGTGGGAAGAGAATTACTCTTAAAGAAAAGCTTAAGCAAAATTTCTGACAAATATGATGTAGTTCTAATCGACTGCCCTCCCACTCTTGGTCTTTTAACCTTAAATGCTCTTGCTGCATGCAATAAGGTGATAATTCCAGTTCAGAGCGAGTATCTTGCTCTACACGGCGTAAGACAGTTACTTGATACCATTGATCAAGTAAGAGGGGTTTATAACCAAGAACTTGAAGTTGGAGGAGTTCTTATATGTATGCACGATGCGAGAAAGCGTTTAGCTAGGGCTGTTTCAGAAACTATTAGATCATATTTTGGTGAACTAGTTTTTGATAGTGTAATTCGTAGTAATGTTTCACTTGCTGAAGCACCTTCTAAGGGGCAAACTATCTTTGAGTATGCTCCAAAGTCTTCAGGTGCTGAGGATTATGGTGCAATAGCAGAGGAGATTTTAAATGGCTAGAAAGTTTGGATTAGCAAAAGACCCACTATCGACCGGACCAACTATAGTAGAGAGACAAGGCTCTGGTATTCCTTATAGACAAATTCCTATTGCGGCAATCGTAAGAGATACTAATCAGCCAAGAGTATACTTTGAAGATTCTGCTTTAAATGAGTTAGCAAGTTCAATCAAAGAATACGGCGTTCTTGCTCCTCTTTTGGTTAGACCTGGAAAAACTCCCGGTAAGTATAACTTAGTATCCGGCGAGAGAAGATTTAGGGCTTCTAAAATTGCTGGTTTAAGCGCAGTGCCTGCAATCGTTGATACTGCTGATGATGATGGTGGCGCTAGAACTTTAGCCATACAGCTAGTTGAAAATATTCAGAGACAAAACCTTACTTCTTTAGAAAAGTCGCATGCAATTGATGCACTAAAAGCTGCGTATGATTTATCTATAAGAGAAATTGCAAGACGTTTAGGCATTTCTAAGAGCTCAGTTCAAAGAAGCTTAGATCTTTTGGATTTACCTGATGATTTACTTAATGCTTTAAGACAGGGAGCACCCGAGTCTAAAATTCTTGCTCTATCTAAGATTTCAGATCCTAAACGTAGAAGTGAGCTTTTAGCTAGTATAGATAATTTAACTAGAACTGAGATTGAAGCTTTAGGTCCAAAGAAAACAAAGAAGAGTTCAGGTAAAGCAAAAAACAAACAAAAAGCTAAAAGTCCTGAGGATGTAAGGCTAATTGATGAAATGCAAAAAGCTCTCGGTTTAAAAGTAAATTTAGTTCGTTCCTCTAAGAATAATGAGAAGGGAAAAATAACTGTAGATTTCTACTCAGAAACAGATTTACAGGCAATTTTTAGAGCTTTTCTATCTTGATGATTTGATGCTTTTTTAAGTTTCAAATCACCTATCCTACAGCTTAAGTGTCCCACGGTGGGACAGGAAATTTTTCATATATCGTGATTTAGTATAAGATGTCCCACTGTGGGACAGATAGATTCGTTTAAAAATAAGATTGGCAAAGGTTTTGATTATATCAATTCACTAGCTCTTTGGGGAGGAAAGGGAGATTTCAACTTAGAAGTTATATCTAAGATTGTTAAAGATCTAGATAACCCTCAAGACAAACCAAAATCTATTCATATCGCAGGAACTAATGGCAAAGGTTCCGTTTTAGTAAGTATTGCTAGTATTCTTTCTGAAATATCTAAAAATATTGGTTTTAACGTATCTCCTAATTTACAAGAGGTGAATGAAAGATTTGTTATAAATGGAAAATCTATTTCTGATACAGAGTTAGACAAATTGGCTTTAGTTGTTAAAAAACATGTAGAATTAGCTAACGTAAAATTAAGTTATTGGGAAACAATGGCTGTTATAGCTTTCTTAGCTTTTAAAGATCTCGATTGGGGAGTTTTTGAAGTAGGTTTGGGAGGTCGACTTGATGCGACTAATGTTTTAACTAAACCTGAAGCTTCTATCATCACTTCCATCTCTTACGACCATACTCATATCTTAGGCAATACCTTAGAGAAAATTGCTTTCGAAAAAGCAGGGATTATTAAAGAAGGAGTGCCTGTTTTTGTTGGAGAAGTCTCTAATGAAGCTTTAAAGGTTATTCTTGACGTTGCAAAGGCTAAGAATTCTTCAGCATTCGTTCTTAATCGTGATTTTAAAATTCAAATGATAAGTGATAAAGGTAAGGCTTTATTTTCTTGGGAAGGTAAGGATTTATTAGAATTTACCCCTCCTTTAAAAGGCATACACCAAGTAAAAAATATTGCTTTATCCATTGCAGTTGCTTGTTATCTAGGTATCAGTAAAGAAAAAATTAATACTGGATTAAATAAATTTTTTTGGCCAGGAAGAATAGAAGAGTTTAATTATAAGGGTAGGAGAGTTATACTCGATTGCGCTCATAATATAGGAGGGATTAAAGCCTTAAGTAATTATGTCAATAATAAGTATGATTCGAAAATTGAAGTAGCTTTTGGGGCCCTAGAAACTAAGAATTGGAAAGAAATGATTACTACGTTAATTCCTAAGGCTAGAGCTTGGCATATTTTAAGTCCAGATAGTCATAGAAAATTAAAGATAAAAGATTATGAAGATTATATATCGAGTTTTGATATAAGAAGTTTCGTTTGGGATAAGGATTATAGTGGCTTTATAAGATCGTTAGAAGATAATAAAGATATTCCAATCTTAATATGTGGTTCTATGTACTTAATTGGAGCTCTCAGAAGAATGATAAAACCAGAAAAAATTATTTTTTGGTAATATTATCAATAGCTTACCTTCTCTTTAATTCTTTCGATGAAACAAGGTATTTTTTTAAATCTTGAATTCTGCCTTCTTCTATTTTTATACCTTCTTTCCTGAGTAGTTCAATTTTCTTTTTAGTTCCAAAAGCATAACCACCAATCTTACCAGTACTTGCAACAACTCTATGACAGGGAACAATAGGCGCATTAGGATTTTTATTCATAGCATTCCCAACGGCTCTATAACCTTTAGAATTTAAAGCAGTAGCTACCTCCTTGTAGGTTGTAACTTTTCCCTTGGGTATTTTTGAGATTAAATTGTAGCATTTATCAAAGAAGTTTTTACTCATACTGGTTATATTCCTATTTGAATGTTACCAATATAACTTAATGGCACTAAATAACAATGAAAAAGAAGTAAGAGATGCAATGCTTAAAGCAGGTGAATTTCTAAGATCCACTTGGCCAGGCAAGAAAGAAAATGAAGGAAAAATAAACGTTCAAAAGAAAGCTGATGGAAGCTTAGTAACTAATGCTGATTTTGAATCAAATAGAATTATAGAGGAAGTAGTAAGTAAGGTTTTTCCAGATTATGGTTTTGTTAGTGAAGAGGCTGAAATTCCAAAAGATATTAATGATTTTGATAAAGTTTGGTTAATTGATCCTTTAGATGGAACACGTAGCTTTGTTGAAGGTAAAGACGATTTTTCAATACTTATTGGTTTATCCGTAGACTGTAAGCCAAGTTTTGGTTTGGTTTATTTTCCAGCTTTAGAATTAGAAGGTTATGCTAAAGTAGGAGAAGGGGCTCTTTTTGATGGAAAGGCAATAAAGGTTTCTGAGAACCAAAAATTAGTAAGTAAAAAAGCTTTTAGAAGAAATGCTCCGAGGTATGACGTAGGTATTGAGTGGGAGACTATGCAAGATTCAGGTTTAGCTTTAATGAATGTAGCAAGAGGGGAGCTTGATTGTGCTGTAATTAAGCTTGTTCATCATAAAGAATGGGATCTACTTGCTCCGACATGCTTTATTTTAGAAGCAGGAGGTAAAGTTACAGATGAAAATGGAAATGAGATATTATTTAATCAGCCTTCAATGAAAAATGAGTACTACGTAGCATCGAATGGTTTAGTACATGATGAAGTTCTAAGCATTATAGCAAATCATGAGTAAGGAAGATTTAGCAGAGTTTTACTCTATTTTAAAAAAATCTCATTTGACCATATCTTTAGCTGAAAGTTGCACAGGTGGCTTAATTTCAAAAATTCTCACTGATATTGCTGGCTCATCTAAATATTTTTTAGGTTCTTACGTAACATATTCTAATGAACTAAAAATAAGTATGCTAAATGTTAATATAGATACGCTTAATAACTTTGGTGCTGTAAGTAAAGAAGTAGCAAGAGAAATGGCAGAAGGAGTAGAGTTAGAAACAAAAGCTGATATTTCTATTTCAGTAACTGGCATTGCTGGGCCTGATGGGGGTACAGAAGAAAAGCCTATTGGGACAGTTTTTATTGGTTTTTGTTCTAAAAAGCAAAATGTAGTATTTAAGTATTTGTTTGATGGTAATAGAAAAGAAGTAAGAGAAAAAACTATGCAGAGTGTACTGCAATTAATAGAAAACTATATTTTAGAAAAACCCAATAATAAAAATTATGTAGAGTTCTGGAGTTTTGAATGAAAGTATTAGTAACAGGCGGAGCAGGGTTTATAGGAAGTCATGTTTCAAAGAAATTACTTGATTTAAAGCATGAAGTTTTAGTGATTGATAATTTTAATGATAATTACGATCTAACAAGAAAAAAAGCGAACATAAAAATACTAGAAGAATATCAATCTTTCACATTAGAAGAAAAAGATATTTCTAATTTCTCAGAAACTTCTGAAATTTTAAAAAAATATCAACCTGAAAAAGTAATTCACTTGGCTGCGCTTGGAAATGTTAGAAGGTCAATTCATGAACCTTTAAAATATGTGCAAAATAATATTGTTGGAACTAGCAATATGCTTGAGATATCAAAAGACTTAGATGTAAAAAATTTTGTTTTCGCATCTACTAGTTCAGTTTATGGTCAAAGAGAAAATGTGCCATTTTTTGAGCATGAATCAACTGACAAGCCTTTAGCACCCTATCCAGCAAGTAAAAAAGCTGGAGAAGTTATGGGGTATTCTTATCATAATAGCTTTGGTTTAAATTTCACAGCTCTTAGATTTTTTAATGTTTATGGCCCGCAAGGCAGACCTGATATGATGCCTTTTATTATTGCTGAAGCTTTTAAGAATGATTCCTTAATCACTCTTTTTGATTCTGGTAAGTTAAGAAGAGATTGGACATATATTGACGATATCGTAAGTGGAGTTATAGCAGCATTTGAAAAAAACCAAAGCTATGAAATTATTAATCTTGGTAGGGGAGAGCCTCATTCTTTAATTGATTTTATTGAAATAATGGAAAAGCTATCAGGCAATAAATTAAGAACAAAAAACGTTGAAGCACCAAAAACCGAGCCATTTCAAACCTATGCAAATATTGAAAAGGCCAAGGAATTACTAAATTATAATCCTAAAACTTCACTCGCTCAAGGTTTGAGTAATTTTTGGGATTGGCATCGGGAGATTTGATATGTCTTGGATTTGGAATTTAATTCAGCAACGTCAAATAAGAAATTTAGAAGATAGATCTGCAGATACTTTGTTAGGAAACAAAGAAAACAGAAGGAGCAAAGCTGATTTAGAAGAAAGAATTGATCAATTATCTTTAATCTCTGAAGCAATGTGGGAGCTTTTGAGAGATTCTTCAAATATCAGCGAAACAATGTTATTAAACAAAGTTGAAGAAATTGACATAAGAGATGGAAAGCTTGATGGAAAAAAAGATAAATCAAAATTATGTAACAGTTGTGGTCGGAAAATTAATCCTAGAAGAAAACAATGTGTTTTTTGTGGAGAAACTGAAATAATAGAATCTGCTTGGGAGAAGGTTTAATTCAGGTTAATTAAACATCCTTCAAAGTTCTAAGCAAATCCTTTTCAAGCACTTTTATCCATTTATTATATTTAGGATGAATTTTTCTAACTTTATCTTCAAAAATATAGTTTAAATTTTCACTATCAAAATATCGAATCCTAACCTGTCTTCTATCAAAATGAATTCTAATAGTTGCATTATATTGTTTATCCCGCCTTTTAGCTTCTATAAATTCAAGTAATTCCTTTTTCACTTTCCACTTTCTTTTATTTAGAACTTCTAAAATTGCTAGTTTAACTTTATCTTGATTTGTCGATTTTGTTATTGCGAAAGGTTTTGGGCTGTATAATCTGTTTGGAGAACAAGATGAGGTGAATAGAATTATTAGGAATAAAATTTTTACTATATGGCTGCTTATCTTCATATCTTAAGTATAGTGAATGAAAATGAAAATTTATGAAAGCCTTTCTATATCCCCGGCTTGTCCTCCGAAGCCATGGCGAAGAAGGGAGGGACAACTATAATAGTTTTAAGAGATTAAGAACACAGTACAGTGAGGTTTAGAAATCAATATTATTCACTCTTTTTTTATCTAAGCACAGAAGCGCAGAAACACAGAATTAATTTTAATTCTGTGTTTCAAAGTTTAAATCTATAGTAAAATATCACCCAGAACAAAATGAAGTCGGCAAGGCCTCCAGTGCATTTATTCTTTCATCACGCAGAATTATAGCTTTTTTCTTAACTTTATTCCTAGCACGAAGACCAATATGTCCTAATTGATATCTTAAGTTAGCAAGTCTTTTCGCAGCTTTATAAATTTTTGTAATCCACTTTCTCATTTTTTGAATATCAGTAGATCTATCAACCATTTGGCATTGATTTGCAGGGCATACTGTAACGCTACTTCCAGAAATCATCTCATTTAATCTATTAAGTATTGCAGCATCTCTACGCTTAGCAGATTTTCTTCTATTTTTTGCAACTGTTCTATCTTCATCCCTTAGGTCATTTATAAAAGGAGCAAGAGGAGCATATTGATTTAAGGCATGATCTTTTTGTATTGAACTTAGCAAAATAGATGTTACACCGGAAGTATTTACATTTGTGCAGCTTGAAATAAAAACACCACCATCACCACTTTCACTACTATCAACAGAATTAACACATCCCGGATCAGCTAGGTCTACTAAACCATCTCCATCATCGTCTCTTCCATTTGCACAGTCTGGAATAATTGTGTTCCCACCACCGTTACCAGGATTGACTCCACCACTTTCAGCATTATCTGACGCATTGAGACATCCAGGATCAGCTAAGTCGACTAAGCCATTTCCGTCATCATCTATTCCATTAGCGCATTGCGTTGTAGCACGATTTTCATTGCCTTGAGAATTTGGATTGTAAGAAGTTGGATCGTTTATATTATCCCAACATCCAGGATCTAATCTATCAACTAAAGTATCACCATCATTGTCGACATTGTCGTTACATCCTGTACTTTCAATATCATTTGGTCCAGTACAACTTGGATCGTGAAAATTTTCATTACTATCATTTCCGTTTATACAACCTGGGTCTTCTAAATCGATTAAACCATTATTGTTGTTATCTATTCCATCCGCACATCCTCTGAGTTCTCCTTGACAAGTAATTCTTAAAACAAAGTAATTGGCTACTGATGATGAACCTGCATTGTAGTTATAGAAGGCACCATCTCCAATTCTTTGACTAGCGTTATGTTGCCATTGAGCAATTTCATTATTGCTTGGAGAAGTAAATGATTTACAATTTACAGAAGCAACAGTCGCATAACCTAAAGATCTACATACATTATAAACTGTAGTCCTATAGAAAGGGATATTTGGATTATTAAAGTTTCCAATATCGCAAAGCACAGCATTAGTTATTTGATTTGAGTTCTGTCCAGCTCTATCAATTACAAACACCCCTGCATTATTGAGAGCTGTATGAAGACGATTTGGACCGCCATAAGGACCATGTCCTTGAAAATGAAATGTTTCACTGAAATTATCATTTGCTGGATCGCTGATATTTAAAAAATCATAAAAGCCATCAAAATCGTTATCAATTCCATCATTACATTGTTGTGCAATTATGTTGCTAGAAAATAATATACAAAATGTAAATAATAATGTCTTAAAATTCATAACCTCTCCCTATAAGTCCCTGTAAGTATTTTTTAATACTATACAGGTTATTGTAATAAAAATCATTAATGTATACAGTTTTTTTACTTAGTTATCGTATGTAAATATTACAGTCTTAGTTTAAATTCATTTATATTACGTATTTTTGCTTATTTTTTATGAAAAAATCACTTTTTATATTTAGGCGTGACTTAAGAATTCATGATAATACAGCACTAAATGAAGCTTTAAAGAATTCCAATAAAGTTATACCAATTTTTATATTTGATAAAAGGCAGTTAATAAAAAATTCATATAGAAGTGATAACTGTGTGCAATTCATGCTTGAATCTTTGGATGACCTAGAAGAACAATTAAAATTACAAAAAGCTAAATTATATTATTTTAATGGAGTAGCTGAAGATGTAGTTAATGATCTAATCAAAAAAGAATCAATTAACGCGGTTTTTCTAAATAAAGATTATACTCCTTTTAGCATTAAGAGGGATAAAAAAATTGAAACTGTTTGTAAAGATAAAGGGGTAGAGTTTTTTTCATATGACGACCTACTTTTAACAGTTCCAGGAACAGTTTTTAGTGGAAAAGGCACACCATATACAGTTTATACTCCTTTTATGAAAAAGTGTAGGACTTTACCTGTGTCTAAACCTTCCAAATTAGCTGGAAATAACTTCTACACAAGCAAAATAAAAACATCAGATCTAGACTATAAAGATAAAATTCTAAAAAATACTAATAAAGATTTATATGTAAGAGGCGGTAGGTTCGAAGCAATTAAAATATTAAAAGCTCTTAAAAATAAAATTAATTATAAAGAAGAGCGCGATTTTCCAGCAATTAAAGGAACTACAGGCTTATCAGCACATAATAAATTTGGAACAGTTTCTGTTAGAGAAGTATATAAGCAGGTAAAAGCAAAATTAGGAGTTGATCATATACTAATTAACGAACTTTACTGGCGAGATTTTTTTACTCACATTGCTTTTCATTTTCCTCATGTTTTTAGAAAAGCTTTTAACCCAAAGTATGAAAAAATAGACTGGGAGAATAATAAAACTAAATTTAAAGTCTGGTGTGAGGGAAAAACTGGTTTTCCAATTGTTGATGCAGGAATGAGAGAGTTAAATTCAACTGGATTTATGCATAATAGAGTTCGAATGATTGT
Organism: uncultured bacterium; assembly: GCA_937976335.1. Taxonomy (GTDB): domain Bacteria; phylum Bdellovibrionota_C; class UBA2361; order UBA2361; family CALJRW01; genus CALJRW01. The sequence continues at coordinate 3,740 of CALJRW010000050.1, read as the reverse complement.
AGCTTCTTTTTTAGTTAAAGATTTACACATTAATTGGCAATGGGGTGAGAAATATTTTGCACAAAAATTACTAGATTACGATCCAGCAGTTAATAATGGAAACTGGCAATGGGCTGCAAGCACAGGGTGTGATGCTCAGCCATATTTTCGAATATTTAATCCTTGGACTCAGCAAAAAAAGTTTGATTTAGAGTGTATTTATGTAAAGAAGTGGGTTCCTGAGTTAGAAGATGTTGATTCAAAGATTCTTCACAAAATAGCAGAGAAATCTGTAAAAATTGACGGATATCCTCAGCCTATAGTTGATCATTCTGAAGCTAGAATTATGGCGATAGATTTATTTGAAGGAGATTAAGTAAAAATGTTATAATTAGCCCTTTTGGATGAAGTTCAACTTTAATTTTTCTGATAGTCAGTTGAAATTATTTTACTTGAGGTATTAGTTCGGACAATAGGTTTCTTAAGAATAAAGTGACCTAGAAGCATCTTCCGCAAAATAAGTAATAATAATATCCGACCCAGCCCTTTTCATACTAAGAAGCATTTCCATCATAACTTTTTCTTCATCAATCCAACCTTTAAGACCCGCAGCTTTAACCATTGCATATTCACCACTTACGTTATAACACGCAACAGGGTGTAAAAAAGAATCTTTAACTTCTCGTATAATATCTAAAAAACTAAGGGCTGGTTTTACCATTACAATATCAGCACCTTCATTAATATCTTCTTCAACCTCTCGAAGCGCTTCACGTCTATTTGCAGGATTCATTTGATAAGTTTTTCTATCACCAAATTCTGGCGCAGAATTAACGGCTTCTCTAAATGGGCCATAATATGAAGAGGCAAACTTAGCAGCGTAGGCCATAAGTGTTACATCCTCAAAATTATTTTCATCTAAACCTTGACGCATTGATGCAATACAACCATCTAGCATTCCGCTTGGCGCGATAATATCAGCACCTGCTCTTGCGTGTGATAAAGTCTGTTCTACAACAATTTTTAAACTTGCATCATTATCTAACTTTCCATCTTCAGTCACAATTCCGCAGTGACCGTGTGATGTATATTCGCAAAAACACAGATCTGTTGTTAATAATAATTCTGGAATTTCTTTTTTAATTTGTTCGGTCGCTCTTTGTATAACCCCATCATCTTTCATTGCTGAACTTCCAACAGGATCTTTATCATCAGGTAAACCGAATAAGAGAACGGAAGGAATTCCTAAATCTCTTATTTTTTTTGCATGTTCTACTATGTTTTCTACGCTTTCATGAAATTGCCCTGGAAGGGAGCTAATCTCTTTTCTAACGTTTTGCCCACTTACGACAAATAAAGGCGCCATAAAGTCATTAGGAGTTAGCCTAGTTTCTTGTACTAAATCTCTAATTTTACTTGAGTTTCTTAGTCTTCTTAGTCGTGTGTAGGGGAAGGGCATAAGGAGTCTCCATTATTTTAAACTCTAGTGTTATAGATTTATTCTTAATATTTTTCAATAATTAGTAAAAAGTAGGAAACTATTTAGCCCTTTTGTCGAAAGTATAAGTGAAAGCAAAGGAAAAAGGGTCAAATGAGGTCAGTCTTAAGAGAGCAAATAGAGATGGAATCAGATAATAGAGAGATATCAATAGTAGAGGAGCACTATAAATATGCAGAATCAATAGCACATTCTGTAGTTAAGAGTTTCGATATTCCTGCATCTTATATGGAAGATATGTTTCAGGAGGCCTATATTGGACTTATAGAGGCTTCTGAAAAATACGATCCTAAGTCTAAAGTTCCATTTAAGAGTTTTGCGTATTTAAGAATAAGGGGAGCCATTATCGATCACCTAAGAGGTCGAAGCGATTTAGGAAGATCCGGTTACAAAGCTGCTAAAATGTTTAAAGCAGTTCAAGACTTTGGTGAAGAAGTTGTTCAAGAATCAAAAGATACAGATGCTGAAGAACTTACAAAAGTTTTGGAATATATGGCAAAAGGAGCTTTAGTTTTTAAATTAAGTACGGAAGATGTTGCCGATGAAGTGGAATCAATACAAGACAAGGAAAATAGTCCTGAATTAAAGTTGCAAGCAATAGAAAAGAGAAAATCACTTAAAAAAATTGTTGAAACAGTTTTAGATGAAAGGGAGAAAGAAGTAATTAATTCATATTATTTTGAGGACAAATCTTTTAAGGAAATACTTGAAAAAATGGATATTTCAAAATCTTGGATTTCAAGAATTCATAAAGATGCAATAAATAAGATTAAGAATTTTTATTTTGAAAGCGATGATTTTGAAGAGTTGGTAAGTCATGCATAGATTAGTATTAATTCTAATAATTTTGTTTTTTTGTGCCTGTGAAGAGCCAATAATGCATGATTTAAGTGAAGGGGAAGTTAATAAATTAATTACTATTTTAAATGATGTAAATATAGTGGCAGAACGTGCAAGACAGCCTGATGGTAAATGGTCATTAGAAGTCGCAGAGAAAAGTAAGCTAAAAGCTTTAAAACACATTCAAGATCAAAGAATTTTTAGAACAAAGAGAAATGTAGAAAAATCCAAATCAGCGTTTGTATCAAGTAGAGAGCAACAAAGATTTAAACATGAGAGGGGTTTAAGTGCAGAAATTGAGCAAACTTTATTAAGTTTAGAGGGAGTTTTGGAATGTAGAGTTCACCTTAACTTACCAAGAAGGGATCCAATTTTTGGTCATACTTTAGATAAAGAGAATAATGGTAGCGGGTCTGTTTTATTAGTAGCTGAGGAAGAATTTTCAGCAAATGATGAATCAATTGCAGCACTTGTTTCTGGAGCAGCAGGTATTCCTAAAGACTTTATATCTGTCATGGTTAGTAAGACTGTTCCTCTAAGTAAAAAAGTTCTTGAGCTTAATGAAGAACCTTTAGTGCTATCTATTGATAAAGTAAGAAAGGAAAATTACTTAAAATCAATTTCTAAAACTCAAATACTAGTTTCTCTATTAATTTTATTAGTAGGTTTGGCATGGATTTTTATAAGAAAAGTTAATATTAAAAAAACAAGGTTAAAAAATTTACAAATGAAGTTAGAAACGTGTAATAATATATGATTGATTTAACTAAGGATTTAAGATTAGCTAAATGGGAAGGAAAATTAATTTCTGTTGCCTTAGAAAAAGAAATAGATCTTCAAGAAGGTGTTTTTGCTGATGAACTTCTAGAAAAATTAAAAAAAGCTAAAAACCTGTTAGCGCCACTTCCGTGTTCTTGGAAAAAACTTATTACACAATTAAGCTTTAGAGAAGAGTAATGAAATCTTATGCAATTATTTCAGAATCAAACTTAAATTATCCTTACTTTGAAGAATTAATTTCTAAATTACTTACAAATTTTTTTTTAATAAAGACTGAATGTTTTTTCGATTTTAGAGAAAATTTAGAAGATATTCAAAATGAATTTGTAGAGATTTCTTGTCTAAATTTAGGAACAATTTATTTACCACTTACCTTGTTTTCTACTTCAAAAAAACAATTTGATAAATATCATAGTTTAATTTTATTTGCTGAAGTTTTAAAAAATCACAAAGATTTAAATATCAAGATAAACAAAATTATTACTAAACTTCCAAGTCCTTTTTCCCTATTTGTTACAAACGGAGTGAAAAGGGAAAGATTTCCAATTAGTATTGCTACTAAAGAAGATAATAATTTAAATTTTCAAAAATCAAAAAAGGCTTATCCTACAACAATAGTACTAGAAATTTTAGGAGAAAATAT